>JAYSYE010000248.1:0-16756 GCA_043716635.1 Deltaproteobacteria bacterium | reverse complement strand
GCGACCGCGCAGGTCGACAAGCTGGTGAAGTACTCGCAGCTGCCGTTCTACGCCGGTGGCCAGATCGCCGCGCAGACGGCCGGCGATCTCAAGGACATGTACTCGGGGCTCATCGTCGAGTCCGGTCCGATGAAGGACTGGAAGCTGCTCACGCCCGGCGAGTACGGCACCAGTGGAGCCGCGCTGCCCGCCGGCAACCTCGTCGTGCAAGTGCGCACGTCGAAGAGCACGTTCGCGATCGTGCTGACGAAGACGAAGTCGGGCGAGTTCAGAGCGACGCAGCTGGCGCGCTGAGCTCGGCGTGTTCGCGGTGCTCGCGGCCGATCACCGGGATCGGGCCCGTGCCCGTCGCCAGGACCTTGGCGGCGAAGAGCCCCTTGGGACCATTCACCTCCTCGTACTCGACGGCCTGCCCCTGGACCAGGGTGCGAAAGCCATCGCCGGCGATCGATGAGTAGTGGACGAAGACGTCCTTCTCATCATCCGCTCGGCTGATGAAGCCGTAGCCCTTGGCGTCGTTGAACCACTTCACGGTGCCCATCGTCATCGTTACTGCTCCTCCCGCAAAAGCCGCCGCCACCTGGCAGCCCCTTCTGGTTGGAACATTCGGCCGGTCTCACATCAACAGGAAACGATCCGATAGCGATCCGCACTGGAATTGTTCATTGGCAGCGCAATGCGCGGAACGATTCGGTAACCCAGCCAACGGAATTACTCACGACCGGGAGGGCAGCGGACCGGGTGGGTATCCCGATACCTCAGCGGCCCAGCGAGCGCGCGAGCAGCCCGTAGGCGTCGCGGCGAAACGCCACGGCCTCGCCCGATTCGCAGAGCTGCGCGAGCGTCGCGTCCGCGTCCGCCGGCACGAACAGCCGGTCCCAGCCGAGCAGGTGCGGTCCCGCCGGCTTGTCGGCGATGCGGCCCTCGCACTGCGCCGTGAACACCTCGACCTCCGCGCCGGGCGCGCGCCGCACCGCGATCGCGAGGTGCATGCGCGTGGGCGTCTCGCGCCACCACTTGCAGAACCGGTTCTCGTTCTCGGTGTCGAGCTCGAGGCGCAGGCTCTTGCCGTCCATCGTGGTCAGGTCGACCGCCTCCGCGAACGCGCCGCCGGTGGTCGCATGCGCGAGCACCTTGTCGCGTGCACGCTGCGCCGGATCGTTGGCGCTCGTGGAGAAGCCCGCCTGCAGGGCCTCCACGGTGAACGTGAGGCCTGGCGCCAGTCGCCCGACCTCGGCCGCGCGCAACGGATTGCCATCGATGAAGACGAGCGAGGTCATGCCGGGCGGACGGTACCGCGTCTACTCGACGATCACGCGGTCGGAGGCGCCCCGCCCGAAGGTCTCGGGCATGTACATCTCCTCCGCCTTGGGCGGCGGCACCACGAAGGTCCCCGGCGTCGTCGCGCGCGCCACGTACTCGTACTCGTGCACGCCCTCCCACAGCAGCTCGGTGAACGCCTCGACGCGCTCGTCCCGCATGTTCTGGTGCTCGTACCAGGGCCCGTACCACCACCAGTAACGACCGCCGCGCGCTTCCTCGGCCGCGCGATCGCCGGGTGGGACCGGCCCGGTCGTGGCGAGGGCCGGGTTCATCGGCTCGAGCCCTGCGGGCAACGGATCCACGAGCGCCACGTGATAGCGGCGGTTCTCGTTCACCATCCTCAGGCGCACGCGCACGCGCGCACCCGCCTTGATCTTCCACGTCCCGTCCGCCTGCTTCACCACGTCGCTCGCGGCATCCGCTCCCTCGTAGCTGCGCGCCACCACGAAGCCGTAATCGGCCGCGTCGAGCTTCAGGCTCGCGGGCGCGTACGTCATGCCGATGCGGTAGTAGAGCCGCCCGGTCCCGTCCTTCTGGATGGTGAGTGACTGGTGGTCGTGCGCCGCGACATCCACCATCGGGATGTCGATCCCGAAGGACTCCGTCGAGCGACCCTTGAACGGATGGTCACCCGCGTAGTCGGCGCCGAGCCACACGCGCGCGATGAAGTTCGGGGTCGCCTTCTCGTACGTCTGGAAGTACAGGTCCATCGCGAGCAGCGCGTAGACGTTCTCCTGCGTGTTGAGCCACTTGCCGGCCTTGCGATGCGCGAGCAGCCCCGTCACGAGCTTCGGGATCAGATCCGATGCGGGGTTGTCCAGAATCAGAGCCTCGAGCATCACCGCGTCGACGCGGCGATCACTCGCGAGCAGCAGGTAGCCGCCGTCGGAGTAACTCGTCGTGAAGTTCGCCGCGCCCGCGGTCTCGGCCACGTGATTCAGCGCGTAGCGCGTGATCGCGTCGCGCTGCGCCTTGGCGTCCGCGTTGCCGGCCATCAGCGAGAGCAGCCAGCCGTTCGCTTCCATCGGTAGCTTCTCCACCCCGCCGGCATCGCGGATCAGGCGCTGCCCCTTCGCGATGTCGACGTCGCCCATCAGCTTGCGCGTGTACAGCGCGAACGCCGAGATCGAGTGCTGCACGTCGAGGGGGTAGTCGTACGGCGCTGCCGGGTAGTGGCTCTCGATGTCCGCGAGGTACGGCTTCACCTTCTCCAGCAGCCCCGGCGGAACCGCGTAGCCCTTGGTCTGGGCACGCACGAGCGCGTTCGCGACGAACGCGGTCAGGTACGGCTCCGATTCCCGCCCGCGCTCCCAGAACGCGAAGCCACCGTCCGCGTTCTGCACCTGGGCGATCCACGCGAGGTCCTTCGTCATGCTCGCCTCGATCTCCGCCGCGGACGGCATCTCCGCCGACTGGAACGCGGCCAGCACGTCGCGCAGCGCCGCGATCGCGAGGATGCGCGAGCTGCGCTGCTCGCTGCATTCGTACGGATAGTGCACGAGATACAGCACTGCATCGGTGAGCGACTGCAAGGTCGTCGACGATGTCGTGATCTCGAGCCCCCCGAACTGCTTCACGACCGCGCCCGGCAGCGCGACCGGCTGCGCGATCGCGCCGTCGTCGATCGTGCCGTACGTCGCGAACGCTTCCGTCGTAGCTGGCGTCCACACCGGGAGCGCCAGCTCGGCCGCGTCCGCGACGCTTCCGGAGGAGGCCAGGACTTGAATGCGCGCCGTGCCCGCCAGCTCGGCCGCGGCCGGGAACTGCACCTCGACGCGATCGTTCGCCGGCACCGTCACCTGCCGTCCCCCGCCCGCCGTGAGCGTGACGTTCGTCGTCCGCACGGCCACTTGCACCGTCATCGGTGCATCGGTCTGGTTCTGCACCACGACCGGTAGCTGGAACGTATCGCCGAAGTTCAGGAACCGCGGTGGGCTCGGCCGCACCATCAGCGGCAACCGTGCCGTCACGGCGTTCTCGCCCTTGCCGAAGCGATTGCCCTGCGTCGCGATCGCGATCACGCGATAGCGCGTCAGGCTGTCGGGAAGCTTCAGATCGACGGTCGCGTTGCCTTGCGCGTCCGTCACCACGGCCGGCGCGAAGGCAGCGAGCGCCGCAAAGTTCGAGCGCACCGCGATCGGCGTGGTGGCCGAAGCGCCCTGCCGCGTGAAGTCGTCCCGGTACTTGCTGCCCGACTTGTTCTTGTCACTCTCACCCGGCTTCATCGGCTCGCCCGGGCTGGGCTGCATCGCCGCCGGAGGCGGAGAATTGGGCACCGCGGACTGGTCCATCATGGCGACCGTGCCCATCGCGGCAGAGGACTCTGTGCGTTCCTTCCCCATCGCACCACTGCCGGGTGCGCTCGTCGAGACCGTCTGCCTGCGCGCCACGCCGTGATCGGGATTCGCGAGCTTCACGAACGCCCGCGAGTGGAAGTCGCGCGCCCCCGCCTCGCGCGGTCTGTAGAACGCGCCGATCGGATCGGGGATGTCGTACGCGGCGAGCGCGAGGATCGCCTCGTCGACGACCATGACCGCAGCCTCCGCGCCGGGCACCGCTGCGCCCGTCGCATCGCGCACCGTCACGGCGAGCTTCGTCGACTCGCCCGGCGCCAGCTTCGCGGCGGCGGGTGTCACGGTCACCGCCAGCGTGCGGCTCTTCGGTGGGATCGGCAGGTTGATCGAACCCTCCGCAAACGCCGGTCGCTTCGGCAGCGTGGGATCCGCGTCACCGTGATCGTCGAGCCGCTCGGTGGCGCCTACGAGGTCCACCTGCACGACCAGGTTCGGCACCATCCCGTCCGTGATCGGCACGGTCACGACCTTCGTCGGGCCGTCGAACGTGATGCGCTCCGTCTTCACGATGCCGCTGCGCCGCCAGGTCACGATGCCCTCGGCCGGATAGAACGGCGACTGCACGAGCAGCTCTGCCGTGTTGCCCGCCGTGTACTCCTGCTTGTCGGGGATGATCTCGAGCTTCTCCTGCGTCACGTCGCGCGACCGTGGCCGCTCGCCGCCCGCAACCCAGAACGACAGCGAGGTCTCGTTCGCGCGACCGGTGGAATCCGTGATGCGCGCGGTGACCTTGTACGAGCCGCCCGTCGGCGTCTGGAACGTGCACGGCAGCGGCGCCGCGCCGGCGGTCACCGCGCAGTCCTGCGGCTCGACCTCCTTCGTGACGTAGCGCCCCTGCTTGTACTCCCAGTCCAGGCGCACCGCGTGCACCGTGATGGCCGCGCCCGGCAGCGCCTTGCCGTCGAGATCTACCCCGATCACGTCGAGCACGTAGGGCTTGCCCTTCTCGACGAACCACTGCTTCGTCTTCAGCCCCACGTAGGCCGCCGCCGGGTGCACGAGCAAGGTCGAGCTCGCGCTCCAGGCCTGACGGTTCACGTCCATCACCGTCGCGTTCGCGGTCACGGACATCGGCACGGCCGGCTTGACCGACAGGAAGTCGAGCTTCAACGTGTGCGCGCCGATCGCGTCGGTCTGCCCCGTGAGGTTCCACGAGCGCCCGCTGCCGCCCCCACCGCCGCCGCGGCCGTAGCCGCCCTCGTCGCCATTCTCGTCGGTGGAGCCGTAGTCCCGCTCGCCCCACCACGGCGTCCACGTGCCGAACGTGAAATCGTCACGGTTGGGCGGCGTGAAGCTCGTCGGGCTCGCGGTCACGGACCACGTCACCGGCGCGCCCGGCAGCGGACCGCCGGAGAAGTACTTTGCCTTCACCGTCACGTCACCCGAGCCGCGCACGAGGAACGGGCCCTGGCTCGCCTCTGCCGTGACTTCGAACTCCGGCCGGCGAAACTCTTCGACCTGCACCGCGTGGGTGTACGAGCTCGCAATGCCGCCGCTCGCGGTCATCTCGATGCGGGTGGTGCCGAGGTTCGGCGTCTTCGGCAGAGGGATCTTGGTGTCGAACCCACCGACGGCAGACACGGGCACCGAGCCCTGGCCGATCTGGTTGTGGCGCGAATCGAAGACGACGTACGAGATGCGCGTCGGCATTCCGGGCGCCATCCCGACGTCGCCGCCCTTGCCGCTGTCGATCGTGCGGAGCCAGCCCTTCAGCGTGACCTCCTCGCCCGGCTTGTAGAGGTGGCGGTCGTCGGCGACGTACCACGCAATTCCGACGCCGCGCTCTTGCCGCGTCCAGCTCCCGTAGTCGCCGGCGTAGGCACGCTCCGGCAGCACCGCGACATCGCTCCCGCGCCTCGCGACCAGCAGGTGCGCGCCCGGCGGCCCGGGGGCAGCGAGCGGCATCGTCGCGAGACCGGTCGCATCGGACACCGCGTGAATGTCGAACGGCTCGATCTGGAGCGCCACGCCCGTCGCCGGCTTACCCGTCTGCAGATCCGAGACGTACGCGATCAGGTTCTCGCCATCGACGTGGGCTTCGAGACCGAGCTGGGTCACCTGCACCCATGTCGTCAGCCGCGGCGGCGCGTAGGACTCGGTCCACGGCGACGGCTCGACGATCGCGAGCACGTGTCCGAGGTGGTTCACGAGCGCGGGCTCGAGATTCACGGCGGTCTCGACGAGCTTGTTCGGATCCGTGGACGTCGCGACCGTGCTGTCGAACACCTTGCGGCCCGGCGGCGTCGGCGGATGGTCGCGGTTCCACGACTCCTGCGTGTAGACGGCGAACGCCTTCAGGTCGGCCGGCGAGACCTGGTACAGCTTCACCGCGAGCTTCGAGTAGCCCGTCGAGAAGAAGTCGAGTGTAGGCTGCTTCGCGAGCGGATCCGCGACCACGAAGCCCGACGGGCCGTAGAACGCCGGCTGCGCGTCCGTGACCAGGATGTCACGCATCTCGTCGCTGCCGAGCGTCTGTCCGAACTCGTCCGCGATCGCCGCCTTGACCTTCACCGAGTAGCGCGTGCGCGCGACGGTATCGCCCTCGATCTGGACGTAGCGACCCTGCACGACCACGTGCATGTCGGCGATCGCCGGCGTGACCGTGATCTGGCTCTCCGGCGACCGCGCGGGATCGAGCGGGTTGGTGACCTCGAGCGAGAACGGGCTACCCGGCGGACACTTGCCATCGTAGCCACACTCCGCCCGCGTCAGCCGCAGCGGCGGGTACGTGCGGAAGTCCACGTGCTGCTCGAGCTTCGTCGGGTTGGGGCCCTCCGCGCCGACCGTGCCCGCGGGGATCGAGACGGTCACGAGAGTGTCCGCGGGGTACTTGCCCACCGGGCGCACGGCGACCCAGCGACCGTCCTGCTCGTTCGTCTTCGCGGCATCCACGACGGCCGCGATCGGCTTGGCCGCCGCGATCTCCGCGGCCGTCATGATCCGCATGGGGACCACCGTGCCGTTCGCCGTGACCCGCAGCTTCGCCGCGACCGCCTGCGGATCGACCTTCTGATCGAACAGCAGGACGATCGGCTCGTCGAGATGCTGGGGCTCTCCGCTCGAGGGATAGCTCGACACGATCGAGGGCGGCGGGGTCTCGAACGAGAACGTCACCGGCGCCGCGAGCTTGCCGCCCGTCGCGCTGGTGGTGCCCGCCGGGATCTCGATCTGGTACGTGGTCGCCTGGGGGAATCGGATCGTCGGGTCGAACACGATCGTGCGCGTGCCGATCCAGCGCCACTGGCCGGGCGTCTGCGCCGGGTGGAGCTTCACGGGAGTGATCGCGGCCGCATCGGACTGCGAGGTGACCGCGACCATCGGCTGGCTGAACGTCACCGTGAGCTGCGGCGCGAGCGGCACGGGGCCCTCGGGCATGTAGCGCACCACGGTCAGCGCCCCGCCCGCGTTGCCGGCCGCCGGCGGCAGCAGCGAGGACGGATCCGGCGGGAACTTGCCCGCGATCACCTGCCCCGTGCGCGGCACCGGCTGCGAGCGCGGTCGCAATGCGAACGCGGCCTTGTCGGTGGTTTGCGCGACGATCGCCTTCGTCCGCGCGAGCAGCTGCTGCGTCGCGGACTCGGACAGCGAGGTCGCGGGCGCGAGCTTCGCGCGATCGTACGGGGCCGCGCCTCGCTGGCCGTTCGAGAGACGGATGTCGAGCCCGTCGGAGCCGTCCCCGGCGGGCAACGGCAGGCTCGCCGCGGCGATCCCGGACCCGCTCCCCGCGCCTTGCCCCGACGACGGCGAGGCCTTGGTCCCGCACGCGCCGACCGCGCCGAGCCCGATCAGCCCGAGCGCCCCGATGATGATTGTGCTCCTCATGCCGGTCCCCCTCATTCCACGATCACGCGATCGCTACCGCTGCGGCCGAACGTCTCCGGCATGTACATCTCCTCCGCCTTCGTCGGCGGTACCACGAACGTGCCCGGCGTGGTCGCGCGCGCCACGTACTCGTACGAATGCACGCCCTCCCAGAGCATCGCCGCGAACGCCTCGACGCGCTCGTCGCGCAGGTTCTGGTGCTCGTACCAGGGGCCGTACCACCACCAGTAGTCGCCGCGCTCCGCCGTGACCTTCGGGTCGAGCGGGATGGGCCCCGTCGTCGCGAGCGCCGGGTTCATCGCCTCGAAGCCCGCGGGCATCGGGTCCACGAGCGCCACGTGGTAGCGGCGATTCTCGTTCGCCATCTTCAGCTTCACGCGCACGCGGGCGCCCGCCTTGACCTTCCACGATCCGTCCGCCTGCCGGACGACGTCGCTCGCCTGATCCGCGCCTTCGTACGTGCGCTCGACCACGAAGCCGTAGTCCGCAGGCGCGAGCTCGAGGCTCGCGGGCGCGTAGGTCATGCCGATCCGGTAGTAGAGCCGGCCCGTGCCGTCCTTCTGGATCGTCAGCGGCTGCCGATCGTGCGTCGCCACCTGCGCCATCGGAATCGAGATCTCCGCGTAGTCCGTGGTGCGGCCCTTGAAGGCGTGATCACCGGCGTAGTCAGAGCCGAGCCAGACGCGCGCGACGAAGCTCGGCGTCGCCTTCTCGTAGGTCTCGAAGTACCGGTCGAACGCGAGCAGCGCGTACGTGTTCTCCTGCGTGTTCAGCCAGCGCCCCGCCTTGCGGTGGGCGAGCAGGCCCGTCACGAGCTTGGGGATCAGGTCGTTGTCCTTCTGCTCCTGGATCAGCGATTCGAGCATCACCGCATCGACGCGGCGGTCGCTCGCGAGCAGGAGGTACGCGCCATCGGCGTAGCTCGTCGTGAAGTTGGCCGCGCCCGCCGTCTCCGACACGTGGTTCATCGCGGTGCGCACGAGCGCCTTGCGATCATCGGCCGCGGTCGCGGTGCCGGCGAGCGTGCCCATCAGCCAGCCGACGGTCTCCATCCCGAGCTTGTCGGTCCCGCCGGCATCTGCGATCAGCTTGTGGGCCTTCGCGACATCGACGTCGCCGGACTGCTTGCGCGTGTACAGCGCGTACGCCGAGATCGCGCGCCGCACCTCGACCGGGTAGAACGCGTCGTAGTGCTGCTCGATGTTCAGGAGGTACGGCTTCGCGCGCGCGAGGATCGCGTCGGGCACCGTGAAGCCCTTCGCCTTGGCGTGGAGCAGCGCGTTGACGACATACACGCTGAGGTACGGCACCGACGGGTAGCCGCGTTCCCAGTACGCGAATCCGCCGTCGGAGTTCTGCATCTGCGACAGGTGCTCGATATCGGCGGCGACGCTCGCTTCCATGGCCGCCTTCGAAGGCATGTCCTTGACCGCGAACGCCGTGAGCACGTCGCGCAGCGCGGCGACCGCCATGATGCGCGAGCTGCGCTGCTCCGAGCACTCGAACGGGTAGTGCACGAGATACAGCATCGCGTCGGTGAGACCCTGGAGGTTCGTCGACGCCGTCGTGACCTCGAGGCCACCGAACTGCGTGACCACCTGGCCCGGCAGCGCGACCGGCTGCTTCATCGCGCCGTCGTCGATCACGCCGTACGTCGCGAATGCCTCCGTCGTGGCCGGGGTCCATACGGGTAGCGCCAGCTCGGCGGCATCGGATGCTCCGCCCGCCGAGCCGATGATCTGGAAGCGCGCCGTACCCGCGAGCTGGGCCGCGGCCGGGAACCGGATCTCGACGCGATCGTTCGCCGGCACGGTGACCTGGCGGCCCGCCCCGTTCGTGATCACCGCGTTGGTCGCACGCACCGCGACCTTCACCGTCATCGGCGCGTCGGTCTGGTTCTGCACCACGACGGGGAGCTGGAACGTGTCGCCGAAGTTCAGGAACCGCGGCGGGCTCGGCCGCACCATCAGCGGCAAGCGTGCCGTCACGGCGCTCTCGCCCTTGCCGAACTGCTTCGCCCCCGCGCTCGCGATCGCCACGATGCGATAGCGCGTCAGGTTGTCGGGCACCTTCACCTGCACGGTGGCGTGGCCCTGCGCGTCGGTCGTCACCGTCGGCGCGAACGCGGCGAGCGGATTGAAGTCCGACCGGATCGCGATCGCGTCCGTGCTGACCACGCCCCCGCTCACGCCCTTCTGGCGCTCGGCCTCACCGGTCGGCGCCAGCTTCTTCGGCGATGCCATCCCCCGCGACGGGGCCATCTCGGCCTGCGAGGAGTCGTTCATCGTCGCAGCCGCCGTCGGCGACGGCATCGGAACACCCGGGGCACCGCCAAGACCGGAGCCCGCCGCCAGCGCCTCGAGCGCCGGGCGCGCCAGCTTCACGTACGCGCGCGAATAGTGGTCGCGCGCGCCCGCATCGCGCTCGGTGTAGAACGTGCCGAGCGGATCCGGAATCGTGTACGCGGCGAGCGAGAGCACCGCCTCGTCGACGACGATCACCGCTGTTTCGGCACCGGCGACCGGCCGGCCCGCAGCGTCCTTCACGTCGATCGAGAGCGTGGTCGTCTCGCCGGGGCCGAGCTTCGGCACCGCCGGCGCGATCGTGACCGCGAGCGCGCGCTGCTTCGGCGGCACCGCGAGCGATAGCGACCCCACGGCATACGCCGGCCGCTTCGGCAGCTTCGGGTCCACGACGCCTGCATCGTCCAGGCGCGCCGCAGCTCCCACCACGTCGACCTGCACGTACAGGTTCGGCACCATCGCGTCCGTGATCGGAACGTGCACCGTGGTGGTCGGGCCCGTCAGCGTGGTGCGCTCGACCTTCACGATGCCGCTGCGGCGCCATGTCACGAGCGCCTCCGCGGGATAGAACGGCGACTGCACGAGGATGTCGGCGGTCTCGCCCTGCCGGTACTCCTTCTGGTTCGGGATCAGCTGCACCACCTCCTGCGTCAGCTCGCGCGAGGGCGTCACGTCACCACCCGCCACCCAGAACGTGAGCTTCGTCGTGTTCGGGCGACCCTTGCTGTCCACGATCAGCGCCGTGACCTGATACGAGCCGCCGGTCGGCGTCTGGAACGAGCAGTGTCCGGGCGCCTGCGCCGACGCGAGGGAGCAGGTCTGCGGGTCGAGCTCCTCCGTCGTGTACTTGCCGTGCGCGTACTTGCTCTCGAGCCGGACGGCCTTGACCTCGATCGGGGTGCCGACCGCCGCCTTGC
This sequence comes from Deltaproteobacteria bacterium, assembly GCA_043716635.1. GTDB lineage: Bacteria > Myxococcota_A > Polyangia > Haliangiales > Haliangiaceae > JABFXX01. The sequence continues at coordinate 6,037 of JAYSYE010000248.1, read as the reverse complement.
CATCGAGGTCGACACCGATCACGTCGAGCTCGTAGGGCGTGCCCTTCTCGACGAACACGTGCGCAGCCTTCACGCCGACGTACAGCGACGACGGGTGCACGATCAGCGGCGCCGACGCGGACCACGCCTGGCGATTCACGTCCATCACGCTCGCGCTCGCCGTCACCGCCATCGGGCGCGCCGGCTTCACCGAGAGGAAGTCGAAGTGCAGCACGTGCGCTCCCGTCCCATCGGTCTTGCCCTCGAGCGTCCAGGTCGACGTGCCGCGGCCACCGCCGCCGTACCCGCCACGCTCGTCGTCTGGCCCGCGGAAGCTCCACCACGGGATCCACTCCCCGAACGTGAAGTCGTCACGATTGGGCGGCGTGTACGACGTCGGCGTCGCCGACACGTTCCAGCGGACGGCTGCGCCTCCGAGCGGCCCGCCCGCGTAGTACTTCGCGTTCACCGTCACGTCGCCACCGCCGCCGACCATGAACGGACCCTGGCTGGCCGCCGCGGTGACCTCGAACTCGGGGCGCCGGAACTCCTCGATCTGGAACATGTGCGAGTAGCTGCCGGAGCGGCTACCGTGCGCCTGGAACGCGATGGATCCGTAGCCGAGGTTCGGCGTCTTCGGGAGCTTCACCTTGAAGTCGAAGCTGCCGACGGCGCTGACCTTCGTGGAGCCCTTCGCGATCTGGTTGCCCTGCGAGTCGGTCACCTCGTAGCCAACGGTCGTGACCGCACCCTGCGTGCCGCCGACGTCGCCGCCCTTGCCCGGATCCACCACGCGCAGGAGGCCCTTCAGCGACATCTCCTCGCCGGGCTTGTACAGCTTGCGATCGTCGACCACGTACCAGGCGAGCTCCTGCGCGCGCGACTGCTTCGTCCAGCCACCCGCCTCGCTGTACCAGCCCGAGTCGTCGGTGACGAACGCGACGTCCGTCCCGCGCGTCGCGACCAGCATGGCCGTACCCTTGCCCGCGTGCGCCGGCAGCGCGAGCGTGGCCATGCCCTTGTCGTCGGTCTTCGCCTTCTGCCCCGACGGCCGCATCTCGAGCGCCACGCCCGCGGCAGGCTTGCCCGTCGCGAGATCGGTCACCATCGCGACCAGCTGATCGCCATCGACATGGGCATCCACGCCGAGGTGCGTCGACTGGACCCAGCTCACCATGCGCGGCGGGTCGTAGTCCTCCGTCCAGGGCGACGGCTCCACGATCGCGATCGCCTGCCCGAACCCGTCGCCCGAGAGCGCGGCCGAGAGATCGAGCGCGGTCTCGACCAGCTTGTCCTTCCCCGCCGTCGTCGAGATCAGCTTGTCGACCACCTGCTTGCCCGGGAGGCGGGGCGGCTTGTCCTTGTTCCACTGGTTGCGGAGGTAGTTCGCGTACGCATCGAAGTCGCCCGACCCGACCTTGTAGATCCGGACCTTCATCGCCGGGTAGTTGGTGCTGAAGAAGTCGAGCGTGCGGGCCTTGCCCACCGGATCGAGCACCACCATGCCCTCGGGACCGTAGAACGTCGGCACCGCGTTCGTGACGTGGAACTCGAGCGGCCAGTCCTTGCCGAGGTGTTGACCGAACTCGTCGACGATGCCGCCGTTCAGCACGACCTTGTAGGTGGTGTGCGCGGTGGTGGGGCCCATGATCGCAATCGTGCGCCCGTAGTTCTCCACCTTCACGCCGGGGAGCGCGGGGGAGATGGTCACCTGCACGGCATCGAACTTGTCGACGTCGAGCGCGTTGTTGAACTGGATCTGGAACGGGGAGCCCGGCGGGCACTCGCCGTTGTAGCCGCAGTCGTAGGTGGTCACCCCGAGCGGCGCGTACGTGCGGAACTCGATCGGCAGCGAGCCGGTCGACAGGTTCGTCCCTTCCGCCGACGGCGTGCCGGCGCCCACCATGATCGCGATCGCGGCATCGGTGGGCAGCGGGCTCGTCGCCTTGAACGCGATCCACCGGTCCGCCTCGCTGCTGGCGGCGGCCGCCGTCACGAGCGCGGTGAGCTGACGATCGGCGGCCACCTCGGTCGCCTCGAGGCGACGGATCGCGACCGGCTTGCCGTTCGCCGTCACCGCGACATGAGGGAGCACCGCGGCCGGATCGATCCGCTGATCGAACCGGATCCACATCGGGACATCGAGGCGCTGGGGCTGGCCGCCGCTCGGGTACGAGCTCGTCACCTGCAGTGGGGGGGTCTCGAACGAGAACTTCACGGGCGCCTTCAGCACCCCACCGTTCGCGCTCTTCGTGCCGGCGGGAACTTCGACCTGATACGTCGTCGACTGCGGGAACCGGATCGCAGGATCGAACAGCGCCGTGCGCGTGCCGAGCCAGCGCCACTTGCCCGGCGGCGTCGGCGTCAGCTTCACGGGCACCGTGGCCGCAGCATCCCCCTGCGAGGTCACCGCCACCATCGGCTGGCTGAACGTGACCGACAGCTCGGGCGCGAGCGGGACCTTGCCCTCGGGCATGTAGCGCAGCACGCGGAGCTCCTGGCCCGCATCGGACGCCGCCGGCGGCAGCAGCGACGACGGCGGCGGCGGGAACGAGCTCTTGATCGTCTGCCCGGTGCGCGGCGGGGGCTGCGAACCGGCCCGGAGCGCGAACGCCTTCTGGTCATCGGGGTCGGAGGCGAGCGGCTTGCCGCGGGCGAGCAGCGCGTCGGACTCGGCCGCCGAGAGGGTGGTGGCCGGCGCGAGCGTCGCGTGGTCGTACGCGGGCGCGCCCTGCCTGCCGTCGGAGAGCCGCAGATCGAGCCCGGGTGGCAGGTCCTTGCTCTGGACGAGAGCCTGGTCCCCGAGCGGTGACGAGCCGCCACCGATAGGCTTCGTGGTGGTTGCCTTGCCGCCACACGACGACGTGACGAACGCCGCGAGCGTGATGCTCGCAAATACCCGCTGCTGCAGTCTCTCCACGAAACCTCCGGACATACGCCGTGTACGAACGCACCGCCCCCGGTGACGATCTACCGGAAACGGTCGCACGATCACGCCCAAGGCGCGCGGTGCGGAGGGTGTCGATTGCTACCCTCGGTTGCATGACCGAATCCTCCGGCGCTCCAGGCGCCATGCACGCGACCATCACCACCTTCGTGGTCGCGGATGCCGTCGGCAGGGTTGCGCTGGAGACGGGCGAGTCACTGCGGTTCGGGCACTCGGCCTGCAAAGGCTTCGAGCCCGTGATCGGCGCATCCGTCGTCGTCCGGGAGATCGCGACCGATGCGCGCGGGCGCAAGGCGCGGGTGCTGACACTCGCCCGCACTGACACGCGCTACGACGCGTTGCTCGCGGCGCGTGACGCGGGGCAGGGCTTCCCGAGCCTCACCATGGATCCCGAGCAGGCGATCGCGACGGCGCGGGCGCTCGGCACCGTGACGGTCCTCTTGCGCGAGCCGTTGCCGGCCGGTCACCAGGCGTTGCTCGCGTGGGCCGCGACATGCGGATTTCCGTATGCCGGGCTCACCGCGACGGTCGGCCGTGACCTCGAGCTCGGGATCCCGGGCTTCGGCCTGCTCACGTACCCGGGCCGCGCACCGTTTCCCCGCGAGGGGCTCGATCTGCGCAACGCCTGCGATGCGTTCGATCTCGGCCTGTCGTTCCTCGGGCTCGGCCTCGGCCTGCCGGGTGGCGCACGCGAGCAGCGCGTGGCCCTCGGCGTCGGGCCCGATACCTGGGCCGCTGACGGCTCGATGCGGCAGCTCACGCGCCTCGTACGCATGCTCGCCAGCTCCGCCACCGGGGTCGTCCTCCATCGGGCGGGAGAGCTGGTCGTGCCCATCGCCGACCTCGTCACCGCACTCGGGGACGTCGACCACCCGGAGTGTCGGCCGTTCGCGCCGTGGCTCGATCTCGCGATCGTGCGGCGCGAGGATGGCGTGCGCTACGAGTCATTCGGAATGGAGGTGTTCGGGCTCCCCGACGTGATGGCCCTCGTCGATCCGGACGAGGCGGAGAGTCGTTCGCGCGGGCACGAGGCCGTGCTCCATGCGTGCTACCGGATGATCCGCGACAATCGCGAGTGGGAGCTCGGCGACACGCTCGAGGTCCCGGTCGGAATCGCGATCGGCGCGTGGCCGGTGACGCTCGATCCCGCTGCGCCGACGCTCACCTACGTGGTCGCGAACCGCGCCGGCAACCTCGAGCTCGTCGCGATGCATGGCGACGCCGCGCCGTCGCGCTGATCACTCAGGCCTTCGCGCGGTACGCGCGCCGACCGGTGCCGTCGATGATCGTCGCGACGGCCGCGAGGTCGAGCGGCGCGCGCGGCGCCGGGATCGCGTCCTTCACCGGGTGGCCGAGGTGGATCCACCCGAGCATCTCCTCGGTCTCCGCGAGGCCGAGCAGCTCGACGAGCGCCTGTCCCCTCGTGAAGGGAACGCTCTTCCACATGGCGCCGACCCCGAGCGCGTACGCGGCGAGCGTGATCGCGTAGCCCGCGCAGGCCGCGGTCGCGTGTTGCTCCCACGTCTCGATCTTGCCGGGCCGGGGGGACGCGACGAGCGCGATGAGCGTCGGCGACCGCATGGCCTTCGCGCGGATGCCGTCGAGGTTCGCCTCGGTCAGCTCGGGCTTCCGCTCGGCCGCGCCTCCCGCGAGCGCCTGGCCGAATGCGATCCGACCGTCGCCCTCGACGACCACGAGGCGGAACGGCCGCAGCAGCCCGTGGTCAGGCACGGTGCCCGCCGCGAGCAGGATGCGGTCCAGCTCGTCCCGGGTCGGCCCGGGAGCCGCCAGTGCCGACGCGCTCCGACGCGAGAACAGGAGCTCCAGGCTGGGACCGGCGGCAGTGGGGGTCGTCATCGGCGCCCCAGTGTTACCGCAATCGCGCGCATGCAGCGCACTGCACGGACCGAGGGCGTGCGGATGTGCACGAAGTTGCACGAGTAACCACTGGTGCTCGCGCCCCCCGCGCGTCTCCCTAGGGTCAGTTGTCCCCAGCGCTAACGAGCCGGATCCTATCGCGGGCTTGGGCCTGCAGAGCGGCCCGGCGCTTGCTCTGCTCCCGGGGATGAATCGCGCTGCCTATCTTGCCGCCTCGCTCGGTCTGACGTTCGTGGTCGGCTGCGGTCCCAAGACGACGGGGGCCGCGAGTCTCTGCGACGGCAGCGCCACCCAGCCCGCGGCATGTGCCGCGACCTGCGACCCAGCTCCCGGTGCCGCCAACACGTGCCCGAGCGGCTTTCACTGCTCGGAGGACGGCCGGTGTGATTCGCAATGCACGGTCGGCGGCAGCGAGTGCCCGTCGGGGTCCGTCTGCACGACCGACGGTCGCTGCATCGACGACGGCAGCGGCACGGACACGCCGCTGCCGGATGCAAGCTGCCCGGCCGTCAAGTTCACGGCCACGCAGGTCACGCCGTCGATCGGCCTCGTGCTCGATCGCAGCGGCTCGATGCAGGACAACCAGTTCGGTGGCGGACTCAACCGCTACCAGGCGATGCGCGAGGCGATCGTCGGTACCAGCGGCGTGGTGACCCAGCTCGAAGGCAGCGTCTACTTCGGCTCGGAGCTGTACACCGATGGTGGGACGACCTGTCCGAACACGGACGATGTCCCGCGCGCCCTCAACAACGCGGCCGCCATCCGCGCCTCGATCGACCGGTATCTCCCGTCGGACATGCGCGGCGGCAACACCCCGACCGGGCCCGCCGTCGACAAGATGGTGGCCACGTTCGCCGCGAACCCGCCGCCGGCTGGCTCGCCGCCCGTGATCGTGCTCGCCACGGACGGGCTGCCGAACCAGTGCAACAATGGCCAGGTCGACACGCGCCCGCAGTCCGTGGCCGCCGTGAAGGCCGCACACGACGCCGGCATCCCGGTCTACGTGCTCGCGATCAACCAGAGCGCGCAGCACTTCCAGGATCTCGCGAACGCGGGTGCCGGCGCACCGGCGGGCACGAATGCGCCGTACTACGTGGCGAACAACCCGACCCAGCTCTCGGCCGCCTTCCAGCAGATCGTGAACGGCGTGGTCTCGTGCGAGCTCACGATCACCGGCACCATCGACGAGGCGCAAGCGGCGAGCGGCAGCGTGACGCTCAACGGCACGATGCT
>JAYSYE010000247.1:0-16811 GCA_043716635.1 Deltaproteobacteria bacterium | reverse complement strand
CGCCGCAGTACGTGGACCAGAACGGCAACCCGATCGACGAGGCCACCGCCCGGGCAATCCTCGACCAGGCGCAGCATGCCGAGGACGACTACGACGAGGAGCACGACAAACATCCCCCCGGCCAGAAGCATCCGAAGAAGCACAAAGGTGACGACTAGCGCGATGACCGCCGCCGCCGCTGACGCGCTCGAGCCCGGAGCCACGCTCGGTCACTATCGCCTGGTCGCGCTGCTCGGCCGGGGCGCCATGGGCGGCGTGTGGGACGTCGAGGCACCCGACGGGCGCCGCTATGCGCTGAAGTCGCCGGCCTCGGGCATGGGCGACGATGTTCGCGTGACCCGGCGCTTCGCGCGCGAGGCCAACGCACTGCGGCTCGTGGAACACCCGAATCTGGTCGCGGCGATCGACGTGTTCGTGGTGGCGGGCAGCCTCTATCTGGTGATGGAGCGCGTCACCGGACCCACGCTGGCAGCGGCCCTGGAGCACGGTGCATTTGCCCCGCGGCGAGCGCTCGTGCTGACCCGGCAGCTGCTGCTCGGGCTCGGGCATGCGCACGCGCAGGGGCTCGTGCACCGCGACCTCAAGCCCGACAACGTGATGCTCGTCGACATGGGGGGCTGGGAGCGCGCGAAGATCGTCGACTGGGGACTCGTGAAGCTCATCGGCGATGCCGAGGCGGCGATGGGCGGGGGCAAGCTCACGCGCACGGGGACGGTGTCCGGCACCCCGCAGTACATGTCGCCGGAGCAGGCGCTCGGGCGCGTGGTCGACGGTCGCGCCGACCTGTACGCGGTCGGGGTGATGCTGTTCGAGATGCTCGTCGGCCGCCCGCCGTTCATCGCCGACGATCCGGTGGGGCTCATGCGGATGCACGTGAAGGTGCCGGCGCCACGACTCGACGAGGTGCTCCCGCCCGGGACCCCGTGGTGCACGCGCGAGCTGGTGGATCTGGTCGACGGCGCGCTGATGAAGACGCTCGAGTATCGCTTCCGCAGCGCGGAACACATGATCGCGGCGCTCGACGCGGGGTTTCGATCGATCGACCACCTCGACTGAACGGGTGCGCGCACGGGCTCGGCGGCAATTGCTGCATTGCACAAATCGCGGAGTGCGGGCATGCTGCCGTCAAGTCCCATGCTGTACGCCGCTCATCAGTTGCAGAGGTTCGTCTTCGACGGTGTCGAGGCGGTCAGCGGCGCGGTTGCGAGGGCGGGGGTGCCCTGGTGGAGTCCGCAGGCGTCCTTGCTGCAGCGCATGACGAAGCGCTACGGCAAGCCCGCGTTCGCGGTGCCCGGCGTCGCGGAGGTCGAGGAGATCGCCCGGCCGTTCGTGCGGCTCCTCCACTTCGTGCCCGAGCGCGGCGTGGCGGGGCCGCGCGTCCTCCTGGTCGCGCCCCTGTCGGGTCACCACTCGACGCTGCTGCGCGACACCGTGACGACGCTGCTCGCAGATCACGACGTGTACGTCACCGACTGGCGCGATGCGCGCGACGTCCCGGTGGCGCTCGGCACGTTCGGGCTCGCGGACTACGTCGCGGAGATCCGGGCATTCCTGCGTCACCTCGGAGCCGCACGCACGCACGTGATCGCCGTCTGTCAGCCGACCGTGCCCGTGCTCGCCGCCGTCGCGCTCGACGCCGCCGCGGGCGCGCCCACGCCGCGGTCGCTCACGCTGATGGGAGGTCCGGTCGACGCGCGCGAGCACCCGACCGCCGTCAACAAGCTCGCGACCGAGCACTCGATCGAGCGCTTCGAGACGATGGCGATTCACCGGGTGCCCGCGGGGCATGCCGGGGCCGGCCGCCGCGTGTACCCGGGCTTCCTCCAGCTCACGGCGTTCGTGATGATGAACCCCCAGCGCCACCTGCGTGCCTACGGCGACTACTGGCTCGCGAAGCTGCGCGGCGACACCGAGGCGGCGGCGGTGCACGAGTCGTTCTACGACGAGTACAACGCCGTGCTCGACATGGACGCCGCGTACTACCTCGAGACCGTGCGCCTGGTGTTCCAGGAGTTCGCGCTCGCGCGGGGCACCTGGCGGATCGACGGCGAGCTGGTGACGCCCGCCGCGATCACGGCGACGCCCGTGTTCGCGATCGAGGGCGAGCTCGACGACATCTCCGGCCTCGGGCAGACCGCGGCCGCGCTCGCGCTGTGCAGCGGGCTGGCCCCTTCGCAGAAGCGCGCGATGGTCGCGGCCGGCTGTGGCCACTACGGGCTGTTCAGCGGAAGCCGCTGGCGTGCGGCGATCTACCCCGAGGTCCGGGCGTTCATCGCCGATGCCGAGGGACTCCCGGCGGGAACCTCGTCGCGCGCGGTTCCACCGGACGATCGTGCGGCGGCCCCGCTCGCGGATGCCGCGGCCGCGATCGCCCCGACCACGGCCATCGCGGGCGAGGACTTCGCGTGAGCGCGCCCGGACCGCTCGCGGGCAAGACCGCCCTCGTCACCGGCTCGACGAGCGGCATCGGGCTCGGCATCGCCGTCGCGCTCGCCGAGCAGGGTGCGGCCATCGTGCTCAATGGCTTCGGCGACGCCGAGCCGGCGCGGCGTCGGCTCGCGCCCTCGGCCGTGCGCGTCGGGTTTCACGGCGCCGACCTCTCGCGGCCGGACGAGATCGCGGCGCTGATGCAGTACGTGGCCGCAGAGCACGGCGGCGCCGACATCCTCGTCAACAACGCAGGGATCCAGCATGTCGCGCCGATCGAGGAGTTTGCCGTCGAGCGCTGGGACGCGATCATCGCGCTGAACCTCACGGCGGCCTTCCACACCACGCGGCTGGCGCTCCCCCACATGCGGGCCACCGGGTGGGGCCGCATCGTGAACGTCGCGTCGGTGCACGGGCGCGTGGCGTCCGCGGGCAAGGCGGCGTATGTCGCGGCGAAGCACGGCCTGCTCGGGCTGACGAAGGTCACCGCGCTCGAGACCGCGCGCACGGGCGTGACGTGCAACGCGATCTGCCCGGGCTGGGTGCTGACGCCACTCGTGCAGGCGCAGGTGGACCAACGTGCGCTCCATGACGGCACGAGCGAGCCCGAGGCCCGCGGCGCGCTCCTCGGCGAGAAGCAGCCGTCGGGAGAGTTCGTCACCGTCGAGCAGCTCGGCGCGGCGGCGGTGTTCCTCTGCAGCGCCGCGGCGAGCCAGATGCGCGGCGCCGACCTCACGCTCGACGGCGGCTGGACCGCCCAGTAACTGCGTGGGCAGCCCGCGCTGCTACCCGTTCGCGGAGTCCCGGTGTCCGAGCGTGCGCGCCAGGAACGCGCACTGCGAGGCATCGGCAAGCGCGGCGAGCTGGATGGGGAACGCGGTGAAGCCGTGTACGGCCTCCGGCCAGAGCCGTAGCTCGGCGCGGTTTCCCGCGGTCGCCCAGCGCGCGGCCATGAACGTCGAGTCGTCGAGCAGCGGATCCACGAGCCCGCAGCTGAAGTGCGCGGGCGGGAGCCGGCGAAGGTCGGCGTAGAGCGGCGAGAGCTCGGGATCGCGCATCGCCGCGAGCGAGCGGCCGGGGGCGAACGCGCTGCCGAAGTACGCCAGGATCGGGCCCGAGAGCACCAGGTTGCGCGCGCCCCACGCGAGCTGCGATGGGGTCATCGACAGGTCGAACGCGCCGAACATGAAGCTCACCGCGGTGAACGCGCGCGCGAGGTCGCCCCGATCGCGCAGCCGGATCAGCGTGAGCGCTGCCAGGTGCCCGCCGGCCGATTCGCCGCCGAGCCCGAACTCCGCCGGGGCCTCCAGCGCGGCGGCGCCCTCGGTGACCAGCCAGCGCGCGGCATCCTCGCAATCATCGGGTCCCGCGGGAAACGGATGCTCCGGCGCGAGCCGGTACTCGACGCTCGCCACGACCACACCCGCGGCGGTCGCGATCGCGGCGAGATACGGGTCCTGCATGTCGGCCGCGCCGTACATCCAGCCGCCGCCGTGGATGTGCAGATACACGCCGCGCGGCGCGATGCCTACCGGCGGTCGCGCGATCCGCAGCTTGATCGGGCCGCCGCGACCCGGCACCTCGAGATCGCGGAGCTCGGGGAGGACCACCGGCGCGGGGAAGATGCCCTTGCCGACCCGCCGCGCGGTGCGCACGAGCGCGGGCGGGAGCGTGTGCACCGACGGCATACCGGCGAGGGTGGTCTCGAGTTGCGCGTTGAACGCTCGCGCTTCGGCGAGCACGCCGTCGGTGACTGGCTCCACGGGCATCCCTGGAAGATACGGGATGCGGCGCGTACTATCCCGCGCGGTGACCACTTCGTCCGGCGTCGCGGATCCCGAGCGGGAGCGCGTTCGTAGCATCGTCGACGACGCGGCCGGCTGGCGGCGCTGGGGACCGTATCTCTCGGACCGCGCATGGGGCACGGTGCGCGAGGACTACTCCGCCGATGGCGAGGCGTGGCGCTTCCTCACGTACGATGCGGCGCGCGCCAAGGCGTATCGCTGGGGCGAGGACGGCATCGCGGGCATCAGCGATCGCTACCAGCTGCTGTGTTTCGCGCCGACGTTCTGGAACGAGCGCGATCCGCACCTGAAGGAGCGCTGGTTCGGGGTGACTCCCGACGAGGGCAACCACGGCGAGGACGTGAAGGAATATTACTTCCACGTCGACAACACGCCGTCGCACTCGTACATGAGCCTGCTCTACAAGTATCCGCAGGCGGAGTTTCCGTATCGCGAGCTCGTCGAGGAGAACCAGGCGCGCGGCGGGCAGGGCCCCGAGTACGAGCTGCTCGACACCGGCGTGTTCGCGGAGGACCGGTACTTCGACATTCTCGTCGAGTACGGCAAGGCGTCCGCTGACGACCTGGTGATCCGCATCACGGCGCACAACCGTGGCCCCGAGCCGGCACCGCTTCAGATCCTCCCGACGTTGTGGTTTCGCAACACGTGGGCGTGGGACGGGAAGGGCCGCGCGGCGCCGATGATCGAGCGCACCACGAGCGAGGTCGGGACGGTCGCGCTGCTGGCGGATGACGAGGACGCGCTGCACGGAGAGGACCTGCCGCGGCACTGCGGCCTCGGGCTCCGCTGGCTCTACGGTCCGGCGGGCGCCGAGCTGCTGTTCACCGACAACGAGACCCACGGGGCGCGCGCGTATGGCCCCGAGGCCGCGAGTCGCAGCGCCCACACGAAGGATGCGTTCCACCGCGCGCTGTGCGAGGCCGATGGCAGCGCGCTGCGCACGGACGAGCGTGGCAGCAAGGCCGCCCTCCAGTACCGGTACGTGATCGGGGCGGGCGAGACGGTGACGCTGCGATTGCGCCTGTGCGATGGCACCAAGCACGCTCCGCTCGCCGAGGTGGATGCGATCCTCGCCTTGCGGCGCGCCGAGGCCGACACGTTCTACGCGAACGTGGCTCCCCCGGGCGCGACGGCGGACGAGCAGCTCGTCCAGCGACGGGCCCTCGCGGGGCTCCTGTGGTCGAAGCAGAGCTACCTGTTCGATGTCGACCGCTGGCTCGATGGCGATGACCCGGCCACGCCACCGCCCGCCGAGCGCCGCCGACCGGGCGCGCGCAACACGCACTGGCGCCACGTGAACTCGATGCGGGTGATGAGCGTGCCCGACGCGTGGGAGTACCCCTGGTTCGCGGCGTGGGACCTCGCGTTCCAGTGCATCCCGTTCGCGCTCGTGGACGCGCGGTTCGCGAAGGATCAGCTCTGGCTGCTGCTCTTCGAGCAGTTCCAGCATCCGAGCGGCGCGCTGCCCGCGTACGAGTGGGAGTTCTCCGATCTCAATCCGCCCGTGCATGCGTGGGCGGTCTGGCGCGTCTACAACATGGACCGGCTGCGCAATGGCGAGGCCGATCGCGCGTGGCTCGAGCGCTGCTTCCACAAGCTGCTGATGAACTTCAGCAGCTGGGTGAACAACGTCGACCGGGACGGCAACAACATTTTCGAGGGCGGATTCCTCGGGCTCGACAACATCACCATCATCGACCGCAGCAAGCCGAGCGCGGATGGCTCCACGCTCGAGCAGTCGGACGCGACCGGGTGGATGGGCATGTTCTGCCTGAACCTCATGCGGATCGCGCTCGAGCTCGCGAAGGAGAATCCGGCGTACGAGGGGCTCGCCTCCAAGTTCTTCCAGCACTACGCCTACGTCGCGGGTGCGATGCGGCGCGTGGGCGGGCGGGACTACGCCCTGTTCGATGGCGAGGACGGATTCTTCTACGACATCCTCCACCACCCGGATGGGCGCTATCAGCGGTTCCGCGTGCGCTCGCTCGTCGGGCTGATCCCGCTGTTCGCGGTCGAGCGCCTCGAGCACGCGTGGCTCGAGCAGTTCACCGAGTTCTCCACGAACATGCAGTGGTTCCTGCGCAACCGCGCGGACCTCGTGTCGCAGGTGGTGCATCCGATCGTGGCGGCGGACGGCACCACGACGTATCTGCTGTCGATCGTGGAGCCCGCGCGACTCGATCGGATGCTCGCGTACCTGCACGACCCGAGCGAGTTCCTGTCGCGGTACGGCGTGCGGTCGCTGTCGAAGTGGCACGAGGCGAATCCGTTCGAGCTCGCGGGCCTCTCCGTCGGTTACGAGCCCGCCGAGTCGACGAGCAAGCTCAAGGGCGGCAACTCCAACTGGCGCGGCCCGATCTGGTTCCCGACCACGTTCCTCATCATCGAGTCGCTGCGCAAGCTCGGGACGGCGCTGCCGAGCCACGCGCTGCGGACTGCGGGGTCGGGCGGCGAGCTCGTCACGCTCCACGACCTCGCGCACGACCTCGCGCGGCGGATGATCGACATCTTCCTGCTCGATGCGGATGGGCGCCGGCCGGTGTTCGGGGGCGCGGAGAAGTTCGCCGACGATCCGAGCTGGCGCGATCAGCTGCTGTTCTACGAGTACTTCCACGGCGACAACGGCGCAGGCATCGGCGCGAGTCACCAGACCGGGTGGACGGCCCTCGTCGCGAACCTCATCGACGAGTGGCGGTGAGGTGAGACCGCGCGGCTCGGGACGAGGACGCCTGCTCGCCCTGATCGCGCTCGCCGTGGTCGCGGGCACACGACCGGCCGCCGCCGACGACGCGGACGCTGCCAGCGAGGCAGGCTCGCCGTGGCTCGACGAGCATCCGGTCGCGCCCGCGCACCCGACGCGAGGCCGCCCGTCGCTGACGAGCGTGGGCAGCGTCTCGACTGCGCTGGTGTTCCTCGGCGGCGCGGCGATCGCGTTCGTCGCGCACGAGACCGGACACCTCGTCACGAACCTCGCGTATGGCAACACGCCGAAGCTCGAGGTCATCACGACGTTCGGGGCCGTCCCGTTCGTCGCGGTCGCGCCCCGGATCCGCTGCACCGACGCGGGGTGCACGAAGCACGATGGCAGCCAGTTCTCCGGGGGCCACCCTGGCAAGTACAACATCGTCACCGCGGGCTACGACGTCCAGCACCTCACGACCGAGGTCCTGCTGACGCTCGAGCCGGACCTGCGCTGGCGCCGGGCGCCGCTGCGCAAGGGGCTCTTCGCGTTCGACATCCTGCTCTCGGTCGGGTACGCGCTCTCGAGCATGACGGGCACGGAGAGCAACTTCGGCGACGCCGGCACGGCGGCCGACACCGCGCGCCTCTCGCGGACGACGTTCGCTGCAGTGCTGCTCGCGCCGGCGGTGCTCGATGTCTACCGCTACTTGCAGCCCCGCTCGAAGTGGGCCCCGTGGGCGAGCCGTGCGGCGAAGGGCTCGATGATCGGGATCAGCTTCGCGCTCTGAGCTCGTGAACGCGCGAACGGCCGGACGGCGATCAGAACGGCAGATCGTCGAGGTCGCTCGAGCCGCCCGAGTCGCTCGGACGCGGCTCGTACGCCGGGGGCGGCGCATCGTCGCGCGGGGGCGCGCTGCGACCACCGCCACCACCGCCGCGAGCACCACCGCCGCCGCCGCCGCCGTAGTTGCGGTCGTTGCCGCGGCTCTGATAGCCGCCGCCGCCGCCGCCGCCGCCGCCGCCGCGATCATCGTTGTAGTCGCCGCGACCGTTGCCAGCGCGCTCGCCCGCACGGGCAGGCTCGAGCTTCCACACGTCGAGGCTGTTGAAAAACTTCACCTCGCCGCTCGGGCTCTTCCACTCGCGACCGCGGAGGCTGTAGTCGATCCGGACCGTATCGCCGACGTTCATCCCCTCGAGCTGGGCGCACCGATCGCCGGTGAGCTGGAACAGCACCAGCTGCGGGTACTTCGGATTATCGAGGAGCTCGAGCACGAACTCGCGCTTGGCGAAGCGCTCGCTCACCTGCTTGTGCTCGTAGATAAGGTGCAGCTTCCCAACCGCTTCGGTGCCCATGAAGGAGACCCTAGCCGGCCCGTCTGACAGTCGCTACCGGTAAGTCGCGGGCCGCCGTGAATTCCATCGTGGCGTCGGCGATCTTCGAGAGCCGGATCATCAGAAGATCGAGGGCATAGTTCTGGAACAGCCGCCACGGTCGGATGTGACCCTGCCGCGGGAAGCCCTGGATCGCGCGCGTCACGTACCCCGAGGAGAAGTCGAGCAGCGGCAGCTCCTCGACCGTGTCGTCGCGCTGCGGCGTGCACGCGCTGAAGCCGTGCTCGTCCATGTAGCGCAGCAGGCGCGTGACGTACTGCGCCGTCAGGTCCGCCTTCAGCGTCCACGACGCGTTCGTGTAGCCGATCGCGAACGCGAAGTTCGGGACGCCGCTGCACATGATGCCCTTGTAGACGAGCAGTGTCGCGGGATCGACCGCGACGCCATCGAGGGAGAGCGCGATGCCGCCGAACAGCTTCAGCTGCAGGCCCGTGGCCGTCACGACGACGTCCGCGTCGAGGCGCGCGCCCGACCTCAGCACGATCCCGCTCGCATCGAGCGAGGCGATGTGGTCGGTCACGACCTCCGCGCGCTTGCTCTTCAGCGCCTCGAAGAGATCACCATCGGGGATCAGGCACAGCCGCTGGTCCCACGGCTTGTAGCTCGGCGTGAAGTGCGTCTTCACGTCCGCCGCCCCGCCGAGCTGGCGCTCCGCACGCGCCAGCAGCCACTTCGTCATCTGCGCCGGATAGCGCCGGCTGTACTGGAAGCTCGCGAGCCCGATGAGCACGTTCTTCCACCGCGTGATCTCGTGCGCCAGCCCCGCCGGCAGCTTCGCGCGGAGCCAGTCGGCGACCTTGTCCTGCGACGGCACCGACACGATGTACGTGGGCGAGCGCTGGAGCATGGTCACGTGCGCCGCGGTCTTCGCGAGCTCGGGGACGAGGGTCACCGCGGTCGCGCCGCTGCCGATCACGACGACCCGCTTGCCCGTGACGTCGAGGTCGGCGGGCCAGTGCTGGGGATGCACGAGACGGCCCTGGAACGTGGCGAGCCCCGGGAGGTCCGGCGTGTAGCCCTGGTCGTAGTCGTAGTAGCCCGTGCAGCCGACCGCGAAGCCGCACGTGAGGTCGACGAGCTCGTTCGTCCGCGTGTCGCGCACGCCGAGCGTCCAGCGCGAGGTCGCCGACGACCAGCGCATGGTCTCGACGCGGCGATGGAAGCGGATGTGGCGATCGATCCCGAGCTCGCTCGCCGTGTCGCGGACGTACTGGAGGATCGACGCGCCGTCCGCGATCGCCTTCGGGTTCGTCCACGGGCGGAACGAGTACCCGAGGGTGAACATGTCCGAGTCGGAGCGCACGCCTGGATAGCGGAACAGGTCCCAGGTGCCGCCGATCGACGCGCGCGCCTCGAGGATCGCGTAGGTCTTGCCGGGGCAGCCGCGCTGCAGGTGATACGCGGCCGCGATGCCGGAGAGGCCCGCGCCCACGATGATGGTGTCGAAGTGCTCGGCGACGAGCGGGGAGACGGG
The DNA here is from genome assembly GCA_043716635.1 of Deltaproteobacteria bacterium. Taxonomy (GTDB): domain Bacteria; phylum Myxococcota_A; class Polyangia; order Haliangiales; family Haliangiaceae; genus JABFXX01. The sequence continues at coordinate 7,028 of JAYSYE010000247.1, read as the reverse complement.
CGACTCGGCCATCCGCGCAGCCTAGCGTAGTGTCGCGGTCAGGTCAGGAGCACCCAGGCGGTGCCACCGGCCAGCGCGAGGATGACGATCGTCAGCGCGACCACGATCGCTGCACCGAGCTCTCGGTGCGGGAACACGGGCCGGGTCACTGCGACCGCCGCGGTCGAGGCGACTGCAGGGACCTGATATGCCAGCGGCGGCATCTTCATCGTGAAGACGGTCGCAGCGGGCTGGCATGCGAACGACGGTACGTCGAGCGACGAGTCGGTCGCCACCCGCTCGGGCGGCTCCGGTGGGTCGACCGGCGAGCCAGTCTCCAGCGGCACTGGGCGAGCCAGGGGAGCGACCTCTCGCGTGGCCAGGTCCTGGTCATCCGGCGGCGGGGTGGCCGCGAACACGAGCGCGCGCATCGCCGCGGGGTCGAGTGCGGTGGTCGGGCGCTCCTCCTCCGGCTTCGTGCGCGTCGCGAGCTCGCTCAGCTCGCCGTCGTCGATTCGCGCCGTCGTCCTCGCACGCCGGGATGCTCTCATACCCCAAGCCTACCCGAGCGCGATGGGCGGCTGAAAGCCCCCGCTCACCGTGAGCGTTCGCGTGCCAGTGGTAAGGTAGGACAGTCCCCGATAGGTAGTGGCAGGGTGCTCAGACGAATCCTCCTCGCGCGCCACGGGCAGACGGCCTGGAACGCGGTCGGCAAGCTCCAGGGTGGCACGGACATCCCGCTGAACGAGCTCGGCCGGGATCAGGCCCGCGTGGTCGGACGTCAGCTCGCGGGTAGTCGCATCGACCACGTGTGGGCGAGTGATCTCGCTCGCGCGCGCGAGACCGCGGCCCTGATCGCCGCCGAGCTCGAGCTCCCCGAGCCGCGCGCGCCGCGCATCGAGCCGCTGCTACGCGAGCGTGCGTTCGGTGTGTTCGAGGGTCTCACGCGCGACGAGATCGCCGTGCAACTCCCCGAGGCCTGGCAGGCCTGGCAGGCGAGGTCGGCGGCGCCGCCGGGCGGTGAGCCCCGCGAGTCCGCGACCGCCCGCATGACGACCGCGCTCCTGCGGATCGCAGGCGAGCTCGCGGACGGGCAGGTCGCGCTCGCCGTGGCGCACGGCGGCATCATGCGGCTGTGGCTGATCGAGCTGCTCGGTCAGGAGGTGCCGCTGATCCCGAATGGTGCGGTGTGGGCGATCGAGGTGGAGGTCGCGACGCGCACGTTCGGCGCGATCCGCGCCGCCGATCTCGGCCCGTGATGCGCGCGCTGCGGACGTACGCGCCCGAGCTCGCGATCGCGGCGATCGCGATCGTGGTCGCCTCGCTGTTCGCGCGGACCGTGCTGCACTTCACGCGACCGTTCGGCCTGCCCGTCGACGACGCGTACATCTACCTGACGTACGCGCGGCAGTGGGGCCGGCTCCACCCGTTCACGTACTTCCCGGGCGGCGGCTACTCGGCGGGAGCCACGAGCGTGCTGTGGCCGATCGTGCTCGCGCCGTTCTGGGCGCTGGGCGCGCGGGGCCACGCACTCGTGTGGGTGGCGTTCGGCGTCTGCACGGCGCTGTACGCGCTCGCATGCATCGGCGTGTATCGCGTCGCGCGTGCCATCAGCGGTAGCGCCGTGGCCGGGCTCGCGGGCGCGGCGCTCACGCTCGCGATCGCGCCGTTCGCGTGGACCGCGCTCGCGGGGATGGAGGTCTCGCTCGCCGCGGCGCTGCTGATGCTGGCGGTCGGGCTGCTCGTACGCGCTCCGCTCACGGGTGGACCGCCGCGCGCGCTCGCCCTCGTGCTCGCGGCGCTGGCACTGGCGCGGCCGGAGGCGACGGTGCTCGTGGCGGGCATCGTCGGCTGCGCCGCGATCGCGCGGCTGCGGCAACGCGAACACCGGTCCGCGCTGCGCTGGCTCGTGCCGCTCGCCGCACCGCTCGCGTGGATGCTGACGAACCGCTGCTTCGCAGGATCGTGGCTGCCCGACACGGCGATCGTGAAGAGTCACTTCTACCTGCCGGGGTTCGACGGCGCGTACTGGCGCACCGCGGTGCGGCAGACCACGGTCGCGATGGTGCGTGGGCTGCTCTGGGATGCGACGAGCCCGTTCGTGCTCCCGCGGTGCATCGCGGTGCTGTGGCTCGTCGGTGCCGTCCGCGTGACGGGGTGGGCGCGTGGCGCCGGGCGACCGCTCGCCGGTGCCGTGATCGTGCTGGCGCCGGCGGTCCTCGCGCTGACCGTGACGGCGTCCTCGGGCGCGTGGGACTTCCACCACTACCGCTACCTCGCGCCGGCGTGCCCGCTCGCGCTCGTGACGTGCGCGTGTGGGCTCGCGCCGCCGGCGCGGCTGGGCGTGTGGCCGCGGCGCCTGTGGGCGGGCGGGCTCGCGCTCGCGGTCGCGGGGTTCGCGCTCGCGGGTCGCCCGCGCTACCGCGACGACCTCCTGCTCTACGCGCAGAACGCGAGCGACCTGAACGCGCAGACCGTCGCGATCGGCCGGTACCTCCACGCGAAGCTCCCGCACGCGCGCGTGATGCTCCAGGACGCGGGCGCCGTCGCGTACTACGGCGAGACGCCCGTGACCGACCTGCTCGGGCTCGTCACGAACGGGCTAGCCGAGGTCGCGAACCACGGGCCGGGCGCGCGCTTCGAGCTGCTCGAGAGCCTGCCGGCGGACGCGCGCCCCACGCACTTCGCGTACGACCCGGCGTGGGTCGGGCAGACGCACTTCTTCGGCCGCGTGGTGCTGCAGACGTCGCTGCCGCGGCGCTTCGCGAAGCAGCGATCCATCGGCTCGGCGAACATGCAGCTGATCGAGGCGCGGTGGGATCACGCGCATACCGCGGAGCGGCCGTTCGACGCGGTGCCCGGGTGGTCACTGGTGGACCGCGTCGATATCGCGGACCTCGCGAGCGAGGATGCGCATGCCTGGCGGGGTGCGCTGGGCGCCCGCGCGTTCGGGGATCCGACGGCGCGCTGGTCGCTCGTGCACGACGAGGTGCGCGAGCTCGGGCTGGCAATCGATGGCGGGCGCACGATCCGGGGCGGCGAGGAGTCGTTCACCATCGAGGTCGACCCCGGGCGGCCAGCGCGGCTCGTGATGCGCACGGGCGGTAAGCGCGACTATCCGTATCAGGACGCGATCACGGCCCCGGTGCCCGTGCGCCTCGTCGACGATGCCGGTCACGAGCTAGGCGCGGCGATGCTGCCGGCGCCGACGGGGCGCTTCGTCGAGGTGACGTTCGAGCTCCGGCCCAGCGTGTCACTTCTGCGCGTGCGCGTGATCGCGACGGCGCCGTACCGCGTGTTCCACTGGTTCGTGCTGCAGCCAGACCGCTGACCCCGCGCGAGGTCAGGGCGCGGGCGGCGGCGGCGGCGTGAACAGCTCGAGGCGATCCGAGGGCGTGCCGTCGAGGGCGCCCCCGAGCAGCACCTGCTCGTTCGGCAGCGCGAGCGCGAACTGGCCCATCGTGGCGGGGAGCGTGACGACCCGGGCCAGGCTCGTGGCGTCGAGCACATCCGCGCTCGTCGCGCTCGCGATCACGACGTAGCGCGTGGTGACGGCGAGGCTCGGCATCCCGCGGAGCTCGGAGAGGGCGCCGGCGATCGTCGTGGTCACGCCCGTCTCGGCGTCGACGCGCACGACGTCGGCGCGATCGGCGAGCAGCGCGAGGAAGCTGCCGTCGGGGAGGGCGGCGAGCGCGACGACCGGCAGGCCGGTGGTGCCGCCGACGGGGACAAGCGTGTCGGCGCGAAAGCGCGCGAGGCCGTCCAAGGTGGCGACCAGCGCGATCCGCTCCCCCGTGGCCGTGACGACCGACGCGGCGGCGTGCAGGGCGGGGAGGTCCGGTCGCGCCGTGACGGTCGTGGCATCGAACACGTACGGCGCCGCCGCGGCGACGAGGAACCGCGGTGCGCTCGGCGTGCCGATCGCGACGGCCGTGCCGGACGGACCGACCACTGCGGCCTCGCCGACGGTGCCGTAGGCGCCGCTCGGGGCGACGGTCGTGTCGAACGTGCGCACGACGTGGCTCGTCTCCGTGCCGCCCGCGATGTAGACGACACCGACGGCCGTGGTCGCGAGTGCGGGCAGGACGCGCGCCTCCGGCAGCGCGAGGCCCGGCGCGAGCGAGTGGTTGTACGCGTTGTAGACCTCGACCGCCGTGCTCGCCGTGGCGTCTGCGAGGGAGCCTCCGACGAGGATGCCGCCGTACGCGAGCGGGGCCGCGGCGATCGCGGTGCGCGGCGACGCCAGGGTTTCGGGCGCCCCGCCGATGGACAGCGGCGGTGCGACGTATACCGTGATCGCGGCGTCGAGCGGGCTCGCGGCGAACGGGGGCGAGCTCCCGGTCGCGACCAGGACGTGCGCGGTATCGAAGCCCTCGACGATCACCGTACCGACCTCGCCATGCGCGTCCGCCTCGAGCGCGAAGTCGAAGCCCGTGCTCGTCCGCGCCTCCTCGATCACCTGGTGCGGCGCCGTGAGCGTGACGCGCAGCGTGGCGATGGAGTCGAGGATCGCCGACTCCGGGGCCGTCGTGAGCTTCAGGCGGATCGTGCCCACGGTATTGCTGGTGCACGCCGAGGCGAGCAGCCCGAGCCCGAGCGCGCCGAGCCGAATCACCCGGCACCTTCGTCGGGCGCGTCGGGGCTCGCGTCACCCACGAGCTCGTCGATCTGGTCCGCCGAGATGCCCTGCACGCGCAGCGTCTTGCGGCGCGAGGACACGCCCGCGACCACGGTCACGGCGCCGCGCGCGATCCCGAGGGCATCGGCGACCAGCTCGATCACGGCCGCGTTCGCCTCGCCGTCGACGGGGGGCGCGGTCACGGCGATCTTGATCCGCCCATCGTGCCGCGGGCCGATCTTCGCACGCGACGCTCGCGGCGTGACCAGGATCTCCACCGTGCAGCTCCCCGCCGACTCGCCGGGTCGCCGCGCGCATGTCCGGCCACGGGCGTGGCCCACGCTACTTGCCTCCGCGGCCGAGCTCGCGCGAACGCTTCGTCGCCGTCTCGACCGCGTTGATGAGCGTCGTGCGGAGCCCACCCTGCTCGAGCGTGTGAAGGCCCGCGATCGCCGTGCCACCCGGCGAGGTCACCATGTCCTTGAGCTGTCCTGGGTGCCCGTCCGTATCGAGCAGCAGCTTGGCCGAGCCCATCACGGTCTGCGCGGCGAGCCGCTGGGCGTTGCGACGGGCGAGGCCGACCTTGACGCCGGCATCCGCGAGCGCCTCGATGATGAGGAAGATGTACGCCGGCCCCGAGCCGGAGAGGCCGGTGACCGCGTCGAGCTGGCTCTCGTCGAGCGTGACCGTGATGCCGACCGCATCGAAGATCGCGCGCGCGATCGCCAGATCCTCCGTGCTCGCGTGGGCCCCCGCGGCGATCGCCGTGGCCCCGGCGCCGACGAGCGCGGGCGTGTTGGGCATCGCCCGGACCACCCGCACGGTCTCCCCCGAACGGGACAGCGCGAGCTCGATCGTCTCGGTGTCCACACCGGCCGCGACGGAGATCACGAGCGCGCCCGCGCGAACGTGCGGGGCGACCTCGCGGAGCACCCTGTCCATGATCTGCGGCTTCACCGACAGGATGAGGATGTCCGCGCCGCTCGCGACGTCCGGGTTCGCCGTGGTCGTCGCGATCCCGTACGCGGCCACGAGCTCGTCGAGCCGCTCGCGGCGCGGCGCGGACGCCGTCACCTGCGCGGCTCCGACGTGCCCCCCGCGCACGAGGCCGCGGATCAGCGCCTCGGCCATGTTGCCGGCGCCGAGAAAGCCGATGCGGCTCGCCGCGAAGACAGACGTGGTCACGGCTGCTCGTGTAGCACGCCTGGCACGCCGCGCCGACGGGCGGCGACGCCGAGGCCCGGTGGGCAAACCGCGTAGCGCTTCGGGACCCGCCTCGTGCCGGCTCGCCGGCTCAGGCGTAACGGAGCCAGCTCGCGATGTCGCCGAGCGGGAGCACCTCGTCGATCGCGCCGATGTCCTGCGCTGCCTTCGGCATGCCGTAGATGACGGAGGTCGCCTGGTCCTGCGCGCACGTCTTGCCGTCCGCCTTGCGGATCGCGAGTGCACCGGCGGCGCCGTCCTTGCCCATGCCCGTCAGCACGATCGCGAGCGTGCGGCGGCCAAACACCCGCGCCGCCGACATCATGGTCACGTCGGCGGCGGGCCGGCACCCGTTCACCTGCGGGCCATCCGTGAGCACCACGAGCCCGCTCTCGTCGATCTCCAGGTGCCGGTCGCCCGGGGCGATCAGCACGAGACCCGGTGCCGGGCGGTCGCCGGTGGCCGCCTCCTTCACCGTGATCTGGCTCGCGTGGTCGAGCCGCTCGGCGAGCGCGGCCGTGAACCCCGCGGGCATGTGCTGGACGATGATCACGGCCGTGCGCAGGTCCGCCGGCAGCGCGGGCACCAGCTCGGACAGCGCCGCCGGCCCCCCGGTGGAGACGGCGATCACGCACACGCGCGCGCTCCCCGCGACCGCCGCGCGGCCAAGGCTCGACGTGCTCGGCCGCGCCGGGGGCTGGGGCACGACGGCCCGCGGACGCGCGAGCGCAGCCATGGTCACCTTGCGCGTGAGCTCGTCGGCGATCTTCGAGAGATCGACGGAGACCTCACCGGCGGGCTTCGTCACGAAGTCGACCGCACCGGCCGCGAGCGCGTCGAACGTCTCGCGCGCGCCTTGCCGCGTGTGGGCGGAGAACATCACGACGGGTGTGGGCCGCGCGGCCATGATCGCCCGAACCGCGTCGGCCCCGGTCATCCCCGGCATGTTGAAGTCCATCGTGATGACGTCGGGCGCGAGCCGGGCCGCCTGCACGACGGCGTCGGGGCCGTCCTTGGCCTGGCCCACGACCTCGAAGCCCGCCGTCACGAGGGTCTTCGCGATCGCCGCGCGCATGAACAGCGAGTCGTCGACGATCAGCACGCGTCCGCGCCGCATCACCGTCACGCGGTTACCTCCGCCTCGCGCGTCATGGCCTCGACGACGTACGCCGTCACCGGCGTCGCCACGCCCTTCAGCATCAGGCCCGTCACCTCGCGCACGCGGGCC
>JAYSYE010000246.1:0-5586 GCA_043716635.1 Deltaproteobacteria bacterium | reverse complement strand
CTGCTCGTCCGCGGCGGGGCCGTCCGGGGCGACCGGGGCGTCGGACGGGCCGGGCTGCGCGAGCGCGCCCGTCGCAGCGGCCATGACGAGTGCGAGTGCCGAACCGAGGCGAACCACCGTAGTCTTCATGCGGAGGACTCTCAGCAGCTTCGGTGCCAGGTCCGACCAGTGTGCTCAACTGCTTGTGATCACTTGGTTTCAGTAGGCGATCTGCCTGTCAGGAAGCGTTCAAGCCCTCGATGAATACCGAGTGATTCCTGACAGGGATGTCGTGATCAGGCGGCGGCCGCGAACGTCGGCACCGACGTCGCGCGCGTGGCCGGCGGCAGCAGCGGCTGGACGCGCGCGGCCCAGCGCGAGCAGCAGTCGAGCCCCTCCATGCCGGGCAGCGCGGCCATGCGCTTCTCGATGTAGCCCATGACCTCGAAGATGCGGTCGCCGGGGAACAGCTCGGCCACCAGCCGCGCGCCCTCCTCGTCCGTCTTCACGCCACCGCCGACCGGCGCGTAGAACTTGGTCGCGATCCAGCGGCTGAACTTCTGAGCGAACTTCTGCCCCTCGAGCTTCTCGCGGGCGCGCCCGAAGTAATACGCGAAGTGCCGGCGCTCCTGGCGCGCGATCCGCTTGCACAGCTCGGCGAGCACCGGGTTGCTCGTGTTCTTCGCCAGCTCCTCGTAGGCCTGCGTGGTCAGGCATTCCTGCAGCGCGCCCCAGAACATCCACAGGCTGATGAACACCTTCGGCATGACCTTCGCGATCATGCCCTGGCCGAAGTCTTCGACCTTCGCCTTGAAGCGCGCGTTGGCGCGGACCTTCTCCGCGCGCTCGCTCGCCGTGTCGACCTTGACGCCGCACTCGACGAGCAGCTTCGTGATCGCGTACGAGTGGAAGTACTCCTCGTAGTTCCACATCGTCAGGAACGTGAGCAGCTCGGGATCGCGAGACACCTTGAGGCGCGACACCTCGAGGAAGTAGTGGACCGTCTGGCTCTCGATATCCGCGAAGTAGATGAGCGTCTCGATCTCTTGTTTCGAGAGTCCGTGTGTCCGCGCGAGCGCCCAGTCGAGATCATCGAAATCGACCTTCTGAGAAACAGCGAGATGTGCGGCGATGTCTGACACGGAGGACCTCTCATGCCGGCGACGTGCCGGACCCATCAAGTACGCGCTAGCCCCGACCTCGGATCGGCCAGGCAAGCGGGCGCTACCTTACACGATCTTGATCTTTGGCCAACAGAGGATAAGGGTGGCCATTGCCTCGGGATTTCGTGCGCCAAGCGTCACGAGCTCCGACCGCGCCGCCGTCGCACGGTCGCTGCCCGCCACCCCGCCTTCGAGCTCCCCGCGCCGCAGCTGGCACACGGCCACGTGCCCGGCCATCCCCGCGTCCGCCAGCTGGTCCTCGGCCGCCAGCAGCTCCAGCCGCGCCTCCCTCGGCGCCGTCGACCACGCGTACGCGCTCGCCCGCACCAGATGCCCGAGGCCCACCGCCCACGGGACGCCCTCCGCGACGAGCGCGTCGGCGAGCGCACGCGCCTCGCGGAGTCGGGCCGTCGGCTCGCTCGTCTCGTCGGCAAGGAGCGCGCACGCTCGAAGCCACGTGAGCTCGATGCGCGGTTGCTGCAGCCGGAGGAATCCCGCGCGCTCGACGAGCGGCCAGACCGCATCGACGCGCGCCAGGGCATCGGCGGCGTCGCCGGCGTAGAGCGCGACGGCGACCTGCGCCATCACCACCGCGACGCGAGCGAGGTGAACGCCTGGCGCGAGCGTAGACTCCGCGACCGCGAGCTGGATCCTCGCCTCGGCTGGCTGATCGCGCACGAGCCACGCCAGGTTGCAGCGGCCGATCCGCAGCTCGAGCGCCGCAATGGCATCGCTGCGATCCCTGGCCTCCTCCACCAGGGCGAGCGAGCTGCGCGCGAGCTCGGTCCACTCGCCGAGATAGAACAGCGAGGCGAGCCAGTACGCGGCGCCGAGATCGATCTCGGCGCGGACGCCGACCCCGTGATCGCGGAGCGTCTGCAGGCCCAGCTCGAGCTGGCCGCGCGCGTCGCGCCAGCGTCCGCACTGGTGCGCCGCGATCCCGAGGGCGGTGTCCGCGAACCCCCGCACGTGCGGGCTCGGATGCTTCAGCGCGAGCGCCTTGAGCCGCCGGCTGACGGAGTCGATCGCGCCGCGATTGCGGGTCCCCGCGGCCGCCGCATAGCAGACCTCCTGCGCGAGCGCGAGGCACACGCGCGTCGCCTCGCCTGCATCGAGCGCCGCCTTCACGTGCTCGCTCTGCACGACGCGCCCGATGATCGGATCGGCGACGGCGAGTCCCGACGCGATCGAATACAGCACGTCGATGGCGAGCAACGTCGACGCCGGCAGCTCCGCGGCCGCGCGCTCGACGTGGTCGAGGCCGCGGAGCTTCAGCTGGACCCACTGGGTCACGAGGCGCGTCCGGGAGGGCGTGGCGAGCGGGATCCGGAGCCCGATCTGATCGAGGAGCGCCTCGGCCGCGGGCAAGGCGTCGTCGAGGCGGCCTCGCCGCAGGCAGTCCTCGACGCGCAGGCGCTCGAGGTCGCGGGCCTCCGCCGCGTCGAACAGGTGCGCCGCGTGCGCGTACACGGTCGCGGCATCGTCGGGCATGCCCGCGCACGCATACGCTTGCGCCTTGCGCCGCATCAGATCGCGCTGCCCGGCGGCATCCCACGGGCCGAACGCGATGGCGACCTCGTAGAGCTCGGCAGCCCGGCACGACGCGAACGCGGCCTCGGCGACGAGCGCGGCCCCGACGGCATGGTGCGCCGCCGTCGCGGGATAGCCGGCGGCGAGCCAGTGATCGACGACCGCCTGCGAGTCGAGCTGGTCCTCGCCCTGCACTGCCTCGAAGGCACGCGCGAGCGCCTCGTGCCAGCCCGCGCGCGCCTCGGTGTCGAGCGTCGCCAGCACCGCGGTGCGCACGTGGTCGTGAGGGGGGCAGAGGATCAGCTCCGTCCCGTGGGACCACACCGTCGCGAAGCGCGCGGTCGCGAGTCGAGTGGCCTCGTCGAGACCGTGGGTGACGCCGGCCGCATACGCCGCCACCGCGACGGCGATGGGCCGGGCCGCGATGCTCGAGAGCGCGAGCATCGCGTGCGCCTCGGGCGTGAGGCGAGCGGTGCGCACGCGCACGACCTCGTCGATCGTCAGGGCGTGCCCGGCGCGGCCGAGCCGAACGGCATCGCGCGCGAGCTCGCCGAGCACGAGAGGATGGCCGGCGGAGGCGGCGATCGCCTCACCGATTAGCGCGGCCGTCGCAGCGCCGGCGAGGCGCGCGACGAGCGTGGTGGACTCCTCCACCGACAGCGGCGGGACGCGGAGCGCGCGCACCTCGGCGCGTCGCCGCAGCTGCGCCACCACCCCGCGATAGTCCTCGAGCCGATGCGCGATGATCACGAGCACCCCGGGCGCCGCGGCGTGAGCGAGCTCCGCCAGGACCGCCACGCTGTCGGCGTCGCCCCAGTGCGCATCGTCGAGGAACAGCACCACCGGCCGGTCGCGGGCGAGCCCGGCGAGCAGCGCCGTCAATGCTCGAAACGCACGGTGCCGCAGCTCGGTGGGATCCGCCGGTGCGAGGCGCTGGCTCGCGAGCTCGGAGAGCTGCGGCACGCGACGTAGCGCGGGAAACACGCGCACCAGCGAGCCGAGCTCGCGCGGCACGAGCGGCGTGAGGGCGTCGGGGGGCAGTGCCGTCAGCAGAGCCGCGAGCGACTCGATCGCATCAGCGAGCAGCTTGAACGGCACGGCCTCGCGCTCGAAGCAGCGCCCTTCCACGACCTGGGCTCCATCGCCAACCGCGCGCAAGAACTCGCGGACCAGCGTGCTCTTGCCGATGCCGCCGGCCCCGCCGACGGTCACCGTGACACCGGCGTGCCGCGCGTCCGCGAACGCACGCCCCAGCGCGCCGAGCTCGCGCTCGCGCCCGATGAAGATCTCGCTCGCCGCGGACTTGATCATGCGGGGCCCGGTTGCCGGCGGCGCGCTGTCGAGGACGGCGGCTCCCTCGACGCGCTCCGTGGTCATCCAGGCCCCATGTCAACACGGGACGGGGCTCCGCGTCGAGGGGAGCGGTGCGCGGCGGGCACGGTCACCGGCGCGCCGCGACGATCCTCTCGAGCTGTCGCAGGGCCCACGTCCGCGGGACGCGCATACTCTCCCGGTCGAGGTCCCGGGCCCGGCCTCCGGACCGCGGGGGCCGCCGGGATCGCGGCGTCGCGGCGCGGGTCCGCGCCAGCGCGCGCAGCAAGGCGCGGGCATCCGCCGCCTTCTGGTCGGGGAGCCCGCCGGCGGAGATCGCGGCGGCGAGCTGCGCGAGCTGGCGTGCCGGTAGGCCCGCCGTTCGGCCATCCGCGAGCAGCGTGCGCCACGAGCGCTCGCGGTAATGACGAGCCCGGGCCAGTTCCACGAGCGCGGCCCGCGACCGCGCGCTGAGGCCCGGCACCACCGCGATGCCCGCGCGCAGGTTGACCAGCGGGTCCCCCGTCGGGCGGAAGCCGAGCTCGCCCGGGAGATGCGCGACCGCGACCTCGTCGTCGGCGGTGAGCCGACCGCGCGCGTAGTCCCGGTAGATCGCGCCGACGCCGCGCATCCCGAACGGCGCCAGCTCGGCGGCCCGGAGCGCCCCCATGCTCGCCGCACCCCAGACCTCGATGCCGCGCTCGAGCGCGAGCAGGAGCTCCTTGTGCCAGACCGCGGCCATGTGCTCGAAGTAGCCATCGATGATGGCGATCCGGGCGGGCCTGCGGCGGGCCTGCACCAGCGCCAGCACGTCGCCGACGCCGACCGGCGGAGCGACGATCGCCCCCGCCAGGCGCGCGGCAACCTCGGCCGCGGCCAGCGTGGGGCCCACGAACACGATCGTCGCGCTGGCGATGCGGCGGGGGCTCATCCCATCGCCTCGAGGTCGGTCGCGCGTCCCGGCACGAGGATCTTCACGACCGGCACGCGCAGCCCGGGATGCGTGAGATCCACCGCGATCACGGGACCGCGTGCGCGCTCCACCAGCAGCTCCAGCGCGTGGCCGAGCGAGCGCGCGGTGATGCGCGGCAGCTCCGCCGCATCGACGGGTTCCGCGCACGGTGCCGCCAGCCGCGACCAGAGATCCGCCATGAGCTCGGGGTCCGTCGCGCGCTCGTAGTCGGCCGGAAAGAAGTCGTCGCGCGCGCCCGCGATGTACGTCAGCCGCGTCTGCGCCGCCTCGGTGAGCGCGCGCGCCATCGCGACCTCGGGAAGCAGGTGCGCGCCGAACCCCTGATAGAAGCCGAGGGTGCGCCACGCGGGCTCGCGCGGGTCTTCCATGATCGCGGCGCCGATCGCGGGCACGCCCGTATCACCCCCGAGATCCCAGAGGAACACGCGCGCGCCCGCCGCGACGATCCGCGCGATCAGGGCGCGGCACGCGAGATCCGCGATCGAGTCGAGGACGATGCGGCGATCGCCACCGGCCCGGCGCCACGCGGCCTCCGCGTCGCGCTCGTACACCTCGCAGAGCCCGTGCACGCACGCCTCGACGAGCACGTTGCCCGACGCGAGTCCGTTCGACGAGATGTCGAACGTAGGC
>JAYSYE010000245.1:0-5590 GCA_043716635.1 Deltaproteobacteria bacterium | reverse complement strand
CAGCCGTGCTTCAGCCGTGCTTCAGCCGTGCCTCAGCCGTGGCCGATCCACCGCGTCGTGCCCATCCACGGTCGAGCGGGGGCCTCGCTCGCCATCGCGACGACGCTCGCGCCCGTCGGTGCGCGCAGCGCGAACGCGGCCGCGGCCGCGCCGATCATCGACACGAACATCCGCCGCGTCGGGGGCCGCCAGCCACCCGGCGCTCCGTCCGCAGCGGTCGCGGGGACCGTCGCGGCAAGGCGACTCCCGGCGTCGCCATCGGGGTGCGTGCCCGGCGCGCATCGGCTCACGGCGTCACCGCGCAGTCCGGCGTATCGAATCCCGCCGCCAGCTCCTTCAGCGTCAGCTGATCATTGCAGGGGTCACCCACCACGTCGGTCGTCGAGCGCATCGACGAGCCGTCGAGGTCGTTCAGATCGTCGGTGACGCCATCGGGCACGACCGCGGCCTTGCTCTCGTCCACGGCGTTGGTCCCGCGGCGCGCGGCGTCCGCCGCCGAGTCGGAGATGGTCCGGTTCAGCCACGTGACAAAGCTCACCGGGTGGTAGTGGTACACGACCCCGTCCGGCGGCAGCCTGGCGTGCGACGCGACCTTCGGCGTCCACCACAGGCCGGGCGTGATCTGCTCCGCGACGAGCGACTCGATCTCCTCGGCGGGCAGCTTCGCGAAGTCCTTCGGGGCCCGCAGCGCCTCGGCCCACGGCGGCTCGGGGGTCCACTCGCTCACGTGATACGTGACCAGGTAGCGCGCGGCCTCGCCGGCGCCCGTCGAGTAGAACGCCTTCAGCTCGTCGCGCGACAACATCCCATCCTTGTTGCTGTCGATGAGGTCGTTCACCTCGGGCGCATCGCAGAACCGACCACCCGCGCTGCCGTCCACCACGCGCCACGGCTGGCCAGGGAACGCGTCGGCCGGGAACAGCTCCGACTTCGAGAACACCTCGACGTGGATCTGCCCGCGCGCGAGATCCGCGGGACCCGCCGTCCCGACGTGGCCGATCAGGGCGCCGGCCTCGACGGCCTCGTCCATCAGCACGATGTCGCCGTCCTTGTCGATCGGCTGCTTCCACGTGTCGCCCGCGAGCCACGGCGTCGGGCGCGGCAGCTTCAGCGTTGGCTCGTCCGCGAGGTGCATGTACAGCGAGTAGAAATCGAGCTTGCGCTCGCCGAGCGACACCAGGTGGTGCAGCAGCACGAAGTTCACGCTGCCGATCGCGGTGTGCGTGGCCATCCGCGCCGCGACGATGCGCCCGGGGAACGGCGCGAACACCGGATCGTTCTCCTTCGCCGCGAGGTGGACGCCGCCGTGCCACAGCCGGGCCTCGCCCCACGGGCCGACCGGGAAGAACCCACCGTCCGCCTTGGCCTCGTTCATCTCGTACAGCTTCTTCGCGGCCGCGAGCAGCTCGCCTGACTCGCGCGGCACGACCGGCAGCTGCTGCCGCGGATCCTTCGGGTCCGGCGGCTTCGGGAACATGTAGAAGCAGTTGTCGCCGCGGAGCTTGCGGCAGAAGTCCTGGAAGTCGAAGAAACCCGGATCCCACTTCCGCTGCGTGAGGTGGTAGTGGCCGATGAACCCCGAGAACTTCATCGACGCGGGCTCGGGCATCGTGTCCCACGTCTGCACGCCGGGGCTCGATTGCGGGTACTCGGGCGGCAGGTTCGGGAACAGCCGGATCAGCGCCTTCGAGAGCTTCCGCATCGCCTCGTACTGCGCCGCCGTGTAGTCGAAGGCCTTGAACGTGTGGCCGTTGATCTTGCAGAAGCGCGGCGTGCGATCGGGGCCGTACTTGCCACTCTCGTAGTAGTGCGGCTCCTTGGCAGCGTCGCCGCGATTGGTCATCTCGACGCCGATCGAGTTGTTGTTCCACTGCGCGGCGTGGAACGCGACCAGGGCGAGGTCGAGCGTCTGGTAGATGATGCCGTCGTTATCGACGATGAAGTGGACCGACAGGCCGCGCTCGTTCTGGAGCACGTCGAAGCACATCGCGGCGCTGCTGCAGCCGTCGTGGTGCAGCACGAACTGAGAGACGACCGACTTCACCGCGTCGTACGGCGCGTTCTCGCCGTTGTTCCACTTCGAGTTGCGCAGGGCAGGGCGCGTCATGTAGCGCTTCGTGATCTTGCGCTGCATGACCTTCGAGAACGGCAGGTCGCCCGTCGCGGTTCGCGTGCATGCCGGGTGACCGTCCGTCTCGGTGGTCTGGCAGTACTGCGAGTGCGCATCCCAGCGCGGGCCCTCGCGCCAGTTCACGATGGGCGCGTCCGTCGCGAACGCCTGGCCGCCGATGATCAGGTTGCCGGACGGTCTCCACATGCGAACGTCCTATTGTGCCAGGAAGCGCAGCTCGGTCGAGCCGATCTTGACGGTCATGCCGTGGTCGAGCGCGTACTCGTTCACGCGCGCCCCGTTCACGAACGTGCCGTTCGTGGACATGCGGTCGTAGATGCGGCAATTGCCGAAGTGGTCCACGCCGATCTGGGCGTGCTGCGACGAGGTGTACCCGTCGTCGATCTCGAGGTTCGAGCCGGGCGCCTTGCCGATCGTGAAGCCGTTGTGCACCGCGAGCTCCCGGCCCGCCTGGGGCCCGCTCATCACGTAAAACCGGGGGCCCGTCGTCGGGGCGACCACGGCCGGCGCGATCACGACCGGCGGAGGGATCGATTTCGGCGGCTTGCTGCGGGCGAGCTTGGCGGGCCTGGCCGGCTTGGACGGCCTCGGGGGCGCGCCCGGTGGCAGGGTCCCGGGGAGCACGCCCATGCCGGGGAGCTGGCCGGGGAGCGGGAACGGCCGGGGCGGCTGGCGGCGCGACATCAGCCAGCCGATCACGCCGAGCAGCAAGAGCGCCCCGACGCCGATGCCCACGAGGCGCACGACCCAGCCCACGAGCCCGCGGCGCTCCGCCGGCCTCCGCACCACGCAACGATCGGCCGCACAGTAGCCCGTGTCGCACACCGCGCCGTTACACCGGGACGGCGGGATCTTCAGCGCTTTCAGCGACGTCGCGACCACGCGCCCCTGGAGCTCGACCACGAGCGGCTTGCCCGCGACGGCATCGTCGGCGAGGAAGTACGTCAGCTCGTACTGGCGCATGATCTCGTCGCGCACCTGCCCGAGCTGCGCGGCCCACGAGTCGGCCCGCCGCACCCAGCGAAACGTGCCCGCCGAGCGCTTCGCGAGCTCGCCGAGGGTGAGGAGCGGCCGGCGGATGTCATCGGGCGCGAACCCGAGCGTGTCGATGCGCACGCCCTCCTTGGCCGCGCGCTCCGCCACGCGCGTCACGCGATCGCGATCCGCCGAGAGGTCTCGACCATCGCCGATGACGACGACGAGCTTCCGCAGCGGCCGGCCCTCCGGATCGGTCTTCGCCTTCTTCAGGAGCTTCAGCGCGTGATCGACCGCGTCGAGCAGCACCGGCTCCCCTGCGCTGCCGTCGGGTGCGAGCCCGGTCACCTGGCCGTGCGCGGCCTTGCCGGGCCCGAGCTTGCCGCCCACGACCGCCTCGCCATACCCGACGACCGCGATCTGCATGCGATCGCCCAGCGGCGCGAGCCCCTCGACGAGCTGGGTGTCGATGCCTTCGCCGATCGCCGGCAGCAGCGCCTCGTAGGCGGCCGCCGTCTCGACCAGCACCACGACCGCGAGCTGCGCGTCGCTCGCCGCGAACCGCCCGTACACGGGCGCCGTCAGCTTCGTGGAGCCAGCCGTCACGCGGAACGCGTCTGGATCGAGGTCAGCCACACCGCCCGCGAGCGAGAGCGCCGAGACGTAGACATGAAGCCGCACGCCGCCGATCGACGCGGGCTCGAGATCCGCCCGATCGACGATCACGCGGTAGGACGACTTCGCGGCATCGTCCGGGTCCTCCGCGCGCGCCGCACCAGGAGCCCCCGCCGTCGCCGCGAGGCCGACCGCCAGCCCGCATGCGAGCACCCGCGCAAGCCGCGTCATGAGCGCGGGGAGCGTATCACTTCATCGGGATGCGATAGCGCTGCAGCACCGGGACGAACGCGAGCAGATCCATCTCCGTCGTGACCGCGCCCGTCGTCCAGTTGTTGATCACGAGCAGGTGACCCGTGGGGCCGACCCGATCGGAAAGGATCCCGATGTGGTCGGGACCCTGCCGGTCCGGGAACGTATCCATGAGCACCACGTCGCCCGGCCGGAGCGGGTCGTCGGGGTCGTCGAGCGCCGCGGTGTGCGCGACCCACTGCCGCTGGAAGTACGGCACGAGCGTCTTCACCCGCCGGTGATCGATGCTCGGGTTGCCGCGACCCACGATCATGGGATACGCGCGCGGCGCGGCGCGATGATCCGCCTGCAGCGCCAACTGGAGATCGAGGCCCGCGTTGCGAGCAGCCCGGATCACGACGTCCGTGCAGACGCCCATCGTGCGGGGCACGTCCCCACCCGGATACGTGAGCGAGACGTAGCCCTCGGTGTACGCGTCGGCGTTCAGGGCAGCCTTCTTCGCGCCGATCAGCACGTCGAGCGGGTCGGGGATGCCATCGCCGTCGCGATCGTCGGGCGCGGCCCCCACGGTCAAGCGGGCGGCGGCGAGGAGCGGCGCGAGCTCGGCGCGATCCGCGGGGCGCAGCGCGAGCACGTGATCGCCCACCGCGAGCGCCGCGGGGCCGCCGAGCGGATAGACCTTGCGCGGAAAGCCGTCGACGGCGACGACGAGCACGGCGTGCAGGATGTCGATTCGCCCGCTCACGCGCTCGGGCGTGACCCCGGCGGGCAAGGCGAGTTGCACCTGCGGGTCCAGATCGCTCCAGATCCCGCGGTCGGTGACGCCGAGCGCGGGCTCGGGGGCCACGGCGACCGCCGGAGTGGCGGGCGTGGCGGGCGTGGCGGGCGTGGCGGGCGTGGCGGGCGCTGCGGGCGCCGTCGCGGTCGATGCCTGCGGCTCGCGCGGGCCGGCGGGGGCCGTCGCGGCGGGACCGCGGGTCGTACCGCCGGGCGAGTCGGCCCCTGCGCTCGTGCAAGCCGCCGAGATCGCGACGACCCCGGCCCAAACAATGCGGGAACCGGACGGGCGCCCCGGTGTCACAGTGCCGAACGGGCTGCCGAACGGGCTGCCGGTCGGGCTTCCGCACGGGACTCCGTACGGGTGTCGGTCTGATCTCGCTCGCACCTGGTTCCAACGCACGAGACACCGGATCGCGCTCGGCATTGCGCCGCGCTCCGTTTCTATCTAAAGATCCCTGAAGTCCCCGGAGGTTGTCATGAACCATGTTGATTTTTCGTCCTGGCCCCGCGAGCAGGAAGCGACCTTTGCCGTCTACGAGGCGCGGTCGGCCGAGTCGTCGCGCAAGGGCTTCCTGTACGGCGGCATTGCCGGGCTCGTGTTCTTCGTGCTGCTCGTCGGCATCTACGCGGGCGTCACGCCCGATCGCCGCGAACCGACGAAGGGCATGAACATGGAGAACCTCTCGAATCGTCCCACGGCCGAGAAGTAAGCCCCGCTGCCGGCGTCGGGGCGACCCCTCGCCCGGGGGCCGTACGGGCTGGCGCGTGTCGCGGTCTGCGTGCTGGCGACCGCCGCCGCATGCGGACCCCGCGAGGGTGGCGTGCACGCCGTCTCGG
>JAYSYE010000244.1:0-16868 GCA_043716635.1 Deltaproteobacteria bacterium | reverse complement strand
CGCGATGGGAGCCGGCTTCGTGGGAGCCGCCGCACGCGCGGCCGCGCCTGCGGTCACGGCGGGGGCGGCGCCCGGCAGCGGGCTCGCGAACAGGCTCGACAGCGGCGGGGCCGTGGGCACCCCGGCCGGGCCGGCGACCGGGAGCGGCACGCGCGGCGCCGACGTCGACGGCGCGCCGGGCATGATCGAGAACCGCTCCACTGCCGCGAGCTGCTGCTCGAGCAGCATCGACTTGCGCTGGTCCCACGTGCCGTCCGCCTCGAGCACGTCGACGATCATGAGATCGCCGCGGCGCTCGAACGCGATGTCCCCGCGGCGCCCGGCCTGTCCGGGCGACGCCGCGCCGCCGGAGGGCGACGCGGTGAGATCGAGCCCGGCGAAGATCTGCTCGTCGTCGAGCTCGTCGAGGCGCTTCTCGTACGCGAGCAGCTTCTCCTCGAACTCCTTGTTCGACAGCTGCGAGCCGCGGCGCTTGCCGTCGACGTCGGTCTGCGGATCCAGCGCCCACAGCACCAGCGCGATGGCGCGCAGGTCGCGGATGTTGCGCGCCACGATGACGGCGTCGCCCCAGCTCCCGAGCACGAACAGGCGGCCGAGGCGGATCGGGAGGCGCTCGCAGATGCCGATCAGCTCCTCGCGCGCCGGCCGCAGGTCGCCGCGCACGATCGGATCCGCCTGGGGATCGGCGCGTGGCGGGACCACGTTCGCGTCGAGCAGCATGATCCGCTTCTCGCCGCGGCGGCGGAACGGCATGGACGGCGACAGCTCCATCTCGGCGCGCGGCTCGAGCCGGTCGATATCGAGCACCTGCTTGGTCGCGAGCAACTCCTCGCCCCCGAGCCCTTCGACCAGCATGGCCTGATCGAGCGCGGCGTTGCCCTGGAAGATCAGGTCGGTGACGAGGCTATCGAGCTGGAGGGACATGCGGAGCCTGTTCTACCCTCGAACGGGCCCGCTACAAATAGCCACTGCGCTGCCGCAGCAGCCACTCGAGCCCGAGGAGACCGACGACCAGCACCAGGAGTCCTGGGCGGCTCCACAGCTCGACATCCGTGCGTCGATCGACGCGCACGATGCGGGGCGCATCGAAGCCGAGGTCGGCCGGGAGCTGGTCGACCGGACCGAGGGCGGTCCCGCGCGTCCCGGCCGCGATCGCGACGAGCGTCTCGCGGTCCCCCGTCGGGCGGTCGAGCTCGGTGCCGGCCTCGCGGACGAGGAAGATGTCCTGCGCGTCGACGTCGCGGCCGGCGATCGTCGCCTTGCCCTCGACGCGGTACACGCCCGGCGTGAGGCCGCCGAGGTCGTAGATCGCGGTCCCGTCCTCGCCGACGGTCACCTTGGCAGCCGAGACCGCCTCCGCGCGCGCCGGATCCGCACCGCGCGAGACCGCCAGCGAGACCACGCCCGCCGGCAGCGGCTGGTAGTCGCGGCCGAGCAATCTCACCGTCACGCGGACGGGAGCCCCGGGTGCGTACTCGACCGCATCGCTGTCGACGTGCAGGTTCCGCAGATCTGGATCCTGGATGAGCCACCGCATCGAGCCCTCCCACAGCTTCGTGTAGTTGCGCCCATCGTCGCCGGGACGGGCCGCCGCCACGAAGCCGTAGCGCCACAGCGAGTCCGTCATCGCCGCGAGCGTCCGGCCCTTGCCGTACTCCCCGGCGACGATCACGGGCATGGGCTTGCCTGCCTTCGTCTTCAGGCGCGGGTGCACGGCCAGCACGGTGGCATCGGGCTTCACGCCGGCGACGAGATTCAGGTTCTCGAGCTGCGGGAGGCCCTTCCAGACGGCGAGGTTGTCGGCCGCCGCATAGCGGAGCGAGGTGACGGGGTGGAGCATCCCCGCGTCGGTCAGCTGCGGCGAGAACGGATGCGAATCAAGGAGCGGCCCCGACTCGAACGGGCCGTAGAGCTCGACCGGCAGCGCGGTCGCGACGGGCGTGCCGTAGTAGCCGCCCGACGAGAACGAGGCCGCGCCGCCGAGCATGGCGAGCCCGCCGCCACCCTCGACGTAGCTGCGGATGTTCTCGAGGTAGGGCTCGATGCCGTAGGGCAAGTACTCGAAGTTCTGCAGGATGATGAGGTCGAACGAGGGCAGCTGCTGCTCGAACAGCTCGCGCGTCGGGAACGGGATCAGCGACATCTCGTCGTTAGGAACGAGCGAGATGCTGTCCTGCGTGCGCAAGATGAAGAACGAGATCAGATCTACGTTCGGATTGCTCTTCAGCATCTGGCGCAGCGCGCGCACGTCCCACGACGGCTGGCCCGCGACCTGGAGCACGCGAATCTTGTCGCGGATCACGCGGATCACGAACGAGCGCACGTTGTTGGTGACGACGGCCTCGCCGGCCGCGACGGGCACCGAGACCTCGTAGACGTACCGGCCGACGCGGGGCGGGGTGACCTCGAACGTGACGGTGACCTCGCCCGTCCCGGCGGGTAGATCAACGAGCTTCTGCCGCAGCGGCTGGCCGTCGGTCGACAGCGTCACCGGCACCTTGCGCGCGGGGAGGCCCGTCGTGCGGATCACGGTGTCGATCCGGACGACGGTGCGCACGAACGCGAACTCGTCGGCGTTGATCTTCGCGATCGCGACGTCCTTCAGGCCGTCGCGGGCCGCCCACACCGTGTGAACGCGCGTGTCGAGCCCCCGCAGGAAGTCGCGGATCACGCCTGCGCCGGAGTCCTCACCGAAGCCGCCGGTCGCGGCTCCGTCGGAGATGAGGACGACGCCCGCGAGATCGTGACCCTCGTAGCGGCTGCGGATCGTCTCGAGTGCCTTGCGCACGAGCGTCGCCTTGCCCTTCGGCGTGGTCGCGGCGAGGCCCGTCAGCGATGTCGACGCGACTGTCTCGGAGAACGTGTAGTAGTCGATCTTGTGGTCGCGCTCCCAGGCCTCGATCGTGGCGCGCGAGTCGCGGAGGAGGCCGCGCACGCGCTCGAACCGGTTCGGCCCCGGGGTCACCTCGGCGAGCGCCATGGACGCCGAGTCATCGACGAGGATCGCGATGCGATTGGGCTCGCGCGCGACCTGACGCAGCTCGACGGCGGGCTCGAGAAACACGACGAGCGCCCCGACGGCGGCTCCCGCGCGGAGCCCGATCATCGTGGCGCGGCGCCAGGCCGGTGCCCCGCGGGAAGCGCGCCACGAGAGCGCGACGATCGCGATCACGGCCGCCGCCCCGAGCGCGAGCCCGAGGCGCCCCCACGGCGCGAGCATGACCCAGCGGTACTCGTTGAAGTCGGATGCGCCAGGGGCCGCGAGCTTCACGGTGAGGCTGACGAGCGCCTCCGCGGCGAGCGCGCCGCCGGCGAGGAGCGCTCCGACGCCGAGGGCGGCACCGAGCCCGCCCTTGCCCCGGCGAACGGCGAGCACGGTCGCGATGGCGAGGAGCACCGTCGCGGCCGCGATGGCGTACCGCACGTACGCGGTGAAGAGTGCGATGTTCACTTGCTGCGTGCCGGCGGCGCGGGCGGCGTGGGCGGCGTGGGCGGCGTGGGCGGTCCGGATGACCCGGGCAGCTCGCCGGGCGCGGAGCTGTCGTCATCGGGCTTCCACCGGCGGCGCTTCATGATGAACGGCACGTGGACCTGATCTGCCTTGTAGTCGAGGCACAGCGCGTACATGACGATGTTCACGCCCATCCGGAACGAGAGCTCGCGCTGCCGCTCGCCGCCGGGCTCGCACTGGAAGTCGTAGTTGCCGAAGTCGTCGCGCGCCCAGGCGCCGCCCATGTCGTTCGAGATGTAGACGGCGACGATGCGACCATCGCTCACCACCGCCTCCATCGCGGACGAGATCGCGAGGCGGCCCAGCGGCTTGTCGAGCAGGTAGAACGACTTGTAGATGACGTGGTCCGGCGCGACGACCTCCAGCCCCTTCGCCGGCGGCGGGAAGATCGCCGCCATGAGCTTGCGCACCGAGCCATCGAACGCGCCGTCGCTGGTGCCCTCGGCACTGTCGATCACGAGGAAGCCGCCGAACGTCAGGAACCGGCGCAGCGCCTCGATGCCAGCGGGGGAGGGCAGCTCGATCTCGCGCTCGCCCGCGAGGTAGAGAAACGGGGTCTCGAAGAGATTCTCGGAGGTGGGCGTGACGATGACGGGCTCGAGATCGCACTCGATGGACGTGCGCTTTTGCAGCTCCCAGCCGAGGCGGCGGAGCGCCCCGGGGCGTGGATTCCAGGATGCGGCCGTGCCGAGCTGGAGCTGGGCGAAGCGAAACTTCGAGCCCGCGGGCGCCGACGCGGTCGCCTTGCGGTCCGCGATCGCGCGGCCCGGCAGCATCGCTGCGGCGGCGGCCGCGATGCCGCGTGCCAGGAGCCCGCGCCGGGTGAACGCCATGGGCGGCAAACTAGCATTGAGGCGGCGAGGAGTCGCGATCAGCTCGCACGCCGCCGGGTGGTACGGTCTCGCCATGCTGCGCTTTGCCCACGGGCCCGAGACGCTGATGATCGGTGACCTCGAAGTCCAGCGGTTCGGGTACGGCGCGATGCGCCTCCCGGGCCCCGGCGTGTGGGGCGAGCCCGAGGACGCGGCGACGGCGCACGCGGTCCTCCGGCGCGCGATCGAGCACGGCATCAACCTGATCGACACGGCCTGGTTCTACGGCCCCGACGTCGCGAATCGCCTGATCGTGGAGGCGCTGCACCCGTACCCGAGCGATCTCGTGCTCGCGACGAAGCTCGGCGGCACGCGGCTCGAGGACAGGAGCTGGGCGGCCGCCCTGACGCCTCCGGAGCTTCGCGCCGGCGCGGAGCGCGACCTGCGCACGCTGAAGCTCGACGTGCTGCCCGTCGTGCACCTGCGGTGGATCGAGACGTCCGCGACGACCTTCGCGGAGGCGCTCGGCACGCTGATCGCGATGCAGGTCGAGGGCAAGATCCGCCACATCGCGCTCAGCAACGTCACGGTCGCGCAGCTCGAGGAGGCGCTCGCGACCACGCCGATCGCCTGCGTGCAGAACGTGTTCTCGATGACGGGCGCCGCCCCCGCCGGCACCGGGCATCACCCGACCGACGCGGAGCAGGTGCTCGCGATCTGCGAGCAGCGCCAGATCCCGTTCCTGCCGTTCTTCCCGCTGGCCGTCGGCGCGCTCGCCGGGACGGGTGGCTCCACGGCGGCGGCGGCGAAGCGCTATGGCTGCACGCCCTCGCAGCTCGCGCTCGCGTGGCTGCTCGCGCGCTCCCCGGTGATGCTCCCGATCCCCGGCACGAGCAAGGTCGCCCACCTCGACGAGAACGTCGGCGCCTTGCGCATCGCGCTCGACCCCTCGGCCGTCGCCGCGCTCGCCCCGAACGCCACCACGTAGCGCGCGCACCAGGGGCGCCATCGCAGCAGGCCGCGGGGTCTGCTACACAACGGGCGGGCCAAATCGTGTCGTTCAAGCTACTCGCACTCGACCTCGACGGAACGCTGCTGCGTCGTGACCACACGGTGGATCCCCGCGACATCGCCGCGATCGCCGAGCTCCAGCGCGCGGGCGTGACGGTGACGATCGCGACGGGCCGCCTGCAGTCCGGCAGTGTCGGTGCCGCACGGGCGTGCGCGATCGAGGGGCTCATCGCGTGCTGCGAGGGCAGCCACCTCGTGGAGCTCGCGACGAACACCACGCGCGTGCGCCACGCGCTGCCGGACGACCTCTCCACGCTGATGCGGGAGGTCGTCCATGCGCATGGGCTGTCGCCCTTCGTGTTCGATGCGCACGGCATCCACCACGACGACACCGGCCACCCGTTCGCGTCGTACGTCGCGACGTGGTCCCCGAACCTGCGCGTGCTCGATCGCGCGACGCCGTGGCAGGCCGCGCCGCTCGCCGCGGTCGCGATCGGGACGCCCGAGGCCGTCGAGGCCGCGCACGCGCTCCTGCGGCCGCATGCCGATCGCCTGTTCGCCGTGGCCTTCCCCGTCTACAGCCACCCGGGGCAGCACGCGATCCTCGTCCGCGCAGCCGGTCCCACGAAGGGCACCGCGCTCGCGCAGCTCTGCGAGGCGGCTGGCTGCACGCTCGCCGACGCGGTCGTGGTCGGCGACTGGCTCAACGATGTCCCGATGTTCCGGGCCGCCGGGCGCTCGTTCGCGATGGGCGGCGTCCCCGCGTCGGTCGCGGACCACGCCACGGACCAGCTCGTGGCACCGTCGGGCGACGGTGGCGGCGTCGCCGAGACCATTCGCCGCGCCTGGGGCTGACGCTCGCCTGCTCGCTAGTTCGCTTCGCAGAAGCCGAGGTTGCAGGCGGGCTTCGACGCAGGGCAATCGTTCGTGCTGCTGCACGCCGTGCAGCCTGGCGGCGTCGAGTCGTTCGCGAGCTTCGATTCGAAGTAGCAGCCGCACTGGAACGGGGGCGCGAACGACTTCAGCGGGCCCATCTCGGTGTCGCGCGTCACCTTCATCGCGCACTGCGGAACCAGGCCGCCCTTCGCGATCGCGTCGAGCACCGTTTGATCGAGACCCGGCAGCGTGAACCGTTGCACGAGCGCGGTCGCCTTCGCGGACGGCTGACCGCCGCTGATCGCCGCGAAGAAGTGCACGGGGCCCCAGATCGAATAGTGGCCGTCGCGGACGTTCTGTTTGTCGAGCGACACGGGGATGCGGTCCGGGTAAAAGCCGCAGATCTGCCCGTCGGCCTGGAACGCGAGCACGTGGATGTTCGTGCGCGTCTCCGCGGCCTTCAGCGCATCCGTCGAGAGGATACCGATCGTCCCGGGCACCAGGCTCGGCGCGACGCTCGTCAGCCCGGTGACCACGCCGCCCGTACCGCCCGCGTTCTTGCCCCACCACTTGTCGGCGGGGACGCCGATCGCGCGCGCGAGCATCTGCTGCGTGCCGGAGCTCGCGCTGCGCACGAAGTAGACCGTAGGATCGGACCACGGTGCGCTCTTGGGATCATTCGCGGCGCGGCCGAAGATCACGTGGCCCATCGCTGCGCTGATTGCCTTCTCGGGCGATGCCGCCGGCACCACGAACGTCATCGGCTGAACGGGCCCGAGGAAATCTCCGATCGAGGTACTCGGCATGTACGCCGCGTTACACGACGTCGCGAACACGTCGGACACACCGACGTCCACCGGCGCGCCCGAGCCCCACGAGCACGGAACGCCCGCCGTGCCGTTCGCCGGGAACAGGAGCGAGACCGTGCCCGGGCGGTCCAACGCGATGCGCTTCGCCGGATCGGTGTTGAACACCTGATCGACGCCATTGCACGAGCCCGACGGCTGGTACGCGATGCGGTACCCGCTCGCGGCGACCAGCGGCGAGGCAGTCTGGAGAAAGCCCGAGACGGCAGACGAGCCCGTCACGACGATCGTCGTGGCGGAACTCTCGACGCACGCTTGCGCCGGGAACGTCGCGTCCGGCGTCGACGACGCACCGGCATCCGGTGGCGCGATCGCGGCGGGCGGTTGCTCACCCGCAGTGCACAGCCCCAGGCGCGCGCAGTTGTCGAATGCCTCGCATTGCGCGGCCGTGCACTGGTTCGCGAACTGCTCCGGCGTCGTCGGCGTGCCAAGGAAGCAGCCCTCGGGCCCGAGCCCGGTCGCGACACAAACACCGTTGTCACAGGTGGGCGCGCCGCTGAACCCGAGCGCGACGCAGTCTTCGCGCCTCGTGCACTGCGTGTCCTGGTGATCGAAGATCGCGTTGCAGGCCGCCGCGATGAGCCCGAAGGCCACGAGCAGGACGCACGCGACGAGTCCCGAACGAATACGCACTAGAAACTCCCCATGACGCCGATGCCGCGCGCACCGACGCTGACACGCGTCGCAGATTCGTGATCCGGGTGGTGACGCAGCGACAGCACGAGCGCAACGACACCGACCGCGACCCCCGCGACCGCGAGGCCGTCACCGAGGTTCGAGTACAGCGCCACTCGGTCGGATGCCTTCACGAGCGCATCCCGCGTGACGGGAAATTGCCCCCGCAGATCGTCGAGGTCGTTCGACGCCTTCCATGCGAGCCCACCCATCACGAGCGCACCGGCCGCGAGCACACCAGTCGTGACCCACAGCGTCGGAACGAGACTCGAGCGCTCGCGCGCCGCGGGACGACCGCCCGCGTCCGCGGGTCCCATCGGCGCGGTCGCGGCCGCGACCTGGAACTCGGCGCGCACCGTATCGCCCGCGGCGACGTCGATCGTCCGCGTGTCGAGCACGCGACCTTCGAGCGCGAGAGCCACGCGCCGGCGCCCGATGCTGACGAGCACCGGCTCGACGAGCGGCGTCTTGCCGACGACCTGGTCGTCGACCGTGACCGTCGCGCCAACCACTGTGCTCGTCACCGCGAGCTTCGCGGTCCGGCCGCGCAGCACCTCGATCGTCGCGCGCACCTCGTCGGCATGCGGCGCCGTGGGCCCCGCCTCGGCGAGATACTGCGTCAGCGCCAGGTAAGCGGCCGCGTAATCCTGCAGCTGGAAGTGCGTCTGCCCGATGTTGTAGAGCACCGTCGAGTTCGGCGCGATCACGTACGCGCGCTTGAACTCGACGAGCGCGGCAGCGTAGTCGGCCTCGTTGTAGAGCATCACGCCGGCGGAGAACCGCTTGCCGGCGTCGGCTGCATCGCTGCTGGGCTTGGCGGTCGGAGTGTCGGCGTAGCCGATCGCGGGCGCGAGGAGGAGCGTGGCGAGGAGTGCGGTGCGTGTCGTCATTGATAAGGGTTCTTGGTGTCGATCGAGCGATGAGGTCTCTGGCCGCCATTGGGGTCGACCTGCGCAGGCGTCTGGGTGGGCGGGGGCACGTTGGGTGTCGCGGTTGCGGTGGGCGCCGGCGGCGGGGTGGTCGGCGTGGGCACGGTCGCCGGCGCGGTCGATGGGTCCGGCCTGCCGCGCTTGTGCCCGCGTGGCGCGGCGACCGCGACCGTCCGCTGGAGCGCGAGCTCGAGCCGAACATTGCTGTCGAACGGGACGTCGCGGATCGCCGGCGTGTATCCCGGTGCCGTCGCGCGGATGTGGTGCATCAACGCGTCGCGCCGGTAGTTGCCGCGGAACGGGTTCCCGACGACCTGCGCGTCGTCGACGCTGATCGTCGACGTGGATGGGGTCGCGCGGATGTCCACCGTCACCGCCTCGGTCACGGCCGTGGCGGGATCCACGTTCGCCGCCGGTATCGGCTGGCGGGTGGCCGCCGGGCGGGTGGCCGCGGCTGGCTGCACCGGCGCCGCGAGTGGACCGAGCGGCTCGGGGCTCGCCTGCGGTGTGGGCAGGCTCGCCTCCGTCGCGACCGGCCGACCGCTGCGATCACGAGTCGCCGCGTACCCGACGAGCGCTGTCGCGGCGATGATTCCAACCGCGATCCACGCGGCCCTGCTGCGGCGCGGGGGCGGCGCGCTGACCTGCTCGACGGTGGGGCCCGGTGCTGCGGGCGCACCGTCGAACGTGGGCGTGGGCGCGTTCGAATCGGTACTGCCCGCGGGGCGCGGGGGCCGTGGCGTCGGGGTGTTGAACGAGGCCGAGCTGCTGCGCAGCGCGTTGCCGCCTCCGCCGCCCGAACCGCCGCCCGACAGCTCGATCACGGGAAGATCCGCGGCGGTCTCGGCCCCATTGCGCGCCCGCGTCATCGCGGCCTCGACGAGCGCGTTCGTCTTCGCACGCTCGTCCGCGAACAGCGACGCGATCACGGCGGCTAGCTCGCGCGCCGTCGGGATCCCGCCCGTCTTCGCGAGGTACTTTTCGAGCGCCTCCTGCATCTCGCCGGCGGTGCCGTACCGCGCATCGCGGTGATTCGCCGTGGCGCTCGCGATGATCGCCTCGAGCTCGGGGTCCACGTCCGGCACGACCGTGGCCAGTCTCGGCAGCTCCGCGCCCGCTGCGGAACGGACCACCTCGTCATGACCGCCGGTGCGCAGCTTGCGACCCGCGATCGCCTCCCACATCATCACGCCGACGGAGAACAGGTCTGCCCGGTGATCCACGTGCTCGCCACGCGCCTGCTCGGGGGCCATGTAGGCGAGCTTGCCCTTCACGGCGCCCGCGACCGTCTCGTGGTTGTGATCGGCGGACTTCGCGATGCCGAAGTCGAGCATCTTGATATGGCCGTCGAACGTGACGAACACGTTATTCGGGCTCACATCGCGGTGGACGATCTGGAGCGGCGCGCCGTCGAAGTTCGCGAGCGAGTGCGCGTACTCGAGCGCTCCCAGCACGTCGACGAACAGCTTGAGGTGCATCGGCAGCGTGAACGGGTTGCCCGCTGTCTTCGACCGGCGTCGCACGCGTTCGTACGTGCGGCCGTCGAGGTAGTCCATCGCCATGTAGTGGCGCTCACCCTCGTTCCCGACCTCGTTGGTCTGGACGATGTTCGGGTGATTGAGCCGCGCCGCGAGCTTGGCCTCGTCGAGAAACATGTCGAGGTACGAGTCATCCTCGACCAGCTCGGTCTTCAGCTCTTTGACGACCACGAGCTTGCTGAAGCCGCCGGCACCCTGGACGAGGGCCAGGTACACGATGCCCATGCCGCCGCGCGCGATCTCGGCGATCAGCTGGTACTTGCCCAGGAATTGCTCGTGGATCATTGCGGGAGAACCGCCGAGCGTGGAGGCAGGCTGTTTCGATATCGCTTCGCCCGTGTGACGATTTTGCAGCGTGCGTGGCGAGGTGACGCAGGCGCGCCGCATCCGCTCACGTATAGTCGCGGACCTCGTGCAGTTGACCGAGCTCCTCGACGCGCTGTTCCGGTGGGCTCACATGATCGCCGGGATCATGTGGGTCGGGAACTCGATGCTGTGGAACTGGATGGACCGGAACCTCGAGCACTCCGCCAGCGACTCGCGGCTCTCGCAGGGCAAGATCTTCATGGTCCACTCCGGGGCGTTCTACGACGTCGAGAAGAAGCTGCTCGAGCCGGGGCACCTCCCGAAGACGCTGCACGCGTTCAAGTGGCAGAACGGCTTCACGTGGATGACCGGCATCTGCTTGCTGATCGTCGTCTACTACTTCAACCACGCCGCGCTGCTCGTCGACCCGAGTATCGCGAACATCTCGCCAGAGGTCGCGATCACGCTATCGGCGTCGGCGCTCCTCACCGGGTGGATCGTCTACGACGGCCTGTGGCGCACCATCGGCGATGGCAACCCGCGGTTCACGACCGCGCTGTCCGTCGTGCTCCTGTTCGGCTCGATCTACGCGTTCGCGCACGTCTTCAGTGGCCGCGCCGCGTACATCCAGACCGGTGTGCTCATGGGCACGATCATGACGGGCAACGTGTGGTTCGTGATCCTGCCGTCGCAGCGCGCGCTGATCGCGGCCACGAAGTCCGGCGCGGAGCAGGACCCGTCGCTGTCACTGCGGGCAAAGCAGCGGAGCATCCACAACAACTACTTCACGTTCCCGCTGCTGTTCATCATGATCTCGAATCACATCGGGGCCGCGACGAACCATCACCTCAACTGGCTCGTGCTGATCGCCGTGATGGTCGGCGGCTCGGGCGTGCGCCACTTCATGAACACGCGCTACCTCGGCGAGGGGCGTCAGCGGCCCGTCGGGGCGTGGCTCGCGCCGGCTGCAGTGATGGGCTGCGTCGCCGTCTGCGGGCTCTTCGTGATCACGCGCGTGGGAGGGGCAAAGGCGCCACCGCGCGCCGCGGGCGTGGTGACGTTCGCGCGTGCGCAGGAGATCATCACGCGCCGCTGCGTGCCGTGTCACAGCGAGGCCCCCAAGCTCTGGGCGTCCGCGCCCCAGGGCATCAAGTTCGACCGGAAGGAGACGATCCAGCTCATGGCGTCCGCGATCTACGAGCAAGCCGTACGCACGAACGCGATGCCGCTCGGCAACCAGACGCACATCACCGAGGACGAGCGCGGCGAGCTGCGCACGTGGATCGAGAACGGAGCGAACTTCACGCCATGAGCAGCCCGCAGCCACCGAGCAGCCCGACCGGCGTGCGCATCATCCGCTCGAGCCGCGTCGTCACGCCGCACGGCATCATGCCGGCGACGATCCACGTCCGTGACCGCGTGATCGAGCGGGTCGGCGCGTGGGACGACGTGCCGGCCGGCGTCGCGCTCGACGACTTCGACGACCTCGCGATCCTGCCCGGCATCGTCGACACGCACGTGCACCTCAACGAGCCCGGTCGCACCGAGTGGGAGGGGTTTGCCACGGCGACGCGTGCGGCGGCCGTGGGCGGCGTCACCACGCTGGTCGACATGCCGCTCAACTCGATCCCGCCCACCACCACGCGCGAGGCGTTCGCGGCCAAGCGCGCGGCCGCTGCGGGGCAGTGCGCCGTGGACGTCGGCTTCTGGGGCGGCGTGGTCCCCGGCAATGCGACCGAGCTCCCCGGGCTCGTCGCCGATGGGGTGCGCGGGTTCAAGTGCTTTCTCGTCGATTCGGGCGTGGAGGAGTTCGGGTGGTCCGACGAGCGGACACTCGCGCCCGCGATGGGCATCCTCGCGGGGCTCGGCGTGCCGCTGCTCGTGCACGCGGAGGTCGCGGGGCCGATCGATGATGTCGCCGAGCGGATCGCGGAGCTGGACCCGCGTCAGTACGCGACGTATCTCGCATCACGACCGCCGGCGGCCGAGGAGCAGGCGATCGCGCTCGTCACGCGCCTGTGCCGCGATACCGGCGCGCGGACGCACATCGTGCATCACTCGGCGGCGACGGCGATCCCGATGCTGCGCGCGGCCCGGGCCGAGGGGTTGCCACTCAGCGCCGAGACGTGCCCGCACTACCTGCACTTCACGGCCGAGCGCATCCCCGATGGCGCGACGCCGTTCAAGTGCGCGCCGCCGATCCGCGAGGCCGCGAACCGCGAGCTGCTGTGGGCCGCGCTCGCGGAGGGCGTGCTCGACATGGTCGCGTCGGACCACTCGCCGTGCAGCCCGGGCCTCAAGGCGCTGGAGCTCGGCGACTTCATGGCCGCGTGGGGCGGCGTGTCGGGCCTGCAGCTCGCGCTCCCCATCGTGTGGACGGAGGCGTCGGCGCGCGGGCACGCGCTCACCGACATCGTGCGGTGGATGTGCATGGGCCCGGCTCGCCTCGCGGGGCTCTCCGCGCGCAAGGGCGTGATCCAGGCGGGCGCCGATGCGGACCTCGTGGTGTTCGACGACCGCGCGACCACCACCGTCACGCCCGAGTCGGTGCAGCACCGCCACAAGGTCACCCCTTATGCCGGCGAGACGCTGCGCGGCGCCGTACAGGCCACGTATCTCGCGGGCCGGCGCATCGCCGAGGCCGGTCGAGTGCTTCACGACGCATCAGGGAGGCTTCTATGAGCGCGCTTGAGCCAGCAGCCGCCTTCACCGATCTCCCGGATCTCGCGAGCGAGACGCTCGGCGGCGCCGCGATCGCATGCAACGACGAGTTCTTCGCCGAGAAGGAGAACCTCCTCAAGCCGCACGCCGCCGTGTGGAAGGACCACGAGTACACGGACCGCGGCAAGTGGATGGACGGCTGGGAGACGCGGCGCTTCCGGCCGCCGACCGGCATCGCGCCGGCGCGTGACAGCGATGTTCACGACTGGTGCGTGGTGCGGCTGGGGATGCCCGGCGCGATCCGCGGCGTGGTCGTGGACACTGCGTGGTTCCGCGGCAACTACCCCGACCAGTGCGCGCTCTTCGCGGCCACGATCGATGCTCCGCTCGATCTGCAGGCGCTGCAGCACGCGACGTGGACCGAGATCCTCCCGCGCACGCAGCTCCAGGGCGACACGAAGAATGCGTTCGCGATCGACGACGATCGCCGGTACACGCACGTGCGCCTGCATATCTTCCCCGACGGTGGCGTGGCGCGGCTGCGCGTGCACGGCGAGGTCCGCCCCGACTGGCCGCGGATCCGGGCGCTCGGCGGGCCGATCGATCTCGCGGCGCTCGAGAACGGCGCGGTCGTCGAGAGCTGCAGCGACATGTTCTTCGGCTCGCGCACCAACCTCATCAAGCCCGGACCGTCGCTGTCGATGGCCGACGGCTGGGAGACGCGGCGCCGGCGCGGTCCGGGTCATGACTGGGCGATCGTGCGGCTCGCCGCGCCCGGCACGCTCGAGCGGGTCCTGCTCGACACGTCTCACTTCAAGGGCAACGCGCCTGCCCGCATCGCGCTCGAAGGGGTCGATGCGAGGCACCAGGGGCCCGAGGGCTCCCGCGTCGCGCCCGAGGCGATCACCGGCTGGCGCCCGCTGCTCGAGACCCCCGCGCAGGCGCACCGCCGCCACGTGTTCGACCACGAGCTGCGCCGCATCGGCACCATCACGCACGTGCGCGTCTCGGTGTTCCCGTGCGGCGGAATCGCGCGGCTGCGCGCATGGGGCGTGCTCGAGCCGGCGTCGCATCCGGGTCTCGAGCGCCTGAACGCGGAGTCGGTCGAGGCCGCGCGTGGGGCGTTCCTCGAGTGCTGCGGCTCGTCGAACTGGGCCGATGCGATGACGGCCGCGCGCCCCTTCGAGGACACGGCGGCGCTCGTGCGCGAGGGCGAGCGCGTGTGGTGGTCGCTCCACGAGACCGATCACCGGCAGGCCTTCGCGGCGCACCCGAAGATCGGCGCCACGAAGCCTCCGGCGGTGTCCGCAGCGACGGCGACGTGGACCGCGGCCGAGCAGGCCGGCACCTCGAACGCCGCGGCGGTGACGCTCGACGGCCTCGCCACCGCGAACCGCGAGTACGAGGCCAAGCATGGCTTCATCTACATCGTGTGCGCGTCGGGCCGCAGTGCCGAGGCGATGCTCGCCGACTGTCGCGCGCGGATCTCTCGCCCGGGCAGCGAGGAGATGCGCACGGCGGCCGAGGAGCAGGCGGCGATCACGCGGCTCCGCCTCCACAAGTTACTCGGCGAGCTCGCCACTGGAACCACCCGATGATCACCACGCACGTGCTCGACACCGCCCTCGGACGCCCCGGCCGTGGCATCGCCATCGAGCTCGACATCGCGGATGGCTCGAACTGGCGCAAGGTCGGCACCGGCATGACCGACGACGACGGCCGCCTCCGCACGCTGACGCCCGTCGGCCCCGTGCAGCCCGGGACCTACAAGCTCCGGTTCCAGACCGGCGCCTACTACTCGACGACGGGCGAGGCCGACGACCGCGCCGCGTTCTTCCCCGTCATCGAGATCCAGTTCAGCGTCGTCGACGGCGCGCAGCACTATCACGTGCCGCTGCTGCTCTCGCCGTTCAGCTACTCCACGTACCGCGGCAGCTGATCACCAAGGGGGTGCGTCAGGCCGGTGACTCGTCTCGGCCTTCAGTGCTTCTTGACGAACATCACCTTCGGCGCGATTTCGGCGAACGCAGGGCTCGACTGCTCGCACGCCTTGCCCATCGCCTCGATGGCATCGATGTCGGGGTTGCGCGTCTGGAACGCTTCCATCGCTACCTGCGAACCCTGTTTGATCCGGGCTCGCTCGTCCTCGGGTATCGCCTGCAGCGAAGTCTTCAACTTCATCATCCGCGGACCCAGCTCGGCAAACGCGGGCGCGCGCGCCGCGAGCAACTTTGCTGCGGCGTCGCAGTCCTTGCCGTGCTCGCGCATGATCACAACGATGCTCTCCGAGTACGCGATGAACTCGGTCATCGCGGCCTCCATCTCTCTGCCCAGCGAGCTCGCGTCAGCGGGCGCGGGCGCTGGCGTGCGAAGCGCGGGGGGCGGGGAGGTTGGCTTCTCGCATGCCGCGAGCAGGACGAGACTGGCGAGCAGGGCGCGCTTCATGGCCGGAGCCTACAGGAGCCGCTCGGCGGGCAGCGACGGGTGTGGGCTGCGAGAGCGGGCGCGCCGCATACGCGCAGGACACGGCCGCGCCCGTGTTGTGGCTCACACGCGAAGGCTGGAAGCGCGGCGGCGAGACCAGCGTGTTCGCGATCCCGCACTGATCGAGCGGCTCGCCGGCTCAGAACTCGAAGTAGTGCTGCACGCTGAGGTACCGGTCGCCGGTGTCGGGCAGCATCACGACCACGCGCTGGCTCGGCAGGAGCTCCGCGGCGACTGCAGCGCGACGTGCAGCGCGGCGCCGGAGTAGATGCCGGCGTTGATGCCCTCGGCGGCGGCGAGCCGCTGCATCATCGCGCTCTCACGATTCGTCACATCTCGGCACCGCTGGCGGCATCGTTCATGAAGTCTCGGCAGAGCTCGGGAGGCATTGGCCCTGGCAGGCTTCGGCGCGGCGGACCACGGCTCGCCAGGCCCACGGCTCGGCCTCCGGGGCGGGCGCCACGCATCCGACCCGAACACCGGCGACCCCGGCATCAACCCGGAATCGTGAACACGCTGATCTCGCCGCCGCGCTGCCAGCCCTCGCGCGTGAGCCACAGCCGCGGGCGGGCGAGCGCCACGCATTCGAAGCCCTCGTCGCGCACGAACTGCCGCGTCCCGCCGAGCTCCTTCCAGCCGAGGAAGTCGGCACCGCTCGAGTACGGGTCGACCTCCTCCATGATCTCGTGGTGCGCCGGCCGATGGTGCAGCCAGTTCGTGAGCACGTACTGGAGCGCGTTGCGCATCTGCGTGGGCTTCGCGAGCTTGCCAATCCGCGCTTGGATGCAGTGGCCGCAGGAACCAGCACGATGTGAGCCCGGCCTCGAATCAGCGGGTGACGCCGTCGACCGTGATCCGCGGCGTGAGACCGGGCGCATGCCGCGCTCGTGATCCCCTGCCTGGGAGTCCCGGCGCGGTGCCTCGATGCAGGCCCACCGGCTCGCCGCAGCGGCCGCGCGGTCGAGCTGGCAGGGACGCGTGCGTCGGCGCAATCGCAAGGGTTCGAGCCTCGAGGATTCGAGCCTCTGTGACCGGAGAGTTGCAAGGGTCATGGCAGAGGCGGAAGGAGCGAGCCGCGGCTCTACGTGCAAGGTCGGAGCTCACCGCATGCGTCAGGGCGCCAGACCAGCCGGGCCCCGGCTCTCGCCGACCGCAGCCCCCACGAGGCGTCAGGGCTTCGCGGCGGACGGTGCGAGCGC
>JAYSYE010000243.1:0-5602 GCA_043716635.1 Deltaproteobacteria bacterium | reverse complement strand
CGGCCGAAGTGCGACGCCGCCTCCAGGGGACCCTGCTCACCTGCAGCGTGTACCGGCGCGAGCCGCCCGAGCACGGCGTCGAGCCGATCGCCGTCCTGTTCACCGCCGACTCCCTCGGCGATCCCAAGGGCGTGCTGCGCACGGACAAGAACACCATCGCCGGCGTCGACCACACGATCTCTTCGCTGTCGATGACGGAGAAGACGCGCGTGCTGGTCGCGGTGCCGCTGTTCCATGCCTACGGCTGGGATCTGGGGTTCCTGCCCACCCTAAAGCTCGGCTCGACGATGTTCCTCGAGGAGGAGATCAGCGCGCGCCGGATCGGCAAGCTGCTCCGGGACCACGAGGTCGATCTGCTGCCGGGGACGCCGTCGATGTACGCGGAGCTCTGCCGGCTCCCGACGGCCAAGGTCCTCGAGGTGAAGTCCCCGCGGTTCCTCGCCGCAGGCTCGCGCCTCGATCAGAGCGTCGCAGACGAGTTCGCGGAGAAATACGGCATCCGGGTGATGTCTTGCTACCACTCGACCGAGGCCGCGACGGTCGCGCTCGAGAGCACGGGCAAGTACCCGACCACGGTCGGCAAGCCCATCGACGGGGTCGAGGTGAAGATCACCGGTCCTGACGGTGTGACGAAGCCTGCGCCGGCTGCGAAGGACGGGCTCATCTGGGTGAAGAGCAAGACCCTGTCGCTGAAGTCCATCGGCCCGTTCGACGATGACAAGGTGGTCGTCAAGCGGACGTCGGGCATGGTGCCCATCGGCTCGATCGACAAGGCCGGCTGGCTCCGCACCGGCGATCTCGGCAAGCTCGACAAGAACGGGCGCC
Organism: Deltaproteobacteria bacterium; assembly: GCA_043716635.1. Lineage (GTDB taxonomy): Bacteria > Myxococcota_A > Polyangia > Haliangiales > Haliangiaceae > JABFXX01. The sequence continues at coordinate 4,777 of JAYSYE010000243.1, read as the reverse complement.
TCCAGCTCACGGGCCGCGAGGACGACGTGGTGAAGGTGGACGGCAAGCGCGTCGCGCTCGGCGAGGTCGAGGGCTGCCTCGAGTCGTTCCCGAAGATCAAGGCCGCGCAGGCGACCGTGGTCACCGACCCGATGGCCGGCTCGGTGGTGGTCGCACGCGTCGTGATGAAGTCGAAGTGCGAGGTCGAGGAGATCATCGACCACTGCGCGCGCAACCTGGCGCCCTACAAGGTGCCGCGCCGCATCGAGTTCTGCGAAGTCATCTGAGCGATGTTGCGCGATGATGAGCGCCGGCGCGGCTAGTTGATCACGACGAGCTCGCCCGCGTCGTGGCCGCAGAAGCGGGCATTGAGGTCGTACTTCGCGCCACACACCGGGCAGACGCGGGCCACCACACCGGCCGGCTCCGTGTGTCCGCGCGTGCGCGGTCGCATCGCGTTGTAGACGGAGAACGGCACCAGCTCGGTGCCATCATGGGGGCAGCTTCGCAGCCCCGGCTCGTAGGCGCGGCGACACGCTCTGCACACGAGCCCGGCGCTGCGACCGATCGCCCCCCGCGCCAACAGGCCAGTGGTGAGCATCTCCTCGGGCAGCACCAGCCGACGTGCGTCGCGCGTGCAGTACGTCATCCCGTGGTACTCGGTCCGGCACGTCGGACACACCATGGCCGTCGACGTGGCCATCGCGAGGCCGCCGCCGTCGCCACCACCGCGCACGAGGGCGTGCCGCACCCGGGGCCGCGGTGCATGCGGCGGACTGGCAACCACAAGGGGAGGCCGCGGGAGCTCGGCCGCCACGGGGGCCGGCTGGCGCGCTCGCCGTCGCAGCACGAGCGCCATCGCCACCAGCCCCACGATCACGAGCGCGAGTAACCCGATCACGGCGAGCAGCAGCGGATCCGACGCCGCCGCGAGCACCACCCGCGCGGCAGTGCCGGCGTGCGTGCTCTCGGTCAGTACCGGCGCAGTGAATCCGGACATCGACAGCGTCTCCGGCGAAGTTAGCAATCGCAGCCCGCGCGTTCAATCGGCATTTCCGGCGACCGCCGTCACGGCGGCACGCAACTGCGGGCGACCGCCGGCCCGCAAGCGCGGGCAACCGCGGTAGATACACCTCGCATGCCCGACCTGGTGATCGGTGGTCGTCGCGCCGCCGTGCAGCGCCCCTGGCGGGCCGGCGCGATCGCGGTCGCGATGCTCGGGCTGGCGCTGCTGGTCGCGTGGTTCATCTACCGCCGCTCGGTCGCATATGACGTTCCGGCGGGGGACGTCCATGGGGAGATCACCTCGACCCAGGCCGCACCGGGAGCGGCGCCCGAGCTCACCTACAACACGTCGTCGCTCACGTGGAGCGGCGGGATCGGGGTCCTGCGCGTCAGCGGAGACCCGTACTCCATCGGCGCCGCCCACGGTCGACTGCTCGCGCCCTACCTCGCGGCCACCACCGCGGCGATGCGTCCGACGATCGAGGCGACGGTCGGACCGGGCGGGCTCTTCGCGAGTCGCACGCGCGGGATGCGGCTCGCCTGGCAGTGGCGCTTCATCGACGACGGGCTCGTCGACTCCGACCGCCGGCTCGTGGCCGGCCTGGCGCGCGGCGCGGCGGCGAGCGGCGTCCCACTGTCGTACGTCGACCTCGTCCGCGACCAGGCGGTCCTCGACGTGGCCGTGCCATCACCGCGCTCGGCGGAGGCGGAGCAGCATGGTCTCGCCCGCAGCCTCACCGTGATCGCGGCGCAGCAGGCCGCACCCGCGCGCCTGTGGATCGGACGGACGTTTGCCCTGCCCGGGCTCGACGACGGCGGCGACGCCGAGCTGCCGGTCCTCACCATCGCGCACCCGGAGAATCGGATCGCGTGGGCCAGCGTCGGCTGGCCCGGCGAGCTCGGCGTGGTCACCGGCGTCAATGCCAACGGAATCGCCGTGATGGTGCATCCCGTACGCACCGGCGACGTGCGCGCATCGCGGACGGCGCGGCCGGTGACGCACCTCGCGCGCGCGGTGCTGGAGTCGGCGACGACACTCGACGAGGCGGTCAAGATCGTCGAGAGCACGCCCACGCTCGGCGCGGCCGTCCTGGTGATCGCCGATGGCGCCGGCGGCTGGCTCGTCATCGAGCGCACGCCGAGCAAGTCGATCGTCGAGCGAAAGCCCAAGTCGCCGGTCGTCGGGGACGTGCTCACCACGAATGCGCTCGCGAGCGATCCGGAGAACGATCGCGCGCGCCGCATGCTCGCGACGATGACCCGCGCCGAGCGGGCCGCCCATCTCGTGCGGGCGCCGCTCCTCGACGTCGGGCAGCTGGCCGGGGTGCTTCGCGATCGCCGGGCGCCCGACGACTCGCCCCGCGCGCGCGGCCACCGCGGCGTCATCGACGATGGGCGCGCGGTCCACACCGTGATCATCGACCCGGGCTCGCTGGAGCTGTGGATCGCCGATCCGTATGCAGCGAATCGCATGCGGGCATTCGACCTGCGCCACGAGCTCCGTGGGGAGGGTGACCGCGCCGCGCCACCCGCCGACATCCTCGCGGACCCAATGGTGGATCCCGACGAGGATCGCGAGCTTGCCGCCGCCCGCGCGGACTTGCGGGTCGCACGCGGGGCACTCGCACACGAGCAGCGCGTCGCCGCGGCGGAGGCCTGCGCCCGCGCCCGCGCCCGCGCCCCGGGCTTGCCCGAAGGACTCGTGCTCGAGGCGCAGATCGCGCAAGCCCGCGGCGACTTGGTGCACGCGCGCGCGGCGTTCCAGACGTGGCTCGACGGCGGGCCCGACGATCCATGGGCCGAGGAGCGCGCGCGCTCGCTGCTGTCCCGGTAGGACTGCGCGGCCATCGCGCGGCCGCCGCGCGGCCGCCGCGCCGACGCCGCGACGATGCCGCTACTTGACGACGAACGCGAGCACTGCGCCCGCGGCGGCGCCGAGCGCCAGCAGCCCCAACACCCACCAGATCCACTTCTTCGAGCTCATCGCGGTGTCCGTCGACAGCTGCAGCTGATGGCCCGGCATCTGCGCGGCGGGCGTGTGCATCTGGCCGTAGCCCTGCTGCGGCGGCGCCATCGCGTACCCCGGGTGACCGCCGTAGGGCACGGCGTTGGGCGAGCTGCCTTGATTCGAGAACGGAGCCTGGCCCGGACCGGTGCCGCCCGAGGCCCACTGGGACGGCGATGACGGATGCGAGCCCGGGTTCCCGTGCATCGACATCCCAGCCGCCTGCGTCGCCGCGAATCCCATGCCTCCGCCCTGCCCGCTACCCGCGGGCCCAGCGGCCATCGGCACGGGAGGCGCCGCCATCTGCGGGAGCTCGCCGCGGCGGGTCTCCAGCATCTCGACCGCGCTGTGGCGGTGGCTGCCGGCGGCCTGCGCGGCCTGCGCGTCCATTCCCGCCTGCGTCACGACCTCCTGCAGCGCCTCCGACAGCGCGGACACGTCCGCGTAGCGGTTGGCCTTGTCCTTCTCGAGGCACTTGAGAATCACGCGATCCGCGGCCGGCGTCAGCGCAGCCTTCGGGAGCGCGACCGACGGCGGTTGCGGCGTCTGCTTCAGCTGCGCGGTGATGAGCCCTGCCGGCCCCTTCGCGTCTGGAAACGGGAGCCGCCCCGTGATCATCTCGTACGCCAGGACGCCGAGCGCGTAGACGTCGCTGCGGCCGTCGAGCGGCTTGCCCATGAGCTGCTCGGGGGACATGTACTCGAGCGTCCCGAGCGTCTGGCCGGTCGCGGTGAGCTGCGGCGATTGCGGATCGATCGAGTCGCCGCGCATCACCTTCGCGATGCCGAAGTCGAGGATCTTCACGAACTCGGGGTTCCCGGGCCGGGACTCGAGGTAGATATTTTCCGGCTTCAGATCGCGGTGCACGATGCCCTGCGCGTGGGCCTCGGAGAGCGAGCTGCACATTTCCGTCAGGATCTTGAACACGCGCTTCCACTCGAGCGGAGCCTGCTCGTGGAACGTCTGGTGGAGGCTCTTGCCCTCGAGGAGCTCCATCGCGATGTAGAGCGTGCCGTCGGGCGTCTGGTCGAAGTCGTAGGTGGTGATCGTGTGCGCGTCGCGCAGGTTGCAGAGGACCATGCCCTCGCGCCGGAAGCGCGCGACCAGGTTCTCGTCCTTGGTCATCTCCGGGTGGAGCAGCTTGAGCGCGACCTTGCGACCGGTCGCCAGCTGCACGCCGCGATACACGGCGCCGAACCCGCCCTCCCCGATCTTCGACTCGACCTTGAACCGATTGTTCAGCACCTGGTTCAGATAGATCTCGTCGCCCTTCGGCCGCGCCTTCGGGATCGGCTTGGCAACGGGCTTCGGCGCGGCCCGCGGCGCGCTCGCGGCCGCCGGACTTGACTGCCCGGCCCGCCCGGCCTGCGCTGCCTGCCCCGCCTGCCCCGCCTGCCGGTGGCCGCAGACGCCACAGAACTGGGCGTTCGGCTCGAGCTGCGAATTGCAGGACGGGCAATTCATGTCCGGGGCGGATGATCGCAGAGTTTGTCGGCGCGCGCACGGGGGAACGCGGCCAAACCGGGTCGCGTCGGCACCTTCCTCAGCACCTCACGAAACCGATCGCGGCCACGAGCACGAGCGCCCCTGCGGCAATCGCTGGCACGAGCCATGGCCTGCGCACCACGCTCGCAGGAGGAGGTGGCAGCGCGACCAGCTCGGCGTCATCGCCGATGAAGAGCCGGATGCGGGGACCGCCGGAGCCGAAGTCGACCATGAGGGGCGCGCCGCGAGCGACGGGGCCCTCGGTGACGCGGTGGCCCTCCACGTAGGTGCCGTTCGAGCTCC
>JAYSYE010000242.1:0-16918 GCA_043716635.1 Deltaproteobacteria bacterium | reverse complement strand
ATGTCCGCGACGGCGTGATCGTCGGGCTGATGCAGAGCACCGATCCGAGCGAGTTGCCGGCGCTGGACTTCCTGGTGCGGGCGCCCGGCGGGGGCGGTGGCTTCACGGTCACGCGCACCACGTTCCTGCATGGTGAAATGCTTCGCGAGGGCGATGCGTTACAGCCCGAGTTGACCACCTCCGCCGACACGCTCGCCGCCGCCGCCCTGGTGGCCCCCAGTCTCCCTGCTGCCACCCGCACGCTCGCGCTCTTCGATCTGTCGGAAAGGAACCTCGCTCGCCATGACTCCCACTCGCTGGACCAGATCTTTCAGTCGGTTCGCTAGCGTCGCGCTCGCCGCGGCCGGCCTGGCCGCCGTCGCGGTGCATGGCGAGCACGCCCGAGCTTGCGGCTGGGGAGGCCCGTACGTGGCCGACGTGACGCTGTTCGATCCGGCCGTGCTCGGCCCCGACACCAGCGCCGGGCTCTACTACGATCCGAGCGACGCCACCTACGGCGGCGACTCGCAGGAGTACGGCACGTGCGCTGCCTGCACCGGGCGCAGCCTCGCCGCCGACTGGCAGGCGTATCTCCAGGACACCGGCGCGTCGCCGGCGGACATCACCGCGCTGGTCGACGCGGCCACCGCGCACGATCGGGATGCCATCGCGAAGCGCATCACCGCCCGGACGCCAGCCGCGCAGGCGAAGGTCACCGCTGCCGTCGCATACCTGGCGCTCGCCCACGAGACCGCGCAGTACGCGGCACTCGAGGCCGTCACCTCGTGGGATGACGACGCCAACGCCGCCGCGAAGCAGAAGCTCGTCGCGCCACCGGCACGCCTGGTGGCGGCCGTGAAGGCGGGGGCGAAGGGCGCCACCGAGCCGTTCCTCGTCCAGCGCTATGCGTTCCTCGAGCTGCGCGTGCGCTTCTATCGCAAGGACTTCGCGGGGGTGATCAAGCTCGCGGATGCGTCGCTCGCGCTCGCGGCCCCGTCACCGGAGGTGAAGTGGCGGGCGAAGTGGTACCTGGCCGGGGCGCTCGCACGCGCGGGCAAGCGGGCCCGCGCCAGCCTCGAGCTCGCGCGCATCGGAGCGAGCTACGGCCCGCTCGGCGCGGAGGCCTCCACCGACTTCAAGCCCATCGAGGACAGCGACTGGAAGGAGTCGCTGCGGCTCGCCAAGGATCCGAAGGACAAGGCGGCGCTGTGGCGGATGGTCGGTATCCGCCACGATGGCATCGTCGCCATCCGCGAGATCCGCAAGCTCGATCCGGGGTCGCCGTTGCTCGCGCTGCTCGTGGCTCGCGAGGTGGCACGGCTCGAGGCGAACCCCGGGCTCGCCGTCTACGATGCCGATGCGCAGAAGGCTGCGGCGGTGGCCGCGAAGAAGGAGCAGGCCGAGCTCGAGACGATCGTCACCGCCATGGTCTCGACGCCGAGCGTGGATCGGCCGTGGTTCTACGACCTCGTGGCGGGCCACCTCGCGGCACTCCGCGGCGATTTCGCCCGCGCGAAGCCCCACCTCGAGCACGCGATGGCGCTGCGCCCCCGCGACGCGCGCGTCCAGAACCAGGGCCGCGCGAGCCTCGCGCTCGCGTATGCCAGCACCTGGAAGTCGACGCCACAGGCCGAGACTTCGATCGCCACCGCGCTCACGGGCGTGACGGCCGACTTCGGCCGGCGCGAGAACCTCGATCGCACCGTGCGCGGAATCCTCGCCGCCGCGTATCTCAAGGCCGGCAAGCGCGTCGATGCGGAGTTCCTCATGCCCGAGCCGCTGGATCCGTACGAGACCAGCCCGCGCACTGCCGCGGAACGGCCGTGGACCGCGGACTTCCTGCGCCAGATGATCGCGCGCTCGCAGGCTCCCGCCACGGCGTGGGACCGCATGATCCTCGATCGCTCGTACACGACGGCGCATCTCGAGATGGAGCTCGCGCTGCGCTACGTGCTCGACAACGACTTCGCGGCGGCCGCGAAGGTCTTCGCGGACCCGAAGGCGGAGCGCGATCAGCTGCACGTCGATCCGTTCGTGATCCACGTCGTCGACTGTCACGACTGTGATCAGGAGAAGTACGCCGCGTCCCCGTGGACGCACGCCTCGATGGTCGCGCACCTGGCCGACCTCGCGACGAAGGCAGCCGGCAAGGGCGAGCCGGCCGCGCTCGCCGCGCTCGAGCTCGGCAATGGCCTGTACAACCTCACCTACTCGGGCAACGCACGCGTGGTGCTCGCGGGCACGCACCTCGCGACGACCGATACGCGCCTTGCCGCGAAGTACTACAAGCGCGCGTTCGATCTCAGCTCGAACCGCGAGACGAAGGCGCAGGCCGCGTGGCTCGCCGCGAAGTGCGAGGTCGCGAGCAAGTTCGACCCGAAGCCGGACGAGGAGTCCTACGCGACGCAGGGTGCGATCGCCGCGACCGTCTGGTACCCGGTCGTGAAGCGCTTCGCGGCCACGAAGTACGCGAAGGAGGTCCTGAAAGAGTGCGGCTGGTACGCGACCTGGACCGGCTCGCACTAGGAGCCGCCGCTGACTACGCGCGCGGCGAGTCGTGCTGGATCAAGAGCTGGCCGTGATATTCGAAGTCGCGACCGTCGCGGATCTGGCGCTTCGCCTCCTGCAGCGCGAGCGCGAAGATCACGATGCCGGCGATCAGGCCGAGCAGTCCGGTCGCGAGACCCGCCGTGGCGAGGCCCTTGCCCTTGCCGCCGATCTTGTTGGCCTTCGACATGCCGACCGCGCCGAAGATGATGCCCAGCACCGCGAGGATCTGGCCGAATACGGGGATGAAGCAGAGCACGAGGCCGAGGATGCCGAGCACGAGGCCCGCGACGGCCATGCCGTTACCGCCCTGCTGGACGACATTGACCTGGACCGCGCCTGGCGCGCCCGGGGGTGGTTCTTGCGTGAATCCGTAGTTCGGTTGGGTCATCGGGCGGCGACGCTAACACGGCCTCACGGGCGCGGGGGGGAGGCGGATCGCGGCGCGAGGCAGGTAACCGATTGCGTGCTTCACTCGTAGTACCTCCATGTTCAAACAGCTCGCCTGCGCTGCGATTGCGATGCTCGCGTTCAACTGCCGCCCGTCGGATGCCAACCCCATCCACGTCCCGCCCACGAAGAACGGGCCGCGCGAGACGGCCATGCTCGGAGCGGGCTGCTTCTGGGGGGTCGAGAAGTGGATGGAGATGGCGCCGGGAGTGGCGGACGTCGAGGTTGGCTATGCCGGCGGCAAGCGCACGGACGTGAAGTACGAGGACGTCTCCGCGGGCACCACGGGCCACGCGGAGACCGTGAAGATCATCTTTGACCCGACCGTGATCTCGTACGAGGACCTGCTGTCGAAGTGGTTCTTCAAGATGCACGACCCGACCACGAAGGACCGTCAGGGCAACGATACGGGGTCGCAGTACCGGTCCGTGATCTTCCCGCAGTCGAAGGCCCAGGCCCAGGTCGCGGCGAAGGTGAAGGCCCAGGTGGAGAAGAGCGGTGCCTGGAAGAGCCCGATCACGACGACCATCGAGATGAACGCGAAGTTCGTGACCGCGGAGGACTACCACCAGGATTACTTGCAGAAGAATCCGGGCGGCTACGACAACCACTACCTGCGCGACCTCAAATGGTAGGCCGGCCGCTCTACCCGGTCAGTGCGCGGAACGCCGCATCGACGGCGACGTTCATCTGCGCGGCCGTCTGGTAGCGAGCCTCGCGTTCGCGGGCGAGCGCGGTCTTCACGAGCGTGATGATCTCCGGCCCGCACCACGACGCGCCGCGACATACATCCTCGATCGCCGGCATCGTCGCGTTCAGCTGCAGCTGCATCACGAGTTGCGGATCGGAGTCCGCGAACGGCGGGCGACCGGCGAGCATCTCGAACAGCATCGTCCCGATCGCGTACAGGTCCGTGCGCTGATCGACCGACCGCCCTCGCACCTGCTCCGGCGCCATGTACGCCACGGCGCCGGTGCGCGGGCTGTCGGGCAGCGCATCGGTCCCGAACTCCAGGACGGCCTCGTCGCGCAGCGTGGCCAGGCCGAAGTCCGCGACCTTCACCAGCTCCCAGCCCTGCAGCGGCACGAGGAGCACCGTCGACGGCTGCAGCGCGCGGTGCACGATGCCCGCCGCGTGCGCGGCCGCCGCCGCCGCGAGGACCTGCCGGATGATCACGAGCGACTCCACGGCGGTGAGCTGCGAGTCCGAGATCGCCTGGCGCAGCGTCCGGCCGCGCACGTGCTCGCACACCACGTAGAGGAAGCCCTGGTCGACGAGCACGTCGAACATCGGCACGACATTGAGGTTCGAGAATCCGCGCAGCGCCACCGCATCCGGCAGGAAGCGTGTCGCGATCGAAGGCTGGCCCTCGAGGTCCGCGACCACCGCGCGGATCGCGAAGGGCCGACGATCCTCGTCGGTCGCGAGGTAGAGGCCGTCGCCGCGGCCGCGGCCGAGCGCCTGGACGACGCGGTACTTGCCGATGGCGCTACCTGGCTGGAACACGGAACCCCACTCTACTCCTTGCACGCACACGCGCGCGCCAGGTGGGAGACCGTCGGAGAGGCAGCGCGGGACATCGCCGCGCCGCGGTGTGACGACATGACGCGCACTCTTGCAGTCTGATTGCGTCTGCATGGGCGGTCATGTGTCGACATCCATGACAGCGGCTGTCCGGAGTCTGACCTTCGTACGCGGACCCAGCACAGCCGACGTGCGCGGGAACATGCTTCGCGCGACCACATGATCACTCCATCGACCTACATGCTCCGACGTGTCTACGTCGTCGGGCTTACGATTCGGCTCTCCACGGAGCGAGCGGGCATCGCTTCAGAAGTCGCTGTCAGAACCGGCGTTCACAGCGCAGGGGCCGCTGCGCAACTTGCGCAGGGAGCGGTGGCATCGCCCGTGTAACTGCCGACTCGCAATGAAGCGAAGCAGTTGGACGTTCGGCGCCGCACTCCTCGCCACTGCCGCCGCCTGTGGGCCCACCCTGCCGGCCGAGGACGCGAAGCCCGGCCAGGACGTCCCCCAGGACGTGACGGATGCCCTGCACACCATGCCCGAGGCGCAGGTCATCGAGTGGACCACCGACGGCCTGCCGACCTTCATCGTCGGCGAGATGGCCAAGGTCGATGCCATGCAGAGCGATGACATGGCCACCGCGGACCGCGCGCTGCAGCCCGCCCTCGTGCCGGTGCTGAAGGCGTTCCGCCTGACCTCGTCCGACCTCGTCGCGCGGCGCATGAACGTCGACGACAATGGCGACCGCCACTTCCGCTACGCGCAGAAGCACGCCGGCCTCGACGTCATCGGTGGTGACCTGATCGTCCACGTCGACGTCAAGGGCGCCGTGTACTCCGTCAATGGCACCGCGCGCGGCGACATCGCCGCCGAGCTCGGCGCTCACGCGATCACGGAGTCCGCGGCGAAGTCGACGATCCTCGCCGACGCGCGGTTCGCGGGCCTGACCACCACGGCGACGCGCCTCGTCTACATCGAGACCGCCGACGGCGTGATGCACAAGGCGTACGAGTCCGTGGTCGAGGGCAAGCGGGGCCAGGACCCGAAGCGCGACAAGGTCTACGTCGATGTCGACACCAATCAGGTCGTCGCCGACTACCCGCAGATCATGTTCGCCGAGAGCCGCAAGGTCTACGGGCTCGCCGGCGGCACCGCGCTGCCGGGCACGCTGAAGCGCTCCGAGGGCCAGGCGGCCGTGAGCGACACCGATGTCAACGCGGCCTACGAGGGCACGGGCGACGCGTACGAGGCATACAAGAACTTCTTCGCGCGTGACTCGTACAACAATGCCGGCGGGGCGCTGATCTCGAGCGTCCACTACTCGACGAACTACTGCAACGCGTACTGGAACGGCACGCAGATGGTGTACGGCGACGGCGATCCGGCGCAGTCGTGCGCCCCGCTCGCCCGCTCCGTCGATGTGACGGCCCACGAGCTCACGCACGGCGTGACGGCGGCCGAGTCGAACCTGAACTACTCCGGCGAGTCCGGCGGCATGAACGAGGCGATGTCCGACATCTTCGGCGCCTTTGTCGAGGCGTGGACCGATGGCGGCAAGACGGGCACGCTCACCGTCTCGAACAATACCTGGCTCATCGGCGAGAACGTCATCGCGGGCGGCCTCCGCTTCATGTGCAACCCGAGCCAGGACGGCGCCTCGGCGGACTACTACACCAGCACCGTCGGCAACCTCGACGTGCACTACAGCTCGGGGCTCGGCAACCTCGCCTTCTGTCTGCTCTCGAAGGGCGGGACGCACCCGACCGGCAAGTCGACGACCGTCGTGCCGGGCATCGGGATGGAGAAGGCGATCCGCATCATGTACAAGGCGCAGACCGACTACCTGACGTCGACGTCGAAGTACGCGCAGGTCCGCACCTCGATGGAGCAGGCCACCACGGCGCTCGGCTACGACGCGGCCACGAAGGACGCGGTCGGCTGTGCATGGGCCGCGATCGGCGTCGGCACGGCGCCCGCGAGCTGCGGCGGTACGGGTGGCGGCGGCGGCGGCGGCACGACCGATGTGGTGCTGACCAACGGCGTCGCGAAGACGGGCCTCGCCGGCGCGACGGGCTCGCAGACGTACTACTCGCTGGTGGTCCCCGCGGGCCAGGCGTCGCTGACCGTCACGATGGCGGGCGGCACGGGCGACGCGGACATGTACGTCCAGGCCGGCACGAAGCCGACGACCACGACGTACACCTGCCGCCCCTACGTGTCGGGCAACGCCGAGAACTGCGTCATCACCAATCCGGCGGCCGGCACCTACTACGTGATGCTGAACGGCTACGCGGCCTACACGGGCATCTCGCTGACCGGCAAGTACGTCCCGCCCGCGGGCGGCGGCGGTGGCACCACCGGCGACCCGTACCTGACGAACGGCACGGCCGTGACCGGCGTGGCGGGTGCGGCGAGCAGCGCGCAGTACTGGCGCATCGCGGTGCCGGCCGGCGCGACGCTGTCCGTGAAGACCACGGGCTCGACGGGCGACGCGGACCTCTACACCCGCCAGGGCAGCCGCCCGACGACGACGACCTACTCCTGCCGCCCGTACCAGAACGGCAGCAACGAGTCGTGCAGCCTGCCCGGCACGGCCGCGGGTGACTACTACGTGATGGTGCGCGGCTACACGGCCTACTCGGGCCTGTCGCTGGTCGCCAGCTTTTAGGGCGCGGCCGGCGGCGCGGGCGGCTCGCCCGGCAGGTTCGGAATCAGGTTCCCTTCGATGTCCACCATCGGAGCCGGAACCCGATTCTCGTAGTCGAGCCACACGCGCTTGTCGAGGCGGCAGTCGTAGGTGCGGCACACGGACGGTCGGAACTCGTAGGCGGTGCAGCCGCCGGTGCCGGTGATGAGCGTGCAGCGCTTGTGCTCGCGATCCTTCGGCATCATGTACGGATGCTCGATCACCCAGGGCAGCTTGCCCTCGATGACATCCTGCTTGCTGAGCGGGATCTGGAACGAGCAGCAGCGCGCCTGACACAGGTGCAGGTGCGCGGCGCAGTCGATCTCGGGCTCGATCGCCTCGTACTTGTCGTGGAAGACGTGGAGCCGGACCGTCGGCGACGCGCGCCCCATGTCGGTCCCGCGCATGCGCGCGATGAGGCGGCGGAACGACTCCGGGATCTGCTTGCGGAAGATCAGGGTGTTGACGAGCCACTCGAACTGCACGAGCGCGTCGGCGGTTGGCGGCAAGCCCTTCAGGGTGTCGGCCTGCCGCTCGAGCTCGGCGGCGAGATCTGGATCGAGCGGCGGCGGGTCGTCGGCCATGGGCCGCAGGATACACTCGCTACCGGGCTCGCTACCGGGCTCGCTACCGGGGCGAGCGGACGCAGTCGAGCGTGAGCGGGATGGCGGCGCCCGCGTCGATCACGGAGAAGTCCTCGACCTTCAGGGCGGCGAGGTCGTGGGAGTCGAGGAGGCCGTCCCACTTCGCGGTCGTGTAGCGATCGGTCGCAGCCGTGAGGGCGATGTTGCCACCGTCCGCGTGGATCATGCCGTAGCGCTGCATCGCACGCGCGACGACGCGGGCGCCCTCGCTCGGGAGCGTGTCGAGCGGATAGTCCGCGCGGAGCCTCAGGTGGACGCCGTACGACGGTGCCGTGGAGCCGCCGGACGTGCGCGTGCCGTGGGTGGCCGGGCGAACGTACGACTGCTGCACGCGATTGTTCGGCAGAATGAAGCGGATCGCGTGGGTGATCTCGCCCGCGGCGACCTCGTCGGCCGTGAACAGGAGCGGGGCGATCGGGAGGCCTGCCGCATCGGCGCTCGTACACTGCTCGCCGCGGAGCGTCGACTCGTACTTCGCGTGCGTGTCCCACTTCGCGAGGCAGCCGCCGAGCAGCGTGCCGGTGTCCAGGAGGTCGGTGCGCCACATCTCGAACAGGTGGCCGGTGGCGATGTCGTTCACGATTAGGTGGCAGTCGCCGTCCGTCGTGCAGCGATAGCCGGACTCGCCCTCGACGTTGCCGCCCTCGGGGAGCGGGACCAGGCCGGTGTCGCAATCGGGGTCGTACCAGTCGTCGGTGGGGGTGAACGCCTCGAGGCGGACGTCGTCGCCGGCGGTGAGCACGTCGAACGAGAAGTCGATCTGCATGCGGTCGCCGTTGCCCCAGCCGCCCGCGGCGCGGAGCGAGGCGATCATCGCGGCGCTGTCCGGATCGAGAGCGGCGGACGAGACCTCCGTGTTGAAGAACATCGGCTCGAAGAAGTACGGGCCCGCACCCGCCGGCGGCGGCGTGTTGGGATCGCGGGCGCTGCAGGCAGCGATCGTCAGACCGAGCGCCAGGGCGGCCAGCGACGGCATCGGCGGCCGGGGCCGGGGCCGAAGAAGACTCACGTACTTCATGGATGCCTCGCTCGTGCCGACAGGAAGGACGGATGATACGCCTAACCCGAGCGGCGTCGATGTCGAAGCCTGATCGCGCCCCACCCAGCCTCCAGCTCGCGCTGTGCCTCGGCGCCGTGTACGTGATCTGGAGCTCCACGTACCTCGTGATGCGGTACGCGATCGAGGCGCTCCCGCCGCTGCTCATGGCGGCCTTGCGATACGGCGTCGCGGGGACGGTGATGCTCGCCTGGGGTCGGCTGCGGCTCGGCGCGTGGCCGGCCGCGCGCGAGTGGATCGCGGTGCTGCCGGTGGGCGTGCTGCTGTTCGTGGGCGGCAACGGCTTCGTCGCGATCGCGGAGGGCACGGTGTCCTCGGGCGGGGCCGCGGTCGTGTGCGCGACGATGCCGTTGTGGGTCGGAGTCCTCGGCATCGTGGCCGGCGAGCCTCCGACGCGGCGCGAGTGGCTCGTGCTCGCGCTCGGCTTCGGCGGCGTGCTCGTGCTGATGGGCGGCCCGTCCCTGCAGGGACGCCCGTTGCACATCGCGATCTTGCTCGCGGCACCGGTGTGCTGGGCGCTCGGGTCGATCCTCGCGCGGAAGCTCACCGGCCCCTCCGCGCGCGACGCGGTGATGCTCTCCGGGATGGAGATGCTCGCCGGCGCGGCCGGGCTGCTCGTCGGGGGCCTGGTGCGCGGGGAGCACTTCCCGCCGTCCGCACCGATGCGGGCCTGGCTGGCGCTCGCCTACCTCTGCGTCGCGGGCTCGCTCGTCGCGTTCCCCGCCTACGCGTGGCTCCTGCGCAACGCGCGCGCGGTGGTCGCGACGAGCTACGCGTACGTGAACCCGACGCTCGCCGTGCTGCTCGGCGCCGCGGTCGCGCACGAGCGACTCGGGCTCACGACGCTCGTCGCGAATCTCCTCATCGTCGCGGCGGTGGTGCTCGCCCTCCGACGCCCGCGGGGCGCGGCATAGCCTCGAGGCCGCCGGACTCCGACCGCCGCTCAGCCCCTTGCGGCGGCTTCGAGCGCCGCGATGTCGATCTTCACCATCTTCATCATCGCCTGCATCACGCGGTTGGCCACGGCACGGTCCGGGTTCGAGAGCAGGCGCGGCAGCATCGTCGGCGTGATCTGCCAGGACACGCCGAACCTGTCGGTGATCCAGCCGCAGGCGACGGGCTTGCCGCCATCCGCCTCGAGCCTGGCCCACAGCTCGTCGGTCTCGGCCTGCGACTCGGTCGCGACCGACAGCGAGATGCCCTGCGAGAACGTGAAGTTCGGTCCGCCGTTGAGCGCCACGAAGCGCTGGCCCGCGCACTCGAACGTCACCGTCATGACGGTGCCCTTCGGCTTGGGGCCGGCCTCGCCGTAGCGCGTGGTCTCGATGATCTTGCCGTCCTCGAACAGCGACGTGTAGAGGTTCGCGGCCGCCTCGGCCTGGTCGTCGAACGTGAAGAACGTCGTGATCTTTTGCATGGTCGGAGGACGAACCGTACGCGGTCCGTCCGACACCGGATCGTGATTTTCGCTAGCATGCGGCCCATGCGCCTCGGCATCGATTTCGGCACGACGCGCACGGTGGTCGCGGCCGCGCGCGATGGCCGCCATCCCATTGCCGCGTTCGATGTCGGCGGTGAATTTACCGAGTACGTTCCGGGGCTTGCGGCGCTGGTGGACGGCCAGCTCGTCGTCGGCTGGGAGGCCGCGCGGGTGATCGGCGATGGCACCGCCACCCACGCCGTCCGCTCGATCAAGCGCGTCGCGAGCACGCTCGCCCCGGACGCGATCGTGCCCGGCCTGCCCGGGATCACCGCGCTCGGGCTGTGGACGACGTTTCTCACGGAGCTCCGGATCGCGCTCGAGGAGCGCAGCAACCTCGAGGTCACCGGTCCGCTGGAGGCGATGGTCGCCGTGCCCGCGAACGCATCCTCGCGGCAACGCTTCCTGACGCTCGAGGCGTTCCGGCGCGCGGGGTTCACGCCGATCGGCATGCTCAACGAGCCCACTGCCGCGGCGATCGAGTTCGCGCATCGCCACCTCGCGGCGATCGGGCCGCGCAGCCCGAAGAAGTACGTCGTCGTGTATGACCTCGGTGGTGGCACGTTCGACACGTCCGCGGTCTCGCTCGAGGGCAAGCGCTTCGAGCTGATCGCGACCGAGGGCATCGCGCGCCTCGGTGGCGACGACTTCGACGAGCTGATCCTGCACGCGGCGCAGATCGCGGCCGGGCGGGAGCCCTTCACCGACGCCGCGGGGCTCGAGCGCGCGCGCGAGGCCAAGGAATCGCTGCGACCCGCGAGCAAGAAGCTGCTCGTCGATCTCGGCGACGGTCCCGGCGAGCCCGGCACCGTCCAGATCGACACGACGGAGCTCTACGCGCGCTGTGCGCCGCTGGTCGAGCAGACGATCGCGCTCACCGAGCAGGTGCTCGCGGGGCTCGACGCGCTCGACGACCCGCGCGCCCTCGGCGGCATCTATCTCGTGGGCGGCGCGGCTGCGTTCCCGGCCGTCGCGAGGGTCCTGCGCGCGCGCTTCGGCAAGAAGCTCCAGCTCGCGCCGCAGCCCGCGGCCGCCACCGCGATCGGGCTCGCGCTCGCCGCCGATCCCGACGAGTCGGTGATGGTCCGCGAGGCCACCACGCGGCACTTCGGCGTGTGGCGCGAGGGCGAGAGCGGCGCGGACAAGATCTTCGATCGGCTCATCGCCAAGGATGCCGGCGCCGGCACGGTCGTGCGCCGCTACCGACCGACTCATACCGTCGGACACCTGCGCTTCATCGAGTGCGGCAAGCTCGACCGCGCGGGCCAGCCCGTGCAGGACCTCGTGCCGCTGGCCGATGTGTACTTCCCGTACACGGCCGAGCTCGCCGATCGCGAGGACCTCGCGGATCTCCCCGCCGAGCGCCGCGCCTTGCCCGCCGCCGACGAGATCGCGGAGACCTACACGTACAGCGACACGGGCGCGATCTCCGTGCGGATCGAGAACCGCTCGCGCGGCTACACGCGTACCTACGACCTCGGCGCGCTGCGCTGAGCGCCGACCGGTGCTACGGCGTCGTCATGCAGCCGCTCGCGTCCGTGACCGTCGAGGCCTCGGCGAGGCACGTCGTCTGCTTGCCGTTGTTCGCGGCCACGCACTGCTGCACGCACTCGCCGAGGCCGCTCGCGATCATCGCGTCGATCTCGTCCGCCGGCTTCCCCGCCGCGGCGAGCTTCAGCGACGCGTAGTTCCGGCACGCGCGCTCGCACACCGCGGGATCCACGGGCGCGACGGATAGCTCCGCGATCGCGGCGTCGTACTTCGCGCACTCGAACGCCTTCAGCTCCTCGTGCGTGGTCGCCACCACCTTGCCGCCCTGCCGGATCTCCTTGCTGGCAACCATCCCCGACGGCGTCACGTCGTCGCTCGACGTCACCTCGATGCCTGCGTTCGGGATCGTGGCCACCGAGCGCCACGAGGTCCACGCCCAGGGCTCGCCCTCGAGCGTGCCGGTCCCCGCGAACGCGCCGCCGGTCTCGGCCATCGTGAACGCGTCGCCCGTCACCGTCATCACCACGTGGAAGTGGTTCTGCCCGTGGGCGCCCTGGTCGTCGTTGGAGACGTCCTCGATGATCTCGCCCGCCGCGGGATTCATCGTGCGCCGCGCGACCGTGCGCGTCTGCTGCCCCATGCCCGAGCTGACGCCGGCATAGCAGTGCGTGCTCGGCGCGGGCAGCGTGGCCGCGGGCGGCTGCGGCGGGACGGCCCGGGCCCCGCCAGAGCACCCGAGCCCACCCGCGCCGGACGCCGCGACGGCTCCCGCGCAGGCCCCGAAGATCATCAATCGTCCGAGGAGCCCCGCGCGCTGCATGCGCGGCAGCTTACTATCGGCGCGCGCGTGATCGAGCTCGTCGAAGTCACGAAGCGGTACCCGAACACCGACCGCCCCGTCGTCGATGCGGTGTCGCTCACGGTCGGTCGCGGGGAGCTGGTCGCGCTGCTCGGCGAGTCCGGCAGCGGCAAGACCACGCTCCTGCGCATGGTCAACCGGCTCGTCGATCCGGAGGCGGGCACCGTGCGCGTCGATGGCCACGACGTGCGCACCCGCGATCCGGTCGCGCTCCGCCGCACGATCGGCTACGTGATCCAGGCGGCCGGCCTGTTCCCGCACTTCTCCGTCGCCGACAACATCGCCGTGGTGCCGCGGCTCCTCGCGTGGTCCGAGCCCGACGTCACGGCTCGCGTCGACACGCTCCTCGAGCTGGTGGGGCTCCCCGCGGCCGAGTATCGCGCGCGCTATCCCGACGAGCTCTCGGGGGGACAGCGCCAGCGCATCGGCGTCGCGCGGGCGCTCGCGGCGAGGCCGTCGGTGCTCCTCCTCGACGAGCCGTTCGGTGCGCTCGATCCGATCACGCGCACGGCGCTGCAGGCCGAGCTGCGCGCGATCCACGCCGAGCTGAAGCTGACCACGGTGATCGTCACGCACGACCTGGTCGAGGCGCTCACGCTCGCCGATCGGGTCGCCGTGCTCTATCGCGGGCAGCTCCGGCAGGTGGCCACGCCCGCCGAGCTGCTCGCGGCGCCCGCCGACGAGTACGTCGCGCGCCTCGTGGCGAGCGTGCGCCACCACGCCGAGCAGCTCGCCGCGCTCGCGAGACCCGCGCCATGAGGACCTCGCCGTGATCGCGCTCCTGCGCGGGCTCCCGCCGCTGCTCGCGAGTCACCTCGAGCTCGCACTGGTCGCGCTGATCGCGGGGATCGCGGTGTCGCTGCCCCTCGCGATCGCGGCGTCCCGGCGCCCGCGGCTCGCCTTCGCGATCGTCGGCGTCGCGGGGGTGGTCCAGACCATCCCCGGCCTCGCGCTGCTCGCGCTGATGGTGCCGCTGCTGGCGGAGTCCCACGGGCTGGGGCTCGGGCTCTCGCCGTTCGGGTTCGCGCCGGCCGTGATCGCGCTGACGCTCTACGCGATCCTGCCGATCCTGCGGAACGGCATCACCGGCCTCCGCGGCGTGGATCCCGCGATCATCGATGCCGCCCGCGGCATGGGAATGGCGAACGGCCAGATCCTCCGCCAGATCCAGCTGCCGCTCGCCGCGCCCGTGATCGCCGCCGGCATCCGCACGGCCGCCGTGTGGACGGTCGGCGCCGCGACGCTCGCCACGCCCGTCGGGCAGGAGTGCCTCGGCAACTACATCTTCGCCGGCCTGCAGACGCGGCAATGGTCGATGCTGCTCGTCGGGGTCGCCGCCTCGGCCGCCCTCGCGATCGCCCTCGATCTCGTGCTGGGCGCGACCGAGCGCGCCCTCGCTGCGCGCCGGGGCTCGCGCCGACGCCGCCTCGCGCTGCCGGTCGGTGCGTTCGGGCTGCTCGTGGTCCTCGTGCTCGCGGTGCTCCCCCGCTGCACCCGTGGCGGCGATGGCGCGACGCTCGCCCACACCGCGCGCCCGAAGGCGACGAGCATCGAGCGCCGCGCGATCACGAGCGTGCGCATTGGCGGCAAGACGTTCACGGAGCAGTACATCCTCGCCGAGCTGCTCCGCGCGCGCCTCGAGGCGAGCGGCCTCGCCGTCGAGGTCGTGTCGTCGCTCGGCTCCACCGTCGTGTTCGACGCCCTGCGCGGCGGGCAGATCGATCTCTACGTCGACTACTCGGGCACGCTGTGGACGAACCTCATGCATCGGCCCGGCAGTGCGCCGCGCTGGCGCGTGCTCGCCGAGGTCGAGGCATGGCTCGCGCACGACGCGAACATCCGCAGCCTCGGCTCGCTCGGGTTCGAGAATGCGTACGCGATCGCCGTGCGTCGCGACCTCGCGACGAAGTGGCAGCTCCACTCGATCGCCGATCTCGCGCCCCACACGGCGGATCTGGTCATCGGCGGTGACTACGAGTTCTTTGGCCGCCGCGAGTGGGCCGAGGTACGGGCCGCGTACGACCTCCGCTTCCGCCGCACCACGACCTTCGATCCGACGCTGCTGTACGAGGCGATCGGCCGCGGCAATGTCGACGTGATCGCGGGGTTCTCGAGCGACGGGCGCATCGCCGCGAACGACCTGGTCGTGCTCGCCGATCCCGAGGCCGCGCTCCCTCCGTACGACGCGATGCTGCTGCTCGGCCCCCGCGTCGCGAACGATCCGCGCATCGCGTGCGCCCTCGGCGACCTCCGCGGCGCCATCACCGTCGAGCAGATGCGCGCCGCCAACCTCCGCGTCGACGGGCAAGGCTCGACCGCCGCGGATGCTGCGACCTGGCTACTCGCGCAGCTCCACCTCCCCGCGCGCGACTGCGCGACCGCCCGCTGAGGCCGCCATGCTGTGGATCGCCCATGCGCTGACGCTCGTCCGGATCCCGCTCGCGATCGCCTTCTACTACACGTACGCGACGCCCCACCTCGCGCTCGCCGCCATCGGCGCGGCCGCGCTCACGGACACGCTCGACGGGACCATCGCTCGCGCCCTGAAGCGGCGCGGCGCCGGCGGCCCCGACATCGGCGGCTGGCTCGATCCCGCCATGGACAAGGTCTTCGTCGTGCTCGTGGTGCTCGCGCTGTGGCTCCGCACGCACGACACGCTGCTCCTCGCGCTCGTCGGTGCGCGCGAGCTGCTGTTCCTGCCGCTCGCCGCGGTCTATCTCGCGCGGCACCAGGCGCGCGGCAACCTCCACGCGGACCCCCTCGGCAAGGCCGCCACCGTCGCGCAGTTCGGCGCGCTCGCCGTGATCGTCGGGCGGCCCGAGTACGCTCTCCCCGCCGCGCTTGCCACGGCCGCACTCGGCATCGCAGCGGTGACGAGCTATCTCGTGCGCGTGCTGCGACTGCCCCGCGGCGACGCCGCGACTGCATCGAGCCGGTAGCAGGGTGTCGCTCGTGGGCTGCACGCGCATGCCCCACGACGCCCGCCATTTCCACGAGTTAGCGCTGGCCTGGGCGATGCAACTCGACCGGTCATGACCCATCCCGCTGCGCCCGCGTTCGAGTCCCTCACCAGCGCCGAGACCGTGACCGTGACCGGCGGCGCCGGCTTCGACATCGGGGGCATGATCCAGAGCATCGGCGGCATGTTCGGCCATAAGGGCCAGAAGATCGCCGGCATGATCGGGCCGATGGCGCAGCAGCTGATGGGCATGTTCGGCAGCGGCGGCGGCGCGGCCAGCAGCGGCGGCGGTGCCGGAAGCGGCGGCGCGGCGGCACCTGCAGCGGGCGAGTAACCCTGGCCTGCGAGCGCCCTACCGGCCGCGAGCGTACACTCGCGGTCCATGGGCCCGCTCGTGATCCTCGGTTGCGGTTATGTCGGTACTCGGCTCGCGAAGACGGCGATCGCGGCGGGTCGCACGGTCCGCGTGTGCGCGCGCGGCACGGGTCGCCTTGCCCCGCTGGCCGCGCTCGGTGTCGAGGTGAAGTTCGCCGATGTCGCGGTGCCCAAGCAGCTGCCCGCGATCCTCTCGGGCGTCTCCGGGGGGACCGTCGTGTACTCGGTGCCTCCGGTGACGGCGCTGCCTCCGGGGCGCGCGGTGCGCCAGGCGCTGCAGGCCGCCTATGGCGCCGGGGCCGCGTGCTTCGTGTACCTGAGCTCGAGCGGGCTCTACGGCGACCGCCCCGATGACGACGTGTGGATCGACGAGGATTCCCCGGTCGCCGACGACTCCGCGATGAAGAACGTGCAGAGCGACGAGGCCGAGGTCACCGCCAGCGAGTTCGAGCGCATGCGGACGGTCGTGCTGCGGCTCGCCCCGGTCTACGGCCCCGGCCGCGGCGTGCGGACCCGGCTCCGCAAGGGCGACTACAAGCTGCTCGACGACGGTCGCCATGCGATCTCACGCATCCACGTGGACGATGCCGTCGGCGCGATCCTCGCCGCCGAGGAGCGGGCGGCTCGCGGGTCGCTGTACCTCGTGGCAGATGACGAGCCCACCACGCAGCTCGAGTACGCGACGTGGTTGACGGAGCGCATGGGCCTGCCGATGCCGCCGTCGCGCGACCTCTACGATTCGGGCCCGGCACGAGCCACGCACCGCAACCGGAAGGTCCGCAACACCCGCCTCAAGACGGATCTCGTGCCGGCGCTGAAGTACCCCTCGTTCCGCGAGGGTGAGGCCGCGATCGAGGCCGAGGAGAC
>JAYSYE010000241.1:0-1773 GCA_043716635.1 Deltaproteobacteria bacterium | reverse complement strand
TCGCGAAGACGTACGCGGGGCGGTTCGCGCGCCTCCGCACGCCCGGCCCGATGGATGCGGCCGCCGACGTCGTGAATGCGGTCACGGCCGCGCTCGATCCGCACACCGACTACCTGCCGCCGGCCGCCAAGGCGAACTTCGACATCGCGATGAGCGGCTCGCTCGAAGGCATCGGCGCACGGCTCCAGGAGAAAGATCACTACATCGAGGTCGTCGAGATCGTGCCCGGCGGCGCGAGCGCGCGGCAGGGCGGTATCGACGCGGGCGACACGATCCTCGCGGTCGAGAACCCGGGGCAGCCGCCGGTGGACGTGTTCGACCTGCCGATCGACGACGTCGTGAAGATGATCCGCGGGCCGAAGGGCACCGTGGTGAAGCTCAAGCTGCAGAAGCAGGCAGGTGCGGCGGAGATGGTCGCGATCACGCGCGACAAGATCGTGATCGAGGAGACGTTCGCCCGCGGCGCGATCCTGACGCGCAAGGGTCGACCGGCCTTTGGCTACATCAACCTGCCGGGATTCTATGGCGGACGCGATCCGGGGCAGCGCCGCGCGGGCGAAGACGTCGCGTATCTGCTCGGCCAGATGAAGGCGAAGAAGGTCGCGGGCGTGGTGCTCGACCTGCGCAGCGACGGCGGCGGCCTCCTCGACGAGGCGGTCGAGTTGACGGGCGCGCTGATCGACAAGGGGCCCGTCGTCGAGGTGCAGGACTACGATCACAAGCGCGAGGTGCTCGCGGACACGCACGAGGGTGAGGCGTATGACGGCAAGCTGGTCGTGCTGGTCGACCGGTTCAGCGCGTCCGCCAGCGAGATCGTCGCCGGTGCGCTGCAGGACTACCGGCGCGCCATCATCGTCGGACAGAGCGCGACCACGCACGGCAAGGGCACCGTCCAGACGGTGATCGACCTCGACCGGCTGACGGGCGGTCGGATCGAGCTCGGCGAGCTGAAGCTGACGATCCAGCAGTTCTTCCGGCCGGGCGGGAGCTCGACGCAGCGTCGGGGCGTCGTGCCCGACGTGGTGCTGCCGGATCCGGCCGGCTACATCGAGTCGGGCGAGAGCACGCTCGATCACGCGATCGCGTGGTCGTCGATCGACAAGCAGCAATTCACCTTGTGGCCGTGGGCGTGGGATGGCGCGGCCCTCGCGAAGGCCTCGGCGCTGCGCGTGGCGAAGAACGCGACGCTGACGAAGGTCGCGGGGCTGACAGCGCTTTTGAAGGCGCGGCAGCAGGACACCCGGATCCCGCTGCAGCGCACGGCGTGGGAGGCCCGCCGCAAGGAGCAGAAGGCCGCGATCGAGGCGGCGTCTCCGGACCTCGCGAAGGCGCCCGCGCTGTACACGGTGACGATCGTCGCCGACCAGTTCGCGAGCGCGAAGCCAGCGGCCGCCAAGGAGCCGCCGCCCGGGGCCACGCCGCCGACGCCGGGTGCGAAGCCCGCCGACGGTGGCGGAGCGGCGAAAGCGTTCGATCCGAACAAGACGTGGCGCGAGACGCTGGCTCGCGATCCGTGGGTCGATGAATGTCTGAACATCCTCGCGGACGCGAAGTAGCGTCCCCGGCCGCGCGGACGGCGCAGCTCCAGATCCACGCGTGCGTGGTGCTGTGGGGCTTCACGGCGATCCTCGGGAAGCTGATCGCGCTGCCGGCGCTGCCGCTCGTGTGGTGGCGCATGGTGATCGTCACGGTGACGCTCGCGCTGGTGCCGCGGGTGTGGCGCGCGGTCCGCGCGATGCCGTCGCGGCTCGTGCTCGCGTACGCCGGGACGGG
>JAYSYE010000025.1:0-7792 GCA_043716635.1 Deltaproteobacteria bacterium | reverse complement strand
TGCCGGGCTTCGCGCCCGCCACCTCGGGGCCGAGCACGAGCATCACGCGCTTCACCTGCTTCACGAGGTCGAGCTTGCAGGCGTCGCGCACGTGGGACCAGCCGTCCGAGAGCGTCGCGTCGCGCAGGAACAACTGCTCGACCGCGCGCTTCACGATCGGAGACGCCGCCAGCTTCGCGACATCGGCGCCCACGACGACGCGAGCCGTCGCGGGCACCGCAGCGAGCCCCGTCACCGCCGCCGGTGGGGCCCCGTTGCCGTGCTTCTTCGAGCCGCAGCCCGCGAGCGCCGCGACCAGCGCGATCGTCGCGAGCGCGGCGCGTTGGCGGCGGTGCAGCAAGTGGGGTCGCCTACTGTCCCATGCCGCCGAGGCCGAGCATCGGCCCGAACGTCTGCATGGCGCTCTGGAGCTTCTGCTGGGACATGTCGATCGAGACATGGACGTCGGAGCCGTCCGCCGACATCTCGGCCTTGTCCGCCATCTGCTTGAGGCCCTCGATCTGACCCTTGAACGTGTTCGCCATCTCCGTGGCCTTGCCGGCGGAGTCGACGCGCATCCGCGCATCGAGCGCGATGCCGTCCGTGACATTGAGCGAGCCGAACACGGCCACCGGGCGCGTGCTGAGCATGCCCTGCACCTGGTCGAACGCCTTCGAGCTGCCGTTCGCAAAGAACCAGATCGACTTGCTGGTATCGATCTTCTTGTACATCTCGGTGAACGTCGCCGAGGTCTTGAGCGCGGTCTTGCCGGCCGACACGTCGACCAGCGATGCCTTGCTGCCGTACTTGCCGGAGCCCACGACGAGCGTGCCGTCGTTCACGAACGTCATCGCGGCGGTCTTGCCCTCCTTCGTGATCATGAAGAAGTCGCCATCCTTCGTGAGGGTGGTGCCGTCCTTCTCGATCTCCGCCTTCTCCTTGTCCACGCACGCGGCGACCTTGGACTTGTCGAGGCCGTGCACGACCATCACGACGTCCTGGCTCCCGGCCATCGAGCCGGCGACCGACACGGACGTGATCGACGCGATCGGGTCGAAGCCGCACTTCGACTTGAAGTCGGCGAGCTTGGTCGCCGTGTCGCCCTTCATGATCTGCGGCTGGACGTACTTGGTCCACATGCCGCTGGTCTGCAGCTGCTTGAGGTTCAAGCCCGCGACGAAGTCGGCATCGACGGGGAGCAACGCGAGATCAGACGAGGCGGACGCGCTGGCACTGCCACCGCCGGCGCCATCCTTCTTGCAGCCGCCCGCGGCGAGCGAGGCGGCAATCGTCGCCGCGAGACCGGCCGTCATGACAGCCGTGGAGAGGGTGCGATGGAGGGTGCGCATCGCGGGGCTTATATCACCTCGTGTTAGGGTGCGCCATGCTCTGGCTCCAGCACCGATTGCGGGATGCGGACGTGTGGGCGCGCGTCGACGGTGCGCGCGCGCTGGTGCAGGACGCGACGGGTCGCGTCGAGGTCGTCTACAAGGCCGGCGCGGGCGCGAAGGTCTACAAGGCGAGCGCGCGAAACCTGTCGCTGCCGTCGGGTCCGCCGCTCGAGTTCGAGGCCGGGGAGCCGGCGCCCGAGCGCACCGAGGTGAAGCATGCGGGCGCGCAGCCCAAGGCGGCCGGCCTCGCCACGGGCACGGGCGCCACGAGCGCCGCGGTGCCCGCCGATGCGATCCACGTGTGGACGGACGGCGCGTGCACGGGCAATCCCGGGCCG
Organism: Deltaproteobacteria bacterium; assembly: GCA_043716635.1. Taxonomy (GTDB): domain Bacteria; phylum Myxococcota_A; class Polyangia; order Haliangiales; family Haliangiaceae; genus JABFXX01. Next base: position 6,084 of record JAYSYE010000025.1, on the reverse strand, counting down.
GCGGGGCTCGGCGTCGTGGTGATCGAGGATGGCAAGGAGCGCGAGCTGTCGGAGTACCTCGGTGAGGGCACCAACAACATCGCCGAGCTGATGGCGATCCTGCGCGGGCTCGAGACGATCGCGGATCGCAAGCGGACCACGGTGGTCTACTCCGACTCGCAGTACTCGATCGGGCTGCTCACGAAGCCGTGGAAGGCCAAGGCGAATGTCGAGCTGGTCGCGAAGCTGCGTGGCGTCGTGAAGGAGTTCGCGGATCTGCGGTTCGTCAAGGTCGCCGGTCATGCGGGCATCCCGCTGAACGAGCGCGTCGACGAGCTCGCGCGTGCTGCGGTCGTCCGGCGGCGGTAGCGCGATGGCCGCACCCCGCTGTGCCGTGTCGATCGATCTCGATTCGATCGATTGCTACTACCGGATCCACGGCCTCGGCGCGCCCCCCGCGGAGCTCGCGCACGTGATCCTCGAGCGCGCGCTGCCCCGGGCGGCAACCCTGTTCCGCTCGCGCGGCCTGCACGTGACGTGGTTCGTGGTCGGCCGCGACGCCGATGCCGACGCGCCGGATCGTGCGGATCGCGCCGCGCGGGCGGCCAACGCCGCGCGGCTGCGCGCCCTGGCCGATGACGGCGACGAGCTCGGCAATCACTCGTACTCGCATCCGTACGACCTGGCGCGGCACTCGCGGCCCGACGTGGATCGCGAGATCGCGAGCTGCGATCGCGTGTTGCGCGCGATCACGGGCACGGCGCCGCGCGGGTTCCGGGCGCCCGGCTACGACCTCTCGGTCGCGATGCTCGAGAGCCTCGCCGCCCGCGGCTACCGCTACGACTCGTCCGTGTTCCCGGCTCCGGCGTACTACGCGGCGAAGGCCGTGGTGATGGCGGCGCTCGCGATCGCCCGCCGTCCGAGCGGCGCCGTGATGACGGATCCGCGCGCGCTGATCGCTCCGGCGGAGCCGTACCGGCCCGCGCTGACCGCGCCGTGGCGCCGCGGGCAAGCACCCGTGGTCGAGCTCCCGGTCGCGGTGACACCGGGGCTCCGGCTGCCGGCCATCGGCACCTCGCTGATCGTCGCCCCCGCGATCGTGCGGCGCCGGCTCCTCGCGGCGATGACCGGTCGCCCGTTCTTCAACTTCGAGCTTCACGGCATCGACTTCGCGGACGCGGAGCGCGACGGCATCCCCGGCGAGCTCGTCGCCCGCCAGCCCGATCTCCGGGTCCCGATCGCGGAGAAGCTCCGTCGGCTCGAGGCCACGCTCGACACGATCGGCGCGGCCTGGGAGTTCGCGACGCTCGCCGAGGTCGCCACCGAGACCCAGCGGAGCTGCTGAGCCACCGCGCGGCTACGGGCGGCCGCCGAAGCGGATCACGTACGTGAGCTTCGCGAGCCCGCGCAGCACGTGCGGCACCCGCTTCGTCAGCTTGATCGACGGCGGGCGCTTCTCGGCGAGCTTGATCGGGATCTCGATCACGTGCAGGTTCGCGCGACCGGCGCGGATCACGAGCTCCGACGCGAAGAGATCGCGATCGATCACGCACTCCTGCACGATCGGGATGAGCGTCTCGCGGCGGAACGCCTTGAGCCCGTGCGTGTCCGTCCCCCGGAAGTCGAGCGCGACGCGCAGCATGCTGTTGATGACCTTGGTCGCGGTGCGGCGGAACAGCGGGCGGCCATCCATCGCGCCCTTCATCGCCTTGCTGCCCACCACCATGTCGCAGTCGGAGTGGCGGAGGTGCTCCAGCGCGCGGCGGTGGAAGTCAGCGTCGCAGAGGTCGATCTCCTCGCAGATGACCCAGGTGCCCGTCGCCTCGAGGATGCCGCGGCGCAGCGCCTTGCCGTAATTCGGCTCGCCGAGGGAGAACGTGCGGACCTGCGGGATCTCGGCGGCGAGATGCTCGGCCAGCTCGACGGTGCGGTCCTTCGACCCGTTCTCCGCGAGGATCACTTCGAATGTCAGCTCCGGCCACTGGAGCGCGGTGCGGAGGCGATCGAGCCCAGCGAGGAGGTCGGTCACGGCTTCGCGCAGGATCCCCTCTTCGTTGTAGACGGGGATGACGACGGATACGTCGGGCACGGCGGGCACGGCGATGGCGTTCTATCACACCAACGTCGTGAAGGTTTCAGACTGGCCGGCCGCGAGCAGGTGCACGTGGCTGCGGACGCTGCGCGTGGTCGCCAGCTCGAGCAGCCACCGCGCGGGTTCGTCGAGCTGCTCGTAGGACAGCGCGAACGCCCCGTGGTGGATCGGGACGAGGATGCGCGAGCGTAGGTCCTCGAACGCGAACAGCGCGTCCATCGGCGACATGTGGCGCGCGCGAAACGTCGCCGGAAGAAAGCCGCCGATCGGGAGGCACGCGATGTCGGGCGCGAACTCGTCGCCGACGCGGGCGAAGCCCGAGAAGTAGCCACTGTCACCGCACAGGAACGCAGACGGACCGGCACCGCGAACCACGTACGAGAGGCCGCGTGCGAGCGCGCTCTCGCCGTGCGACGTGGTGGCGGCCGTGATGTGAACGCCGCGCAGGGCGAAGTCAGTGCCGGGCTGGAGCTCCACCACGCGCGCGAAGCCGAGCCCCGAGACCCAGGCCGCACCGCCCGGGGGCACGACGACGGTCGCGCTGCGGGGTAGCCGGCGCAGCGTGGGGACGTGCAGGTGGTCGGCGTGGCCGTGCGAGAGCAGGACGAGGCCGACATCCTGGAGATCGCCGGGGGCGAGGCCCGGCTCGACGGCACGACGCACGCCACCGACCCAGCGCCCGAGCATCGGATCGAACGCGATCGCGAGGTCGTGATAGCGCAGCACCACCGACGCGTGACCGCCGAACGTGAGCGTGAGATCGCCCGGGTTGGCGACCACCGGCGGCTCGTGACAGGCGGCCCGCGGCGGCCGGAACCAGCGCGTGAACCAGTGGCCCAGGAGGCTGCGATAGCGCCGCACCGGGATGTCGCGATGGAGCCTGGCCAGCTCGGTCGCGCGCGCGGTCCGCTCGCCAGACATGAATGCGATCCTCGCCGGCCTGTTCGCGCGGCGCAACTTGCGAGTACCGTCCCCCTCCCGTGGCCAGCGAACCGAGCGAACCGAGCGAGGCGCCCGCGGACCGCGAGCCGGTCGCGCCACGACGGGCCGCGCGCTCCGCTGGCCGGCTGGCAGCGGCGCTCGCGCCAGGGGATCGCGCCATCGCGCGGGCCATGAGCCTGCTGCGGCGAACCCCGATCGCGCTCGGCGCGTGCGTGGTGCTCGCCGCGCTCGTGCTGCTGCCGTGCCTGGGGCGCGATGGGCTCTGGGACCCGCAGGAGCGCGCGCTCGCCGACAAGGTCGCGCCGCCGCTGGCGGTGGCGGCCTCGACGCCCATCCTGCCCAGCCCTCCCCCGCGCACTCCAACCCTCCTGCCCGAGTGTTCCAAGGTGGTGCCGAAGGACGCGCCCGCCCGCACCCTCACCGCGCACGCGATCGCGTACGGCCGCGATCACATCAGCGACGACGACCGCGGCCGCCGGCTGCCCCTCGCGCTCCTCGGGCTCCTCACGGTGCTCGCGGCCGCCGGCATCGCGATGCGCGGAGCGACGGCGCGCGCGGGCGTGCTGACCGCGGTGGTCCTGCTCTCCATGCCGCTGCTCGCGTTCCAGTCGCGCTTCCTCACCTCCGAGATCGGCACCGCGTGCGGCGCCACGCTCGTCGTGTATGCGGTGCTCGCGCTGGCGCGTCCGCGCGGGAGCCGGCTCGCGGTGCGGATCGCCGATGCGCTGGTCAGCACGGCCGCGCTGGTCGCGGGGGTCGTGATCGGGTTCCGCGGCGGCGGCGCGCTCCTGGGCCTGATCGTACCGCTCGGTGCCGTCGCGGCCGCAGGCGGGCTCGGCGTGCCGCTCGCGGTAGCCGTGGTGGAGCGCGTCCGGAGCCGGTCCGCCGAGCGCAGCCCCATCGCCACCCACCTGCCGGCTCTGCTCGCCACGGCGGCGGTGATCGCGCTGTTCGGCCTGCTCGCGTACCAGCTCTACGACGTGCGCGCGCCGCGGCTGGCAGCGGGCATGGTGCCGGCGGCCCGGCAGGTCGCGGGCCACGCGATCGTCAACGAGGGCTGCTACTCGTGGGCGCTCGGCGCGGTGTGGACCGCGCAGGACGACCTGCGCTTCGTGTTCGACAGCACGTTCGAGCAGGCCGCCTACGGCACGTACCCGTGGGGCATCCTCGGGCCGATCGCGATGTTCGCGCTGCTCCGCGACGACGACTCGCGACGCCGCACGCTGGGTGCCGTGACGCTCGCGTGGGCGGGTGGCGCGTGGATCGCGAACGAGGTGTTCGTCCGCAAGTCAGGGATCGCGATCTGGGCGGGCTTCCCGGCCGTAGCGATCGCGATCGCGGCGTGGCTCGAGCCCCTCCTCTCGCGGCGAGCGGACGCGGCGCGAGCAGACGCGCCGCGAGCGGCCGACCTCGACCCCGCCCCCGGTGTGGGGGCGTCGAGGGGCTCGGGGCTACTCCTGGGCGTGTTCCTGGTGCTCGCTGCACTGACGTTTGGCAAGGACGTGCAATCGTTCGCGGAGAAGCTGACGTCACTCGTCGCGGGGAGCGACGTGACGTATCCCGGCGCGTCGAGGCTGCTCGCCCTGAAGACGCGCCTGTGGGTCCTCGTGCTCGGCATGGTGGTCGCGTTCGGATTCGCGCTGGCGCTGGGAGCACGCGAGCGCCGCCCGCGGCTCGCCCGGCTGGGGACGATCGCCACGGTCGCCGCGACGCTCGCGTTCGATCTGTTCTGGCCCTTCGCGTGGCAGCCCCGGCTCTCCGAGCACCTGTCGTCGAAGACGCTGTTCGACACGTACCGACGGTTGCGACACGCCACCGAGCCGCTCGTCATCATGGGTGACCTCGGCCTCGCCGCGAGCAGCTACGACGACCAGGTCCCCGAGGTCGTGCAGACGCGCCAGCAGATCGTGGCCGCGCTGCAGCGGCCGACGCGCGTGTTCGCGATCGCGCCGCTCGTCCCCGCGGAGAGCTGCGCGCTGAACCGCGAGATGGGCGAGCACCCGTACTTCGTGATCGATGATCGCAACTTGAAGAGCTACTTGCTCTCCAATCGCGTCGATGGCACCACCGACAAGAACCCGCTGCGCACGCTCATCTCGCGAGCGGCGCCGCTACGCATCCAGACCCGGCCCAAGGCGCGCGTGGTCTGGGACAAGAAGATCGAGCTCGTCGGCTGGGCCCTGCCCGCGCAGCTGCCGCGGAGCGGGACCTTCGAGGTGGTCACCTACTACAAGGTGCTCGGCGACGTCGGTGGCGCCTGGACCCAGCTGCTGCACGTCGATGGTCCCGGCGGTCGCATTCGCAACGGCGACCACAAGCCGATCGGGGACCGCTGCCCGACGTCGACGTGGAAGGTGGGCGACTACATCACCGATCGGCACACGATGACGACGCGGGGCGGAAGTTACGCGCGCGGCGGCTACGACGTGTGGATCGGGTTCTTCACCGGGACTTCGCCGAGCTTCAAGAACATGCCCGTCAGCGAGTCGCCGGCCGACATGCGCGACACGAACGATCGCATCAAGATCGCGCACCTCGACCTCAACTGAGCGTCGCGGACCCGGGGCCACACCGACGATTGACCTCGCGCGGCGAACGGGGCTATGACGACCGCGATGGATCGGGCGCCCAAGGGAAGCGAGGCCGAGCGACGACGCGCGCCGAGGCTGCTCGTCGATCTCGAGGTCGATTACGCGAGCGAGGACAACTACCTCTTCGCGTACATCACCGACATCTCGGACACGGGCATCTTCGTCAAGACGATCACCCCGGAGCCCGCCGGGACACTGCTCAACCTGCGGTTCCGCTGCGATCTCGACGGGACCGGCCGCGGCGTCCACTCGATCGAGGCGGAGGGCGCCGTGATCTGGGTGAACCCGTTTCGACCCGGGGCGCCGGACAACCTCCACCCCGGGATGGGCATCCGCTTCATCGGGCTGGACGACACAGTCCGCCGGCGGTTGCTCGTGCTCGTGAAGCGCTTCGCGTACCTGTCGTAAGGGGTTTCATGTCGATCATCTGTGGCACCGACCTCTCCTCCGCCAGCGTGGCCGCGCTCGACGTGGCCCTCG
>JAYSYE010000240.1:0-1775 GCA_043716635.1 Deltaproteobacteria bacterium | reverse complement strand
CTGGAGCCGGACCTGCCGGCGATCACGATCCTCGCCGCGCACGAGCTCGCTCCCGGCACGTCGATCGAGACGGCGGGCCGCATCGAGATCGGGTGATAGAGAACCTGATCGTCGAGTCCGCCGACGCGACGCTCGACACCACCTCGGGCCGGGACCAGATCGACGCCCGCGTGAAAATGTACGTTGGCCAAAGGCAGCGAGGGCAGCTGGACCAACGGCGACGGTTAGCAGCCGTCCGCGCGCTGCGAGCCATCGCCCGGGCAACCGCGAGAATCCTGCAACCATCCGCCGTGCATCCGCCGATCAGCGACGACCCGCCGACCATCGCCGACCACAGGTGCCCCATCGGCCCTCGGTGCCGCTTCGTCGCTCGAACTCGATCAGGCGCGGCCCGGCACGCCTATCGCGGTATCGCGAATACGCTGATCTCGCCGCCGCGTTTCCAGCCCTCGCGTGTCAGCCATAACTCGGGTGCCGCCGTACTCACGCGCTCGAAGCCGTCGCTCCTCTCGAACTGCTGCGTGCCGCCGAGCTCTTTCCAACCGAGAAAGTTTGCACCGCTGGAGTAGGGGTCGACGACCGTGGCTACGTCGTCCTCCCGAACCTGGTGGTGTAGCCAGTTGTTGAGCACGTAGCGGATCGCGTTCCGCGTCGCGGTCGGGTTCGACAGCACCTTCGAGTGGTACCGGTCCGCGAAGATCGCGCCGCGCCGACGCCGCAGCTTCGCATTCAGCGACTTCGCGACGGAGATGGAGAACGCGCGCACCCCGTTTGCGAGCTCGCGCTGGCTCTCCGCCTCGACGATGAGATGAATGTGGTTGCTCTGGAGGCTGAAGTGCACGAGGCGGAACGCGGCTCGCGGAAGCACGACACGCGCCGCCACACGCACGGCTCGATACGCATCCATTCGGCGCAGGTTCCTGGCCACCGGAAGCGTCCGCAGCGTCACGTGCAGTGCGCGCTCCTTCACGAACTGCTCGCGCCTCACGTGCGAGGCGGCCGGCTTCACGCCCTTCGGCCACTGTTTCTTCGGCCGACCCGCGCCGGGCGCCCGCGTGCCAGGCGCGCGGACTTCGAGCTCCAGTTGCCTCGCGCGAGACGCCACCACATCGAGACCGTATAGATAAATACGGCGGATGTCGAGTAATAAATGCAATTCAGATTCAGGTCGCGACGGCGCCGAGTGGGGGTACAAGCCACGGGGGTCTGGAATGCCGCTGAGCCGTACGCCCCGCGCAAGCTCTCGATATGTGTGGCCTGGAGGATTTCGAAGCAGGGTCGAAGCCGCGCGCTCAGATGCCATGACCGAAGGAACAGGCATGGCGCGAGTCCGGTCTCGAACCAGCGCTGACCGGACCGCTGAAGTGCATCGCGACCCCGGACTTGCACGCCGACGTACCCGCCGCGTTCCCGTCGACGGCGCAGGACCCGTCGACCCACTTCGGGACTCGCGTGATCGGTCACGATTCCAGTCCGCGGCGACCTGTGCGCGAGCCATCGCGAGCCGGGCATCGCTGGAAGCTGGTGCTCGTGATCCCACGCCTGGGAATCCCGGCATGGTGCTTGGATGCCGGCCCGCCGGCTCGCCGCAGATCTCCGGATCCTCCATCGGGACCCCGAGCCTCTCCTTGCCGGTTCCCAGCTCACGGAGCGATCCGGACGGGCCAGGCCGAAGTTCACCGCATGCGTCAGGGCGCCAGACCAGCCGGGCCCCGGCTCTCGCCGACCGCAGCCCCCACGAGGCGTCAGGGCTTCGCGGCGGACGGTGCGAGCGC
>JAYSYE010000239.1:0-5640 GCA_043716635.1 Deltaproteobacteria bacterium | reverse complement strand
ATGCCGACAGGATAGCGACTTAGGAGGGTGAATGGCGCAGCCATTCGGGACCCTCCTTGTGCCGGGACGGCCTACCCGCGGCGCAGCTACTTTTTCATTGCCCGGCGCCGCCGGGTCAGCACGAACGCGCCCAGCCCGGCGACCGGCAGCAGCGCGACGGGCAGGGCAGGGTTCGTGCCCGGAGCACGCGGCACGACGGAGCAACACCCCCCGGTGTCACCGACCGCGTGGCAAGCGCCCGGGCTCGCGGCGGTCGGGTACGTCCGACAGATGCCAGCGACGTCGTCCGGCTCCAGCGTCGCCTTCGACGTCTCGTCGCAGGACGCGTAGTTGTACATCGTGGCCAGCGTGATCTTCGGATCGTCGGTCGAGTTGCACGCCGGCACGGGCTGCCCGTCGCCGTCGAGGCGCGGTGGATCGCCCGGCGTCGTGCACGTGTGCTCGAGCCCCTGGAGATGGCCGAGCTCGTGGGTCAGCGTGTTCGCCAGGTCCTGCTTGCAGGCGTGGTTGCCGAGCGTCGCGCCGCCGATCGCGATCGCGAAGTCGGCGCCGTTGATCTCGACGTCCGCATCCACGATCGCGCCGTCGCGGGGGCTGTTCGCATCGTCGACATAGACCGCGGTCGTGATCCCCGCCGCCGCCGACGAGTAGCAGCGCGCCGGATCGTTGCCGACCGCGGGCCGACACCAGGCCGAGTCGCGGAACTTGATCACGTTGACCATGTCCGTGCCGACCTCGACGGGCGCGCGCCCCTCGCTCTGGATCGAGAAGTACGAGCACCCGGCCGTCTTCGTCGTCCACTCCGCGATGGCCGCGTCGATCACCGCGAACTCCTGGTCGCCAGGAATCTCCTTGGTGCCGGCGCTGTCGACGGTGACCTGGACGCAGCTGCTCTCCCAGTAGAGGTAGTGACCGGACCCGGTCGGCCCCGTCCGCACGAAGCCCGCCGGCTCGGCGAGGACGCGCACCGTGTCGACGAGGGTGTGCATCACCCGCGAGGCGTCCAGGTCGTCGTGCGTGCCCAGCGCGACCGCCATGCCGACCACGAGCGGGGCGGGCCCCGGAAACGTGCGCATGGTGAGGCCGTCGACCGTGCCGCCGAGCTGGCTGACCACGACGGCGCCCGTGGCCGTCTGCACCGTCGCGTCGGTGACGATGCGCGACCGGTCCGTGGTCCAGTGCGAGTGCACGGCCACGACCGCACCGTCCACGTGGTCTACGGCGAGCACCGGCATGCTCCCCGACGCTACCATGGCGTGTTACAAGCTCCCACCATGGCGAGCGCCAGGCCTGTTCGCGTGCGGATCGCACCTTCTCCGACGGGCGACCCCCACGTCGGCACCGCGTACATCGCGCTGTTCAACTACGTGTTCGCGAAGAGCCAGGGCGGCAAGTTCATCCTGCGCATCGAGGATACCGATCAGTCGCGCTCTCGCAGCGACAGCGAGCAGATGATCTACGACGCGCTCCACTGGGTGGGACTGTCATGGGACGAGGGGCCCGACGTGGGCGGGCCGTACGGGCCCTACCGCCAGAGCGAGCGTGGCGCGCACTACCAGGAGCACGCGGCCCACCTGCTCGAGAAGGGCGCCGCGTATCGCTGCTTCTGCACCGAGGACCGCCTCGCGAAGCTGCGCGTGCAGCAGCAGGCCGCGAAGGCGACGCTCGGCTACGACCGCCACTGCCGCACGCTGACGGCCGACGAGAGCCGACACCGCGTGCTCGCGGGCGAGGCGCACGTGATCCGGCTCGCGGTGCCGACCGAGGGCCCCATCGACTTCCACGATCAGCTGCGCGGTGTGGTGTCGCGCGACGCGAAAGAAGTCGACGATCAGGTGCTGCTGAAGTCGGATGGCATGCCGACGTATCACCTCGCGAACGTCGTCGACGATCACCTGATGGAGATCAGCCACGTGATCCGCGCCGAGGAGTGGATCTCGTCGACGCAGAAGCACGTGCTGCTCTATCAGGCATTCGGCTGGGAGCAGCCGCAGTGGTTTCACATGCCGCTGCTCCGCAACACGGACAAATCGAAGATCAGCAAGCGCAAGCACCCCGTCTCCATCAACTACTACCGGGACACCGGCATCCTCCCGCATGCGCTGCTGAACTTCCTCGGGACGATGGGATGGTCGTTCGGCGGCGACCGCGAGAAGTTCACGCTCGCCGAGATGACGAGCGTGTTTTCGTGGGACCGGATGTCGCTCGGCGGTCCGGTGTTCGATCTCGCGAAGCTGACGTGGCTGAACGAGCAGTACATCCACGAGCTCTCGGTGGATCAGCTCGTCGATGCGCTGATCGCGTGGCGGTTCAACGCGAAGTACCTGAAGGAGCTCGTCCCGCTCGCGCAGAAGCGGATCAAGAAGCTCGACGATTTCCTCGGGGTCACCGAGTTCTTCTTCAGCGGCGATCTCGACTACACGCCGATGCTCGCGCACTTCACGATCCCGGACGTCGCGCCGAAGGAGGTGGCGAAGGTCATCCTCGAGCTCGTCGAGAAGTACGAGGCGCGCGAGGGCTGGACGGCGCCGACGCTCGAGGCCGTGACGCAGGAGTGGGTCACCGCGCTCGGCTGGAAGACGAAGCACGCGTTCATGCTGCTGCGCGTCGCGGTCACGGGGCGCACCACGTCGCCGGGGCTGTTCGAGACGATGGCCGTGCTGGGCAAGGAGGTCACGCGCCGCCGCTTGCGCCGCGCGGCCGAGGTGATCGCGAAGCTGCCAGCGGTAGTCGCCCCAGCGACGGGCGGTGCCGCCGCGACCAGCGGTGCAAAGGCCGGCGGCACGACCGCCGCGCCCGCTTCCGCGCAAACGACACCGAGGGCCGGCAAGGTGCCCGCGTCGCCCGCGTCGCCTGCGTCGCCTGCAGACCCGACCTCCGGCAAGCCCTCGTAACGCCCATGAGCGCCTCTGGCAAGCCGCCGCGCCGCACGCCGAGCAGCAGCCAGCCCGTGGCACCCGCGCCGTCAGCGCTCGCGGGCGTCTATCCCGATGGGGATGATGCCAGCGCCGTCGGGACCGCCGGACTGTCCGCCGACCGGACGAGCTCGCTCGCTGCGCGTGCCCACGATGCCGGTCTCCGCGCGACCCGCTGGTACGTCGGGATCGTCCGACTGGTCGGCTCCGCACTGGTGGTGGCCAGCATCACGTACCTGCTCGCCCGCGCGCTGACCTCGCGGCCGTGGCAACTCATCCCCGTGATCGCGGGCGGCGTGATCACCGAGCTCGTGATCCTGTTCCGCGATCGCGAGACGCGCGCGCTGATCGTCTGGCTGACGATCCACCAGTGGCGACTGATCGATCAGGACACGCCGCGCGCGCCGGAGGAGGCCGGGCGCGCGAGCCTGAAGGTCCTCGCCGTGATGTTCACGTGCGCGATCGTGCTGACCGTTCAGGAGTACTTCGGCGGCGCGGACACGTTCATGCGCTGGTTCCCGCCGGGGCGTCATCCGTCGAAGTACTACGAGCTGTTCACGTTCGCGTGGTGGTCGGGATGGCGCGTCTTCGGCTACGTGCTGATCCCCATGACCGTGATCTCGCTGCTGCCCGGCGAGCGCATCCGCGACTACAACCTCTCGCCCAAGGGCTTCTTCGCGCACATCTGGATGTACGTGTGCATGTATCTCGCGTTCCTGCCGGTCGTGTATCTCGCGTCGCGAACCGCCGAGTTCCGCTCGATGTACCCGTTCTACCGGATGGCCAACCGCTCCCGGATCGACCTGTTCGCCTGGGAGGCGATCTACGCGGCGCAGTTCCTGTCGCTCGAGTTCTTCTTCCGGGGGTTCCTGCTGAACGGCCTGCGCAGAGCGTTCGGCGCGAACGCGATCTTCGTGATGATCGTGCCGTACTGCATGATCCACTACGGCAAGCCGATGCCGGAGACGATCGGGGCGATCCTCGCGGGCCTCCTGCTGGGCACGTTCGCGATGCGTACGCGCTCGATCTGGGGTGGGGTGCTGATCCACCTCGGCGTCGCGATCGCGATGGACGTGATGGCGATGCGTGGGTGCCCACCGATGGGCAGCGGCCTGTTCTGCCACCCGTGATCGCCGCGCCGAAAAAGGCGAAGGTCAGCAGCCTCTCGACTGCTGACCTTCAAATGAGCACGACCGCCGGACCGACAGGGATGTCCATCCCCTACGCACGGCGTAGGTGGGTTCCACGATAATCCTTTGGGCTTCCCGACGAGCGGGCGTGCACACCCAGATCAGAGGCAGATCCCTGGATAGCAATTGTAGGAGACAGATTTACCCTGTTGCTCGAATCAAACCGTCAGTGCTCAAGATCAACCTTAGGTACGAGTGCACGCCCCGTCAACCGGAAAAATCGTCGCGGAACGTGAGTCGATCGTGTGGTGCGTATCGACGCGACCCGCCATGCGGGAGCAGGCGTTGCGATGCGAGCGTGGGCGCTAGCGTCACGTCGCAGCAAGCGAGCAGCGTCGACACAGACCGGCGTCGCGCAGGCCGAGGAACGGGACCTGCCGGTTCGGGCAGGGAGCGGCGTCGCGTTATGCTCGTCGCATGGGCACCTCCGCGTTTCGCGTACGACTGGCCGTGGCGCTGGGCCTTCCGCTGGCTGTCGGGTGCAAGTCTGCGCCATCGCCGCCGCCGCAGCCCCCGACGGGCGGGACGGCGGTCGCGGGAGGCTCTGGCAGTGCCTCCACGGTGCCGACGTTGCCCCCGGACACCGCCGGGCTGTGCCCCGCCGAGCACGTCCACGAGCGGGTCTGCGGCACCGTCTTCGACGATGGCAGCTACGCGAAGGTGTCAGCCCCGGCGCCGCTCGACGCATGTCCGACCACCGTCGCGGCGCTTCGTGACTTCGAAGAGAACGGCATCATCGACGGCTGGCGCATGGACCCGAAGGATCCCGGGTTCGAAAACTTCCGGTGGGACCTCGCCCGCAGCCAGGCGTACGAGGTGAACTCCGGCGCGGGGTATCAGGGCGACCCGCGCTGCTGCTACGAGCGCTGCACGCCGCTCCCCGTCGCCGCAGCGCCGCGAACCGCGCTGCCCGCCGGCATGCACGCGTACGAGGAGTGCTGGCCCGCGCCCGATCGTACTGACCACCCGGCAGCCGGCGCCCCGAACTGTCCGGCGGTGCTCCACACGCGGCTCTGGTATCCGTACGGGGTCCAGGATCCGCTCGACGATGCTCCGTTCGCGCGCGCCTCGGAGGGTGGCCACTGCTGCTACTCGGTCGCCTCGCTGCACCGGTGTCCGCCGAACACGTTCGAAGGCGACGGCGGAACCTGCAACGCGCCGAACCCGGGCGGGCGCCCGCTGCGCGACGCGGGCGCGGTGGTGACCGCTCCGGGTCGTCCCACGCGCTCGTGGCTCACGCCGGGCGATGCGGCGTCCGCCATTCCCGGTGGGCTCACTCCGGAGGCGCGTGCGCATGCCGCGGTCGCGTGGGCCCGCGAGGCCGCGTACGAGCATGCATCGGTGGCAGCGTTCGCGCGGTTGTCGCTCGACCTGCTTGCCCATGCCGCGCCGCCCGAGCTCGTCGATGCCGCGCACGTCGCCGCGCGCGACGAGATCCGTCACGCCCAGCTCTGTTACGGCCTCGCGAGCGAGTTCGGGCAGCGCGCCGTCGGACCGGGCCCGCTCGCGCTGGCCGAGCACACCCGGGCGCTGAC
>JAYSYE010000238.1:0-1784 GCA_043716635.1 Deltaproteobacteria bacterium | reverse complement strand
GCCACGTCGGGTGGCTGCACCTTGAATTGGAGTCCGAGCTCGCCCGCGGCCTCGCCGTCCTTCAGCCGCTTCTTGATCATCGGCAGGTCGCCGACATCCACGGTCGCTCCGCCCTCGATCGTCTTCATCACGGACAGAAACATGTACTCGCTGGCGCCGAACTCCTTCGGGATGCCGCGGATCGAGACGTGGCCCTTCGGTGGGCGCCATCCTGATCGCTGACGGTGCCCGCGATGGAGCCACCCGCCTCGAGCACGAAGTCATGCTCGACGACCCCCGACGCCGGGACCTCGACCTGGTAGCCCGCCGCCGGGGCGACGCCGGTCGTGTGCGCATCGAGCTTCGCACCCTCGACGGGAGCGCCCGCTGCGGTGAGCACGCGTCCCTTCAACGTCGCGCCCGGAGCGCGGCGTCGAGCTCGTCGGACGCTCCGCGCACGCACACGCGAGCGCCGGGGAGCGGTTGCTTCGACGCCGTCGTGACCCGCCCGCTGATCGCGGCTCGCTGCAGCGGTCCTCGGATCGATCCGACCCGCCGTGCCTACCGTCGCCGTCGGCAGCGACGCTGCGCCCTGACCGGGCTCGTTCGTCGCCCGCGCCGCCGGGGCGACCTGGTGACGCCGACCCGTGCGCCACCACCACAGCGCCGTGATCGCCAGTGCGATCACGACCACGACCGTCACCACTCGTCTCATCGAGTGGATAAAAGCACGGGCGTCCATGCGGTTGCGCGGTCCCGTTGCGGGATGCCCCGCAAGCAAGCCGCATCGCTACCTGCCAGGCGCGGGCTTGGGCGTGGCGCCGGGATCAGGCGGCGGTCCAGGCCCGCGACGTGACGTGCATCCCAAGAGATGTACGCGCGCATCCTGTCGTGAATTGACGTTACCAAAAGACATCCGCCGTATTAGTGATTTCAGTCTGCGGAGGAGCTTCACCGTGGCGGGCCCGTGTTCGCGGACCGCTACCACGCCAAGGCGATCGCGAAGCCGACGCAGATGATCAACGCGCTCCAGTACGTGCTGACGAACTGGCTGCACCATCGGCCGGCGCACCACGAGATCATGGAGGAGGTGGACCCTTACTCGAGCAGCGCCGACTTCCTCGGCTGGAAGGAGCTCTGCGGCACGCGGCAGTTCGTGCGCGACGACGGGTTCGAACGCGTGGCGTTCGCCACGCCGAGGCTGTGGCTGACGCGCGAGGGCTGGCGGCGCGGCGGCGAGATCAGTGTGGTGACCGTCCCCGCCTGATCGCGGCGACGCCGTCGACCGCAGAAGCCGTCCGTGCAGCTCCGATCGCAGCGACGTGCAGCTCCGATCGCAGCGACATCGCGCCCGAACGCGCCTGCGAGCACACGATCTCCAGCATCGATCCAGGCTTCCAGGATGGCCGGCCGCACCGACCCACGCGCGGCTCGGATCGCCTCGAGCGGCGCGCCAGCAGACCAGGCACGCACGTTGCGGGGTACACGGCGAGCCCGCCGCGCGCCCGGCTGCGCACGGAGAGGTGGCGGATCGTGGGATGTGACGCTTTAGCGGGTTGCGCGGCGCCGGAACGGCACGAGCAGCGCGAGCAACGCGAGCCCCGGCAGCACGGCGAGCCCGCCGCCCGTGGAGCAGCCTCCCCCGTCATTCACGTCGCCCGACGGGTCCTCGCACGTCGCCCGATCATTGACACACATGTCGTTGGGGTCCGCGCACGCGAGCGTGACCTGCGTGGTCGCGGAGGTGACCACGGTCGTGGTCCCGGGCAGCGTCGCCTGCATCTCCACCACGTGCCCGCCGGCGG
>JAYSYE010000237.1:0-5658 GCA_043716635.1 Deltaproteobacteria bacterium | reverse complement strand
TCGTCCTGGTGATCTGCAACATCCACGCGGGCGAGGTCGAGGGCAAGGAAGCGTCGCTCATGCTGATGCGCGACCTCCTCGGCGGGAGCCACGACGATCTGCTCGCGCACCTCACGCTCGTGATCGTGCCGATCTTCAACCCCGACGGCAACGACGCGATGGACGCGGGGAATCGCAAGCTGAACCTGCCGCGGCTCGAAGGCCAGATCGGCCCCGAGAAGGTCGGCACGCGCGTCACGAAGTCGGGCATCAACCTGAACCGCGACTACCTCCGCCAGGCCGCGCCCGAGATGCGACTCCTGCAGTCGCGCGTGGTGCAAGTGTGGGAGCCGGAGCTGACGATCGACACGCACGCGACGAACGGGTCCGTGCATCGGATGGCGATGACGTACGACGTGCCGCACACGGCGGCGGCGGGACGCCCCGAGCCGATCTCGTTCATGCGCGACCGCGTGATGCCCGCGGTCACGAAGGCCCTCGCCTCGAAGCACGATCTGATCGCGGGCTGGTACGGCAACTTCGTCGAGGACGAGCGCGCGCTCGACGGCCACCGCGACGCCGAGCCGCTCGCGCCCGTCACCGAGGGCTGGATGACGTACCCGCATCATCCGCGCTTCGGCGGCAACTACCGCGGCCTGCAGAACCGGCTCGACCTGCTGCTCGAGTGCTACTCGTACCTGACGTTCGAGGAGCGCGTCCGCACCACCTACGCGACGATCCTCGAGACGCTCGTGTACGTCGCCGCCAACGCGCACGACGTGCTCCACGTGGTCGCATCGTCGCGGGCGCCGCGCGCCAAGATCGCCGTGCGCTGCCGGCTCGAGGCGTTCGCGCAGCCGATCGAGATCCCGACGTTCAGCCCGCGCACCCTCGATGGCAAGCCGACCCTCGCGCCGGTGCGCTACTTCGCGAACTTCGTGGGCACGACCGTCGTGGACCGGCCGCCCGCCTACATCGTGCCGGAGGCCGTGGCCGAGCACCTCGCACGCCACGGCCTCGCGATCGACGCCGTGAACGGCAGCGAAGGCGAGGTCGAGATCGCGACCGCGACGGGCTTCGCCACCGAAGGGGGCCGCAAGATCCTCGAGGCGGCGGAGGTCGGCGACCTGCAGGTCGAGTGGCGGCGGCAGACGCGCGCGCTGCCCCCGGGCTCGCGCCTCGTGCGCACGGAGCAGCCGATGGGGGCGATCGCCGTGTACCTGTGCGAGCCGGAGAGCGACGACGGCGCGATCGAGAACGGGCTCCTGGCGCCCATCGCCGCGGGCGCCGAATTTCCGATCTGGCGCGCGTGGTAAGGACACGCATGATGCACGCACCCGCTCGCACCGGACTCTCGGTCACCGTCTCGCTCGGACACGCCCTCTTCACGACGGTCGCCATCGTTGCCGGCGTTGCCGTCGGGGCGTCGTGCTCCGCGCCCACCGCGTCGGCGCCCGCGGCCACCCCGTCGCAGGCACCGGGCGTCACGCCCGCCGAACCGACCACGCAGACGCCGCCGCAGGCGTCGACCGGCCCGGGCATCGGCGAGGCCTGCGCCGGTACGACGTGCGCGGCAGGGCTCGAGTGCGTCAAGTACTACGGCATCGCCGGTGCGCGCGGGCCCGAGTTCCACTCGTGCGAAAAACGCTGCGATGCCAAGTCGGCATGCCCCGACGGCCGCAGCTGCACGACGATCGCCGACGGCCCCGGCCAGGTCTGCCGCTAGGGGACTCGAACTCTCACGTGCTCGTCAGCGTGCAGCCCTTGAAGATCCGCAGGTCGAGGTCCTCGGAGACCGGCGCGATCGTGAACAGGTTCGAGTCCATGCCGCGGCCCGTGGACTTCGTGATCTCCGACGACACGACGGTCACCGTGAGCGGGCCACTGGTCGTGAACGTGGTCGCGCGGTCGCCGGCCTGCACGGTGCCCGAGAGCAGGGTGCCGTCCACGGTCAGGCCTGTGCCCGATTTGCGGACGTCGCGGATCAGGTACTGGAAGGGCATACGGCCATTCTGGGGGTATCATGCGGCCGTGAGCGACAACGAACTGCCACCGTGTGGGCTCTATCGAACCGTCAAGCCGATCGGATCCGTCGAGGAGGGACGGCTGGTGTACTTCCACAATCACGGCGATCCGGGCGCCGGCATGTACTTCCCCGAGAAGTGGAATGCGAATCGCGCGACGTTCTCGCCGAAGGGGACCACCGCGCCGACCGGCTTCGATCACTCCGCGCTCCAGCCGCTCCCCGCCGAAGGGTTCTATCGCGTGACGAGCACCTTCGTGTGCTGCGCCAAGAAGTGCGTGCAGTTCGAGCCCGACATGCTCCTGCAGCTCGGCTACAACGGCGCCGGGAAGCCGCTGCTGTTCCAGCCGGAGCTCGCGGGCGGGGTCATCGGCGTGCCCGAGCGCGGTACGCCTGTCGATGACGACGTGCTCGGCAACCTCGTCCGGCTGAAGCTGCCCGAGCGCGAGCTACGCAACGACCTGTCGCTGCCGCGCGGCATCGTCGTCCACTGAGTCACCTCGGCGACGGGGCGTCAGGCGCGGCGCGACTCGATCGAGAGCTCGACGCGCACGTTGCCGTCGGCGCTGCGCGTCCAGCGCGCTGCCGTGAGCACCAGGTCGGAGAGGTCGTGTCCGTAGATGCCGTAGACCCCGTCGGTCCGGTTGCGTGACGCGCTCGTGCCACGCTCGTCGAGGGGGACCGTCTTCGTCGCGGCAGTGCCCTCCTCGGCCTCGTAGACGTTGTCGTACTCGTCGTAGATCGCGCGCAGCAGCGCCGAGCGGGTGAACCCCTGCGCGAGCGGCGCCGTGATCTCGATCGAGGCGGGGTTCGTGAGCGGGTAGTCGATCACGAGGACCGCATGCTCGTGCGGAATCACGACGTCCTCGGACGCCTCGATCTTGCCCAGCGCTCCCGGCAGGTCGTCGAGGCGGAGCGACGGAAACGCGATGCGCATCGGCATCATGACGACGGGCTCTGGCGAGACGCGGACCCGCGAGAGCCACCACCAGCCAAAAGCGGCGATCAGGATGAGAGTGAATACGGCTGGAACCACGGCGGCGACCTCAGGCGGATGGATCGAGATCGGTCAACGTACGCGAGACGGTGATCGACGGCATGTCGTCCTCGTCATCGGGTCGGCGATCGGCGGGGGGGGCAGGCGGCGCGGCCTGGATCTCGGCCTCGACGGCCGCGAGGTCGGACGCGATGCGCGGCTGCAGCGCGGCCTCGAGTGCCGCCACGAGGGCCGGGCCGAGCCCGAGCTCCTCGTCGAGGGAGCGCCCACCCGCAGACGATCGAGCCGAGGCGCCGACGTCGGGTTCGCGTGCCGGCGCGGAGTCGGGCTCTGTAGACGGCGGCAGCGCGGCGTCGGGCTCGACCACCAGGACGTCGACCGTCCTCGCACGATTCACGGCGGGCTCGATATCGTCATCGTCGTCGTCGTCGTGGCGGTGGACCGCGGCGCTGAACCCGACCGATCCGCCGGTCGTGGGCGCAGCGGCGACGACGGGCTCGGCCGCGACGGCAGGCTCGGTTCCGGACCCGCGCGCATCCTCGTCCTCGCCCGGGGTCACGCTCACGTCCGGCTCCTCCTCGGCCTCGCGCAACATCGCGAGCCCGCTCTCGAGGTACGCGATGAACTTCCGGCGGTCCATCCCGTTGCGCCGCGCCTCGCCCTCCGAGAGCTCGAGCCGCTCGCGCAGCGCCCGCTTCTCGGTTGCCAGCTGCTGCGACGTCGCGGCGGCCGCGACCAGGCGCTCCGCGGCGCTCGCCTGCTCTGCCGTGAGCCGCTCGATCACGACGCGCGCCTCGGCGGCCTCGCGCTCGAGGCGGGACCGCACCTCCGTCGCCTCCCCCTGCTCCGCGTGCCAGTGCAATTCGCGCTGCTCGAGGTGCCGCGTTGCCTGCTGGAGCGCCTGCACGTGCTCGTCGCGCTCCTCGATCGCTCGCGCCAGCTCGCTCGCGTGGGAGCGACCGAGCTGAGCGAGCTCGAGCGTGTGGCTCTCGACCATGCCCGCGTGCTCGCGCTGGAACGCCTCGCTCTGTTCCGCCGCTGCGCGCGTCGCTTCGGCCCGCACGCTCGCGAGCTCCTCCGACAGCCGCTGGCGCTCCTCCGCGAGGCTCAGCGCCGCGAGCGCCTTCGGCTCGAGATCCCCCCGCAGCAGCGCGACCGATTGCTCGTGGGACTCGCGCAGCGCCGCCGTCTCCTCGTCGTGCTGCTCGCGGATGCGCGTGGTGGTCGCCATCAGCGCCGCCGCCGCCGCGTCGTTCGCGAGCCGCTTCTGCGTCTCGAGCTTGGTCAGCTCGCCCGAGTGCTGCTCCTCCAGCGAGACCCGGTCCGCCTTCCAGCCCGCGTATGCCTGCTCGAGCGAGCCCGACATGGCCTCGAGCTTCGCCTCGGCCTGCGTGCGGAGCTCCTTCTCGCGATCCCGCGCGCGCGACAGCTCCTCGGCGGTGGTGACGGCGTCCAGCAGTCGCTGCTCGACGCCGGTCATCCGCGACTGGAACGCTGTCAGCTCGTCGACCTTGATCTGATGCATGCGCTGCTCGTCGACCACCGTCTCGTAGGCGGTCTCGAGCGCGAGTCGCTTCTCGACCTCGACGGAGAGCTCGTCGTCCTTGTCGGCGAGCGCGCGCTGCACGTCCGCGATCTGGCGCTGCAGCTGCGAGAGCTGTCGCCTGAGCGTGATCTCCGCATCGGGCGAGCCGGTGCCCGTCCGGGGCCGCCGTGCCGCGCTCGGTGACGCCGGATTCGTTTGCCGCAGGTTGGGCACACCGCCGCCCGGAAGCACGGGCCCGGTCGGCGGCACGAAGACGCGATCGACGAGGTAATTCGCCGCCGGCGTCTCGTCCTCCGGCTCCGGGTCCTGGCGCGCGTCCCGCCCGCCGCCCTGCTTCTTCGTCGTCACGCCCTACGATATAGAGGTGCCGCCGCGCGATCAATGAACGGGGCGGATGCTCCGCACCGGCGCGACCTTTAGCCCGAAGAACGGCACCGGATCGACGAACCCACCGGGGACGCGAACGGACAGATGTAGGTGCGGTCCCGTGGTGCGACCCGTGTGACCGGCCAGGCCCACCACGTCCCCGATGGCGATGGTGGCGCCCTCGGCGACCTTCGCCTCGCTGAGGTGATAGTACGCCGACGCGATCCCGCCGCCGTGGGCCACGACGACCAAGTTTCCGGCGAGGAACGTCGAGCGCACGAGGACCACCGTTCCTGAGTTGATCGCCTTCACCTTGCTGCCCTCGGCTGCGCCCATATCGACGCCGAGGTGCTGGCTCCGGTGACCATCGTTGAACGTGCGCCACTCGCCGAACGGCGACGTGACCTTGCCCGCAGGCTTCTTGAACACGCCGGTGAACTGGGGAGTCTCGTCGGCCTTGCGCGCGGCCGCGAGGATCGCCGCGTTGTCGGCATCGATCGTCTTGCGATCCTCGGGCCCCGGATTCGCCATCTCCTCCTCGACGATCACGCTCGTCTCGCCGAAGGTCTTCTCGGCGACCGTGACCGTCACGTCCTTCGCGCCGTCCACCTTCACGATCCACGCCCCGGGCTTGGTGTCGACGGGCACCGCGAACACCGCCTGGTACCCGGTCTTCGTCGCGTAGAACGAGAGCGTCTGATCGCCCACCTTGCCGTCGGGTGCGCTCTTGCCCGCGCCGCTGACCGT
>JAYSYE010000236.1:0-5664 GCA_043716635.1 Deltaproteobacteria bacterium | reverse complement strand
TGACGGGTTCGAACGGGTCCCGCTCTCGACACCGGTGCTGTGGCTCACGCGCGAGGGCTGGAAGCGCGGCGGCGAGATCAGCGTGTTCACCGTTCCGGGCTGAAAAGGGGGCGGTGCCGGATCGGTGTCCAGGTCGTTCGAGGCAGATCCGGAGGTTCCGAGTCGAAGATTCCCGCGGGTTTCTCCCCCACCTGTACCCCGCCTGGAAAGAACGGGCGGCCGACCGGGCGATAACCGCCGGGCTCGAGGACCGTGAGCTCGGGCCCGGCGGCCCCCAGGACATTCGAGCTGAGCGGGACGGGCTCGGGGGCGATCACTGCGCTGCGGGCGGCTCGGGCTTCAGCGATACCGTGCCGCTCGCGCGGTCGACGACGTACACGCTCCGGTGATAGCTCGGCGAATTCCGGTAGCTGGCCAGCTCGATCGCGCCGTGATCATCGACCGTCACGGAGCTGAGATCGTCGTCGAAGTGGAGCGCGCGCCCGATCACCACCGGCGGCTGACCCGGCATGACCTCGAACAGGTCGATCGCCTGCTTGCCGACGCGGAAGTAGACCGTGTTCTCCCCGGGTTCGATCGTCGTGGGAAGCGAACCGACCACGCGTCGCACGCAGGCGGCGAGCTCGGGCGGGCCGCGGTCGATCACCGTCCCGGCGCGGCTCCAGTGCACTGCCACCTCGCCCGGCAGGCGATTCCCGCCGAGGGCGTGGAAGCACTCTGCGAGCTTCTGCAGCTTGGCTCCGAGCGCCTTCGGGCGGTTCGGGTCCGCGGCCTTCGAGATCGCGAACGGACCCTCGTCGAGGAACGCATACGAGGCGTCGTCCCTGGCGGCGGGCGCGACGGCCGCGACGAGCGCCTTCCCGCCGGGTACCGGTCCGTACACCCGGCCGCCAGCGACGTCGAGGCGCTGGAACGTGGCGGTCGCGTCGTCGAGCGCGGCCGGTGCGCGCAGCCAGCCCACGCAGTCACGCGCGGTCGAGCGGCACTCGTGCGTGAGCACGATCGTGCCATCGCTGGCGCGCTTCGCGGTGCCGATCGGTCCGCTGACGTGGCCCGCCGCGTGCCAGACGCCTTCGAGCCCCGCGAGCGAGAGGTCGGAGCCGTCGCCTGACTCGCAGGCGAGCAGCGCCGCCCCGCCGAGATCTGCGGCCATCACCTCGACGCAGCCTGCAGGGCGCGGGAACATCGCGAACGCACCGGACCTCAGATCCACGAGGAGGTGCGTGGGCCCGCGCACCAGCGATTCGTCATCGGTGCACGCCGGCGGCGAGCCCGCCACGGCAGGTGCGAGCTGGCACTGGCCATCGTGGAGCGTGGGCGCGTCGACGAGCCGCGAGTGGCGCGGGATGTCGAGCGTCGTGGTCACGCAATCGGCGCCATGACACGAGGGCCCGCTGCCACCGCTGCCCCCGAGCAGCCCGAGCCCACCGCCGCCGCCGTGATCGGGTTTGCACTGCGCGTGATACGCCGCGAGCGCCTCGGGCTCGGCGGCGGGCATCGGGTCATCCGCCGCCGTCGTCGCAGGGGCCAGGCCGCTCGTGCCGAAATCCGGATCGTCGAGCAGGCGCTGGTTCCAGCGCTCGCGCAGGCCATCCTCCGACCACACCTCGGGCCACTTGTTCGTGAGTGTGGCGGGGAACTCGTGCCAGAACAGCCACGGGACCCACGTGCTGCCGTCGGCGGCGAGGGCGCCAGTGCGGCATGTGATCTCGCTCTCGTGGTCGCGCTCGCCGATCCAGTTGCCGTTGCGCACGAGGACGAGCGAGCCGACGAGCGCCGGTGCAGTCGTCCACGTCGCGCCCTGGTCGCGGCTGACCTCGGGCGTGGTGCCCTTGCGGTCGGCCACGACGATGCCGTCCGCGCGCACGAACGCCGCGTCCAGCGCGCGTGGCCGGGCGTGGCGGGTGAACGTCGCGCCCGCATCGGTGGAGATCCACAGGCTGCGGCCCGCCGTCGCGACGACGATCGGCGTCGCGGCATTCGCGTCCCAGCGCTTCGCCCCCGCCACGCGCGCGAGCTTCGCGAAGGTGCCTGCCACGGCGGCGTCCAGGTTGGCCGCCCGGTAGAGCGTGCCGTCGGGGGTGGCGGCGAGCACGGCGTCCGCCGCGCCGATCCCCACCCAGCTCGTGCGCTTCGGGAGCTGGAGCGGCCCCCGCGCGCCGAGCGCCGGATCGTAGCCGAGGTGCGCGAGCGTCCGGGTCTTGTAGGGCGCGGCAACCGCGGGCGCCTTCGAGCCCTTCGCGCGCGGCCGGGATTTCCCGGGCGCATGGAGGTCGAGCGTGCCGATCGCGGTGTGCGCGCCGACCGCGACGACGCTCGACGAGACATACGGCGCGGGCGCGTCGTCGGGGAGCTCCGCGGCGAGCCACGGTGGCGCGGCGTGCGCGGCAGGGTCGAGGGCTGCCATCGAAAGGACGCCCATGGCGGCCGCAATCCAGACGCGTGTCATCGGCCCCATATACCTCGATCGCCACCGCGTTCGCCGCGAGCGATGTTCGTGGTGACATCTGCTGGCAGCCGCCCCCGGGTCCTGTCACGGCATCGCAAGCCCCGTGCGGACCGCGCAGGCACGTCGCGCGTCGGAGCGACTCCCACTCGAACGGTCTTCGTCGCTGATGTAGGCAGGCTTCGGTCAGCGCGTGTGGGTTGAGCCAGTGGTGCCGAGCTGCTAGCGTTCGCGCCAGGGATGACGACTGCGCGCTCGCGCAGAGGGATGACCCATGCAGCGCATCTGGTTGATCACAGTACTGAGCGTCGCCGCGGCGTGCGGCAACGACTCGCGACGGGAGCCGGCCGGCACCGCGGACCGGTTTCCGCGGCTGTCCCACGCGCAGTGGGAAGCGACGGTGCAGGACCTCTTCAAGCTGCCGCAGCCACCGGGGCTCTCGTCGGATTTCACGCCAGACCCCCCGCTGGGGCGCTTCGACAACAACATCGCGCGGCTCACGCTCGGCTCGGGCCTGTGGCGCGGTTACCAGCACGCGGCCGAGGTGATCGCCGAGCGCGTCGCCGGGGATCCCGCGCTGCTCGCGGTAGTCGCCCCTGATCGCGCGGCCGACCCCCGGTCGATCATCACCGCCTTCGGGCTGCGCGCGTATCGCCGGCCGCTGACGGAGAAGGAAGCGGGCCGCTACGTCGAGCTGTTCGCGAGCGCCGCCGCCGTGTTCCCCGATCAGGACCCGGTCACGGCGGGAATCCGGCTGGTCGTGCAGGGCATGCTGCAGTCGCCCGCGTTCCTCTACCGGAGCGAGCTCAGCGACGTGGTGGTCGACTACGCCATCCCGCTGGACGGCTACGAGGTCGCGTCGCGGCTCTCGTACCTGTTCTGGAACACGATGCCCGACGACGGGCTGTTCGCCGCGGCCAAGGCCGGCTCGCTCGACTCCGAGGCCGGCGTTCGCGAGTACGCCGCGAAGATGATCGACGATCCACGCACCGCCGCGCAGTTCCGACGGTTCCACCTCCAGGCGTTCTCGATGTCGGACTACGGCGACCTCGACAAGGCGACGTCGGCGTTCCCCGACTGGCGCCACGAGGTCGGCGCGGAGATGAAGGAGGAGGCGCTCCGCTTCGTCGATGACGTGTTCAAGAGCAAGGGCGGCGTCGCGGAGCTGATGACCTCCACGAAGGCGTTCGTCAACGCCGACCTCGCGAAGATCTACGGCGTGCCCGGCACGTTCGGCACCGACTACACCGAGGTGACGCTCGATCCAGCCAAGCGCGCTGGCCTGCTGACGCGCGCCGGCTTCCTCGCGAAGAACGCCACCCTGACCGATCCCGATCCGATCCACCGCGGCGTGTTCATCAACCGGAACATCATCTGCCGCACGATCGCGGCGCCGCCGGTCGTGCCGCCCGCGCTCGAGCAGGGCTCGGGCACCAACCGCGAGCAGATCACCACGCTGACCGGCGTGGGGACCTGCGGCGAGCACTGCCACGCGACGCTCATCAACCCGATCGGCTTCGCGTTCGAGGGCTACGACGCGGTCGGCGCCGTGCGCGCGAACGATCACGGGCTGCCGATCGACAGCTCGGACTCGTACACGTTCGAGAGCGGCCGCAAGATCACGTACGGCAATGCCGTCGAGCTCTCGAAGGAGCTCGCGGTGTCGCCCGAGGTCCACGCCTGCTACACGGCGGAGCTGCTCGAGTTCATGCTCGGCCGCAACCTCGACACGAAGGCCGATGCGGCCGTCGTCACCGAGCTTGCCGACCGGTCGCTCGCGGAGCACCTGTCGATCAAAGAGCTCGTGCTGCAGGTCGTGACCAGCCGCGCCTTCCGGGTTCGCGCGCTCATCAAGGGGAGCCATTCGTGATCACACGCCGGACTATGTTACGTGGCCTGCGTGGCCTCGGCGGCGCGCTCGTCGCGCTCCCGTTCCTCGAGAGCGTGAAGTTCCTCGGTGGCAACGCGCGGGCCGCTGGCGCCAGGCCGCGGGTCTACTCGTTCTTCCTGCGCCAGGGCAACGGCGTCCAGCAGGGCTACGACACCGAGCCCGATCGGTTCTGGCCGCGCGCGAAGGGAGCGCTGACCCAGCAGAGCCTCGGCTCGACGAACTCCGACCGCGCGGTCGCGGTGCTCGCGGACCATGCCGAGAAGCTGACGCTCGTGTCCGGCACCAAGTTCGGCTTCAACGGCGCGGGCTGCGGGCACTCGGGCGGGCTCAACCAGTGCCTCACGGCGGCGCAGGTGACCGGGATGGGCGCCACGTCGCTCGCGACGGGTGAGTCGATCGACTGGATGATCGCGAACCGCATCAACGAGGCCGGCATCGAGCCGCTCACGCTGATGGCGGGACCGCAGAGCGCGTACATCGCGCACGGACTGTCGTACTCGGGGCCGTCGCAGCTGCGCGGCGCGAAGAACAACCCGTTCTCCGTCTACACGGGGCTCATGGGGCTCAGCGGGTCGACGCCCGAGCTCCTGCAGCAGATCGCGACGCGCCGGCGCAGCGTGAACGATCTGGTGCGCGACGAGATGAAGGATCTCATGGCGAAGCCGGACCTCTCCGCGTCCGACAAGCAGCGCCTCGAGCTGCACTTCCAGGCGATCCGCGACATCGAGGTGGGCATGGCGTGTCAGCTGCCCGACAGCGAGGTCGCGAACATGCAGGCGCTGAACGACGCGTACGAGGCCAACGACAACGTCGTCGAGGTCGCCGACATGATGTGCTCGCTCGCCGCGCTCGCGTTCGCATGCGACGCGACGCGCACGGGGACGCTGCAGATCGGGACCGGCAACGACCAGACGCGCTACCTCGTGAACGGCCAGCGGCAGAACACGTTCCACAAGATCTCCCACCGCATCAACAGCGACGGCGCGACCGGCGATCCGATCCCCGGCGCCGACCTGCTGCACCACGAGATCGACAAGATCTTCGCCGGCATCTTCAAGCGGTTCCTCGACAAGCTCGATGGCTACACCGGCCCGTCGGGCAACACGCTGCTCGACGACTCGGTGGTGCTGTGGACGAACGACCTGTCGAACGGACCGCCGCACTCCTACTCGAACGTCCCGCAGGTGATGGCGGGCGGTGCCGCGGGCTTCCTGAAGACCGGGCAGTACGTCGATGCAGGCGACGTCACGCACAACAAGTTCCTGAACACGATCATCAACGCGGTCGGGATCCGGAACGCGGACGACAGCTACTACGACAGCTTCGG
>JAYSYE010000235.1:0-1792 GCA_043716635.1 Deltaproteobacteria bacterium | reverse complement strand
TGCTCGACGGTCCGACGGGCGTGCTCGCGCTCCCCGCGGGAGCCTGTCCGAAGTGGGTGATGCCGAACGTCGAGGGCGCGGGCTACTACCGCGTCGCCTACACGGCGGCGCAGATCGCCGCGCTCCGCGGGCCGGCGTGGCCGCTGCTCTCGTCGAACGAGCGGCGCGCGGTGGTGTTCGACGTGGCGGCCGGCGCCGAGACCGGCACCGTGCCTTTCACGACGGCGCTCGGGTTCGTGCCGAAGCTACTCACTGCGTCGGACCGCTTCACGGTCGGCGCGGCGCTCGAGATCCCGACGGGCGTGAACGAGTGGGTGAGCGCCGACCTGCGCGGCAAGTACGAGCGGTACCTGCGCGCCACGTTCGGGCCCGCGGCCCTGCGTGCCGGCTTCACCACGAAGCCCACGGACACGCTCGACACCGAGCGCACGCGGTCCGCGCTGCTGACCGCGGTCGCCTGGGTGGGACGCGACCCCAAGCTCGTGGCCGCGGCCGTCGCGCTCGAGCCGACGTGGCACGACCTGCCGCAGTCGGTGCGCGGCACGGTGCTCGAGATCGCCGTCGATGCGAAGCCGGAGCTGTTCGCGACGATCCTGGCGCAAGTCCACGCAGAGCCCGACCGCGATCACCGGCGCGAGATGATGCACGCGCTGGCGAGCACGCGTGACGTGGCGCGCCAGCAGCAAGCACTCGCGCTCATGCTCGACAAGACCCTCGATATTCGCGAGACGCTGTGGCTGCCGTTCTCCGCGAGCACGCCCGAGAACTGGGACACCGCGCGCGCATTCTTTCGCGCCCACGACGCGGAGATCCTCGCGCGGCTCCCGAGTGCCACGGCGACGAATCCGTCCGCGGAGCTCTCGGCGCTGTTCACCGCGACCTGCCGCGCGGAGAAGCGCGCCGAGGTCGTGGCGTACGTGACGAAGACGTTTGGTGGCATGGCGGGCGCGGCGCAGACGCTCGCGGAGAACACCGAGCAGATGGATCAGTGCATCGCCCGCCGGGCCCTCCTCGAGCCCACGGTCCGCGCCTGGCTGTCGAAGCTGCACTGACGCGGTCTTGCGACCGGCTGTCACCGCGGCGCGGTCGTCGGACACGGGCGGTCGACCGAGATCAGGAGCCTGAGCAAGCCGCTCAGTCCGCCGCGTCAATTCGCGTTAGGATTTAGCAGATGCGAACGGTCGTGATGACAAGCGGTTTCATTTGCTGCAGCTGCATCGTTCAAAGCCAGGGCCCGGCTACTGGCCGCGGCATGACCCGGTACAATGGAGCGCCGGTGGACGACCGGGCGAGTGGCGCCGCGACCGCGTCGAGCGCAGCGGACACGCGACCAGCTGCGACAGGTGTCGACGAACGCGTCGTCCCTCCAGCGAATGGGTACATCACGATGCCCGACGTGTTCGGCGGCACGCGTGCGCAGGCGGAAGACAAGCTGCACCGTGCCGGACTGCTCGGGGACATCGAGTACGACAGGAGCCAGTGCGAGGACAGCGTGGTCCATGGTCGCGTGATGGAGCGAGGCATGGTGTGTTACCAGACGCCCGTTCCCGGGACGAAGCAACGAGACCACTACCCCGTGACGCTCGTTGTGCAGACCGATGACCCCTGGCACCTGAGGGATCCCCTCGTTCTTGCGATGTAGGTGATCGAAAACGCTCCGGAAATTTTCGCGCCTCAGATGGAATTTCGGGAGTCGCGCGTCGGTTCCACCGGCATGATGAGCCGCCGAACGATGTCGGAGTTTGTTCGAGACCCGCTGCAAGTGGCCACGACGGTCGCCGAGATCTTCGGG
>JAYSYE010000234.1:0-1796 GCA_043716635.1 Deltaproteobacteria bacterium | reverse complement strand
TCGCGGCCGTCGGAGTGGTATCGAACGCGAGCCCGGTCACGCGCCGGCACGCGCCACCCGGCACGGGGGTGACATGACTCTGGTCATCGACCGTCACCTCGTGCAGCTCCGCCGTCACGGCCCCGGCGAACACCGGTGCGAGGGGATCCTCGACGGTCGTGAGCGTGAGCGAGCCCGCCGCCTGGAAGAAGTGGGTGCGGACCGTGCCGTCGGAGGCCGGCGTCGCGAGATACACGCAGTGCTGGCACGTGGCGAGGTCGGTGTCGGGCGCGCCCGCCAGGTCGAACGCACCCGTGGTCAGCGCAGGCAGACCGGGCGTGGTGGAGTCGTACAGCTCGACCAGCAGCAGCGTGTCGGGGAGCGCCGCGTCGAGCACGGGGTAGCGCAGGCCCGTGAGCTGACCGAATGCGTTCTGCTGCAGCCGCGCGGTGCCGAGCTGCAAGGCGGGGCACGCATCGGCAGGCGCGTCGCCGGTCCGCCCATCCGGGACGCCGGAGTCCGGCGCGGTGGCGTGGTTATCGCCGCAGGCACTCGCGGCGAGGGCGATGGCGACGGAGATCGAGAGAGCGACGAGAGCGGTGACAACAACCTGCGGGCGCATCGGCGGACCTTCGCACGCGAGGTGCATCGCGCAAGGTGGCGGGGGCGCCCTCACGGCAGCTTCGACAGCCAGGCCGATCAGGGAGATGCTGGCAGTCGCGCTTCGTGGCGAAGCTGGCCGGCATTCGCGCGCGCTTGCGGCGAGCGTGGTCGCCGACGAGGTGTGCCTCGACGAGCCGCTCGCGCCGGAGCGTGGGCTTGTCGGGTTCATGCCGATTCGCGGGAAGCGTCCGTCGCTGCGGAGCGCGCTACTGGGCGAGATCGATCGACTCGGCTGAGCACGCGGTCTCGAGCTCCTCCTCGTACTCCGGGGAGGCGAGCGCGTAGTAGTGCCGCGCGTTCGTCGCGTCTCGGAGGCGGCATGCGGACAGTCCGCCGAGCTCGATGAGATGGCGTCGCAACGGGCCGTCGAGCGAGGTCAGCTTCAGCCCGCTCGCGGCGGCTTCGAGCACGGCGGACCAGTCCTCGGCTGTCATGGCGCGCTCGGCGCGTTCGACGACCGCCTTATCGCGCGCGGAAGGCGCGGTGAGCGCGAACGTGACGGGGTACATGACGTCGGCTCGCCCGAGCGTCCGGATCGGCGGGAACACGGCGGTCTCGAGCGTGCGCGTCGCGCAGGCCAGAAACTCTTCCGATTCGCCGAGCTTGCCATCGGTCTCGAATCCGCTGACTGAGAGTGTCATGCCGAGGTGGGGCGAATTGCGGATCGTCAGCTTGGTGTTAATGACGCCATCGATGTTCGGGTCGCGCTTCCGCTCGCGCTCGTAGCAGGTCTGGAGACGGGGAATGATCTTTTTCATCGTGGGCCGAAGCTCGCGCTTGCACAGGCGGTGCGGTGGCGCGGCGTCGACCCCCTTCCCGATCTTCTCTCGGACCGTCGGAGGGGCCGCCATGACATCCTGAAGGGAACTAACGAGCATGAGGCCGAACACAAGAGCTCGCATGCTGGAAAGGGTACTACAGAGTTGTTCTCAGCACGCCCGCCATCCGTGCGGTTGTGGGCTTTCGCGTCCGTATCTTCGGCGGCAGCGTCTCGTAGTCGTGGAGATTTGGACGCCACGGCCATCGAGCGTCCTGCAACAACTGCGCGACGTCGGTGACGTCGCGCTCGCGGGCGTACAGAGCCGACTGAAAGAATCCCACTGCTCCGAGGTTCATGAGTTGAGGACCGCGGACACGTCCCCGTCACGCCACCA
>JAYSYE010000233.1:0-5688 GCA_043716635.1 Deltaproteobacteria bacterium | reverse complement strand
AGACGGACTCGGGCGTCGCGTTCCTGGCGCGGCCGGGCAAGCGCGGCCTGCCGATCGTCGGGGTCCACGGGTTTGGCGGCGACAAGGAGACCTGGCTGATGATGGCCGCGCTGATCGGCCGCGCGCGCGGCATCGCGCTGATCGATCTGCCGGGACACGGCCGCAGTGCCGAGGTCACCGAGGACCGCGCGACGATCCGCGACCACGCGGAGGCCGTGTTGCGGGTCATGGACCAGGTCGGATTCGAGCGCGTCATCGTGCTGGGGAACTCGATGGGCGGGGGCGTCGGGCTCCGGCTCGCGGCGTCGTGGCCCGACCGCGTGGCCGGGCTCGTGCTCGTCGCATCCGTCGGGCGTGACGTGCACGATGGCTCCGCGCAGGCGTGGATCACGGGTGACAACCCACTCATCCCGCACGCGGACGACGTCGAGCGGTTCATGAAACTGGTGCTCGAGCGCCCACTGCCGGTGCCGCGCGCGGTGATCCGCTACGTGGTCACGAAGCGTGCGCGACGGGCTCCCGCCCTGCAGCGTCTGTTCCGCGGGTTCGTGCTCGGCGGCGGGGACGCCGGAGTCCCGACCGATCTCGCGCCGATCCACGTCCCCACGCTCGTCGTGCACGGCGAGCAGGACCGCATCATCAGCAAGCGCGTCGCCGAGGATCTCGTGGCGGCCCTGCCCCGCGCGGAGCTCGTGGTGATGCGTGGCGTCGGGCACGCGCCGCAGCTCGAGGCGCCCCGGCCGCTGGCCAAGCTCGTCACGGGCTTTGTCACGCGCGTCGAGCGAGCAGGCTGACCGTGTGGTGGCGCCGGCTGCGGTACCTGCTGCTGCTCACCGCGCTGTGTGCGATCGCGACGTGCCCCACGGCGCGGCGGGCGTGCACGGCCAAGGTGCGAGCGCGCGAGGCAGACGAGCTGCTCGGGTACCTCGCCGATCGCGTGGCTGCCGTGGTGAAGGAGACCGGCCGGGTGCCCCCACTCCCGGCCGGGCCGACGCCCGCGCCGGGGTGCTGCGAGCAAGGCGGGGTCTGCGGCGTGGATCCCACGCGCTGGGCGACGCCCGCGTGGCAGGCGCTGCTGTTCTCGATCGATGGCGAGCACCGCTACTCGTACACGTACGCGCCCGCGGCGGACGGCCGCTCGGCGGTGATCCGCGCGACGGGTGACGTGGACTGCGACGGCAGCGGTGGCACCTACGAGGTGACCGTGACCGTGAAGTCGGACGGCGTGGGCCGCACGTGGACCCGCACGAACCCGTACCAGTGAGCGCGCGCCACCGCGAGCGAGCTGTCCGAATTTCCGGCGCAACCCCTCAGGAGCTTGCCGCTACCCGAACCGCATGGCTCCTAGAAGCGCGGTCCCATCGGCAGCGGTCCGAAGCGTGCGAGCCAGCTCGGGGGCGCGCCGTCGTGCACGAAGATGACGGGGGCATCGCGCGCCATCGGCCAGGGCAGCGCCGGCGGCGAGCTCAGCACGAGCGCGGTGGCACCGTGGAGCCGGGCCTCGAGCAGACCGCGCGCGAGGCCTCCGAGGGGAATCGCGAGGCGGCCGATGCGCGCCGCGAGCTCGGCCTCGATCTCGACGTCCGTTGCGGTCCCGCGCGCGAGCCGGTAGAGCCCCGGCCGCGGCGGGGGGCCGCGCTCGCCGACGAAGCGGACGGTGCCCGGCGCGCGACCATCGAGGTAGCTCGCGGCCGCCTCGCGCAGGGCGACCTTGCCATGGCGGTGGCGCACGACGAGGCGCTCGCCGAGCTCGCCCTGCCCGAGGGCATCGGGCCAGTCACCGAGCGCATGCGCGAGCTGCGCGACGGGGATGGGCGCGGCGCCCACTACGTGGAGCGCGTACAACGCTCCGAGTGCGCGGCGCGCGCCGGCACCGAGGCGCCAGCGGTCCGCGAGGACGCGGAGCTCTCCACCGAGCTCGCGCGGCAGCCGATCGGCGCGACCGCCGGCCGCGAGCGCGAGGCCCGCATCGACGTACTCGGCGCGCCAGTTCGCCGCGAACGCCGCCGTCGGGTCGCGTGGGGACCACGCCGCGGCCATCACGACGGACTCGCGTCCCGCGCCCGCCCCCGCGCCCACGTCCGCCCCCGCGCCCACGCCTGACCCACGCGCACCGCGGGCATCGGTCGTCGGGACCAGCTCGGGACGCGCCGCCGTCGGGCCCTGTGCATCCGACGCGCTCGCGGCAACGGAGCCGGGCGCGGACCCGCCGACGGGATCCGACGACCGTGCGGGCTCCACGGGGTTCCCCCCCGCCGCGCGCGCGGTCAGCGCGATCAGCCGCGCGTGCGAATCGGGGATGCCGGCGCGCGCCTCGGCCGCCGCCCCCTTGGCCTCGACCGGCTCGTCGCCTTCACCCGCTGTCGCGCTCGACGCTGCGCTCGTCGCCAGCACGGCGCGCCACGGCACCGAGTCGTCAGCGCCGGGCGCCAGCCCGAGCAGCGTGATGTCCTCGCCCACGGCCAGCATCGCCAGCGCGGTGTCGGGCACCCACGGCGAATCGACGAGCACCAGGGAGTGCGCAGTGCAGTGCAACCGCACGAGCCCGCGCGGCGTCACGATCACGACGAGCGGCGAGAGCGGATGCGACACGACCGCCGTGATCGGCGCATAGGCGTGGTGCCGGAACGGGCGTCCATCGGAGAGGCGATAGATGAAGACCTCCTCGCCGCCAGGCTGGAACACCCAGAGATGACCCTGCGCGTGCCCCGCCACCCGGGGCATCGGCGGCAGCGGCAGGTTCAGCCGCAGCGCGGGCCGGCCCGCGGCCGAGTCCCAGATCTCGAGGCGGCGCGCGACCGCGATCAGGAGCTGCTCCCGATCGAGCCCGACGACCAGATCGAACGGCGCCCCCAGATCGATCGTCTGACCGACGAGTGACTTCGGGGTCGCGCGGACGAGCACGAGCTTGCGCGCATCGGCGCTGAGCACCACGCGTTGCCCGGTCGCCGTGATGACCTGCGAACGGGCCGCGAGCTCGAGCTGCGCGATCGGCGCGAGGTCCGCCGTGTACAGCGCCATCATCGGCGGCGTCGCCCGGAGCGCGGTCACCGCGAGCATGGGCGGTGATCCCACCCACGCGAGCTCGACGTCCTCGGTCGGCAGCTCGAGTTGCGCGCGCACGGGCCCTGCGCCCGCCGAGAGCACGCTGATCACGCGACCGCGCCGCGCGGCGGCCCAGCGGCCATCCGCCGACGTGACGAGCGCCGAGCTCACCGAGGCTTGCCGAAGCCGCGAACGATCTTGACCAGGCCCGCGAGGACCTCGGGCTTGCCGGCGAGATCCGCCTGCGCGGGCATCGTGGCCGACTTGCCCATCGCCATGCCGCCCTTCACGATCGTCTGCGCGATCTGCTCGTCGGTGATCGACGCCTGCCACGCGACATCCGTGTAGTCGCGTGGCTTCGGATTCAACGAGGCCGCCGCCGGGCCGGTGCCCTTGCCATCGGCGCCGTGGCACATCGCACACCGGTTCGCGTACACGTCGGCGGCGGCGCTGTCGGCGGTGGCAATGTCACCACCGGTGGTGGGCGAGCCCCCCGTCGAGTGGGAGCTGCCGGGCGGCGCGCTCTCCTGCCGGAGGTTCACGTTCGACGGCGGAGGCGGATGCTCGTTCTTGCCACAGGCGCCGCCACTCAGAGCCAGGACCGTCGCGAAGCACAAGCGGTGCATGCGGTGCATGCACCGAGTCTACAGCTTCATGATCGACGCCGTCTTCCGCGACGACTTCTCGTAGTCCGACTTCGCGTCGATGGCGGCATCGAGCGAGCCGTACTTGCCCATGCGCACCCGGTAGAACGTGCCCTTGCCATCGACCTCGGCGACCGTGAGCTGCGCCTGGTAGCCCGACGACTTGACCGACGTGAGGAAGTGCTCGGCCTCGCCCTTGTCCTGGAACGACGACAGCTGCAGCGTGTAGGAGGCATCGGCCTTCTTGTCGTCCGCCTTCTTGTCGTCCGCCTTCTTGTCGTCGGGCTTCTTGTCGTCGGCCTTCGCGGCCACCGCGACCGCGGGCTTGCCGTCCGCGGGCTTGCCGTCCGTGGCCTTCGCGTCCGCCTTTTTGACGTCCGTCTTCACGTCCTCCGCCTTCTTCGCGTCCGCCTTCTTCGCGTCCGGCGTCTTCGCGTCCGGCGTCTTGTCGACCACCTCCTTGGCCGCGCGTGCCGCCGCCAGCTGGTCGATCTTCTGGTCGACCTCGGTGGTCGGTTCCGTGCCCGTCAGCGCGCCGTGGAACGACAGCGGCTTGCCGTTGTCGAGCCGGTCGAGCGCCGCCAGCGGATCCGTCACGGCCGACGTGCGCGCGTGGTCCACGTGCCCGCGGGCCTCGACGCGTCGCCCCACCATCACGCCGAGCACGAACACCATGCCCACGATCACCGAGCCGCCGAAGAAGAGATAGAAGATCTGGCGGCCGTCGAGGCTCACCTCGATCTTGTCCTTGTAGAGCTCGGCGACGTGGCTGGGCATGGGTGCAGGGTCGTTGCCCCCATCCCGCCGCGCAAATTTTTGACCGTCGCCCCCGCTACTGGAGCGTGTTGACCACGCCGATGGAGTAGGGCTCGACGCGGAACACCTTGCCCCGCGTCGATGGCTGCACGTTCGATGTCGACAGGAAGTCACCCTCGTCCACGACCCAGATGCTCTGCGTCGGGCCGCGGACCACCTTCACGGGGAAGCTCGCCGCGATCGGCACCACGAGCGGCGCGAACCCGGCGACCTGCCGGAAGTCGAGCTCGAACCCGCTGTACACGAGCGGCACCTTGGCGAGTGGCATGCCAGCGGGCCCGAGGCGGTCGCCGATGCAGACCTGGTCGCCGGGATAGAACGTGTCCACGACATCGATCGTGAACTGCTTGTTGCGGAATTTCACCGCTGGGGCCGGCCGCGTCACGATCTCCGTCGGTGACGCTGGATCGAGCGTGCACGTGCCGCCCACGTAGCGCGGGCGGTAATCGGCCGTGTCGACCGTCTCGCTGCAAGGATTCGCTTGCATGCCGCCGCCGGGCAGCACGCCCGTGACGGGGTCGGCCGCGGGGTCGCACTGGACCACTTTGGTCGGATCCTGGGCGTCGCGCGGATCGAGCGTGAAGCGCCCGATCTGCAGCGGGTTCGCGGTCGGATCCTTCACGCACTTGCCGCTCGCGTCCGCGATGATCGGATGCACGTAGCCCGACCGGGTCCCGACCACCGTGAAGGCCTCGCTCGCGCGCAACTCGTAGCGCTGCGGCGCGTTGATGCACGCCTGGGGCGGGATGACACCCTCCATGCAGAACCCGCCCTCGCACACCGTGCCGTTGACACAGTCGGCGGTCGTGCTGCACGTCTCCTCGCAGCGCTTGCCCGTGCCATCGCCGATCCCGACGCGGTTCTGATCGTTCACGCACGCGTACGCCAGCGTGTCTGGATTCGACGTCTCGTCCTTCGGGTTCAGGTTATCGAGCGTGCGCGCGCCGTAGTCCGCGAGGTCCATGCACTGCTGATCGCTGACGCAGCCATCGATCGGCGAGGTCCGCAGCTCGTGGCGACGTGGGAGCAGCAGCAGCTCCCCGGTGGTGGCCGTCGCGACCGTGTAGCGACGGATCGAGGTCAGGAAGCTCTTGCACGCCTCGGCGAGCCGCTCGGCCTCGCCGTCGAGCATGCACGCGCCGAGGCCCGGCACCTGGCTCTCGGGGTGCGTGTAGCAGCGGTA
>JAYSYE010000232.1:0-1800 GCA_043716635.1 Deltaproteobacteria bacterium | reverse complement strand
CCACGCCCGTCGGAGCGACGGCACTGTCACGCGCGTGCGTCACGACCGCGACCACCACGCCGATCGCGATCGCCACCGCCGCGATCCCTGCATAGACGAGGACGCGCCTGCCGCGCTTGGGCGTGCGCGCGGTGGCGTCGGGCTCGAGCACGCCCGCGATGCTGGCGTTCGCCTCGTGGGCGCTCGCCGCCACCTGGCGTGGCGCGCCGTCGCCCGGCATGCGCTGCGCGGTCGCGCTCGCGAGCCGCTGCTCCGGGGTCAGGCCGAAGATCGGCTCGCCCGTCGGACCCGTGTACGGGATGCCGATGCCGATGCCACTCTGCGGCGGCGCGCCAAACACGAGCGGTCCGCCGAGCGCCCCCGCCAAGGTGGGCACGACCGTGCCCGGCGGCGGCGTCGGCACCCGCGTGGCGACGGGCGGCGTGGGCATGCGGATCGCGGGGGCGGACGTGGCGATCGCATCCTCGATCGAGTCCGCGAGCGACACCTCGCCATCCGCACCCACGAGCGGCTGCGAGCCGGTGGTGTCGACGCGCTCGCGGTCGATCTCGATCTCGGTGACGCCGCCGTCGGGTGTCCGCAGCGCATGCTCCACGGCCGCGAGGAACACCTCCGCGCTCGCGTAGCGGTCGCTCGGCTTCTTCGTGAGCCCCTTCGCGATCAGGCGCTCGATCGACGACGGGACGCCCCGGGCGTGCTTGGCGAGCCGCGTGCGCATCGCGGGCACGGGCCTCGCCGTGTGCATCGACATCACCTCGAGCTTGTCGTCGCTGTAGAATGGCGGCTGCCCCGTGAGCATCTCGTACGCGAGCACGGCCGCCGCATAGAGATCCGCGCGCCCGTCGAGCGGGTTGCCGAGTGCCTGCTCGGGCGCCATGTAGACGGGCGTGCCGAACGCCATGCCGGCCTGCGTGAGCTTCACGCCATCGTCGAGCGAGGTCTTCTCCATCGGCTTCGCGATCCCGAAGTCGAGGATCTTCGCGAAGTCGACGTCCGAGCCCTGCCGGATCAGGAAGATGTTCTCGGGCTTGATGTCGCGGTGGATGAGCCCGGCCTCGTGCACGTGACCGAGGCCTCGGAGGATGTGCGCGAGGATGTGCAGCGCCCGACCCGGCGCGAGCTGCCCCTCGCGCTCCAGCACCTCCGCCAGCGGCCTACCCTCGAGCAGCTCCATGGCGAGGTACAGCGAGCCGTCCGCGAGCCGGCCGCGGTCGTAGACCTCGACACAGTTCGGGTGCTTGATGCGCCCGACGGCATAGCCCTCCCGCTCGAACCGGTTGCGCACGTCGCTCGAGGCGATGAGAGAGGGATGCAGGATCTTCACGGCCACGTAGCGCCGCAACCCGACGTGGGACGCGCGGTATACGAGCCCCATGCCGCCGCGTCCGAGCACGGCCTCGAGCTGGTAGCGCCCGTCGATCAGCTTGCCGAGGAGCGCGGTGCCGTTGTCGATGTCCGCGTCGACATCGCCGCCGCCTTCGAGCGCGGCCAGCGCGGCATCGCTCGCCGCGACCGGTTCACTCCCCTCCCGGCGCATGGTCCGGGCCCATTCTGCCATCGATCCACCTGAACGCGATCGCGGGCTCGCGTGGCATCCACCGTCCGGATGCAGGCAATTGGACACGGTGCGCTTGATATCGCGGGCGTCGGTCGGTAGTGTCCCGCCCCTCGACGCGCCCAGATAGCTCAGTTGGTAGAGCAGGGGACTGAAAATCCCCGTGTCGGCGGTTCAACTCCGTCTCTGGGCACCCTCCATTGCTGCCACGTCCGTGGGCCCACGCGGCTGGCGACTTCCGGCGC
>JAYSYE010000231.1:0-17173 GCA_043716635.1 Deltaproteobacteria bacterium | reverse complement strand
AGCGGCGGCAGCCCGCCGTCGGGCAGCGTCAGCGGCGGCGTGGTGTCCTTGTAGATCTTCTGCGCGGTGGTGCACGCGTTGATGATCTCGTCGTTGGTCTGCGGGTTGTCGAAGCACGACGCGTCCGGGCCGTCGACTGTAGCGCCATCGATGCCAGCGTCGGTCGCCACGCGACCATCGATTGTAGGGCCGTCCTTCGGCGTCGTGTCGTGGTCGTCGCCGCAGCCGGCCGCGAGGCCGGCGATCAGGAGTGCCGACGCGAGGGTCAGGATCGAGAATGCGCTCTTCATCACTGCACCTCACAGAAGCCAGCACGGCACACGCCCGCGGCACACGTGCCCTGGCCTGTCCCCGTGCATTGCGTACAGGTCGTATCCGGGTCCGCGACCAGGCTCTCGTACTTGCACGAGCAGCTCTGCGCCGGCGCGTAGCGCGACAGGGGACCGCCCTCGAATGTGCGCGAGACCCGCATCGCGCAATCGGGCACCAGGCCGACCGCTGCGATGATGGTCGTCGTGTCGAAGGCCGGCGCGGGCGTCGTCGGTGCGCCCGTGATGAGATCGATGACGTAGCGGGCGTTCGCGTTCGTCGGCTGCGCGTTCGCGATCGTATCCATCCAGATCGTCGGCGACCACACCGTGTAGTGCCCGTCGCGGACGTTCTGCTTGTCCGTCGTGGTCGAGGTCGAGTCCGGGTAGTACGCCGCGTACTGGCCGCGCGCGCGGAAGGCGAGGGCGTTGAGATTCGCGCGATCGTTGTCGTACACCTCGGCGCCGAGGATGCCGAGCGCGGCCTCCGGATCGATCGCGGTCTTCAGCGCGTTCGCCACCATCGGCGAACCGTCGAACCGAGTGCCATGCCACTTGTCCGGAGGGACGCCGATGTTTGCGGACCAGGCGAGCAACGTGCTCTTGGTGACGGTGCGAATGAACAGCTCCGCCTCGTTGATCCACGGCGCGACCATTCCCGCCTGGCCGAAGCCGAACACGAAGTACGCCTCCTGGTAGGTGATCGCGGTCTGCGTCGAGGCTTGCGGCACCGCCATGACGTACGCCTGCGCCGGACCCTCGGCGAGCCGGACGTTGGTCGGCGGCGGAACCTGGCCCGACGGGCACGCACTGTTGAACAGCGCGGAGTTCGCGAGGTCGGGCACCTTGGCCACCGGCAGCGCGCACGTGAGCGTAGGTGACGCGGGCGTCCAGGCTGGATCCTCGATCAGCGACGGGATGTACTGCATCACCGTGGCCATCGCGATCGGCGTCTGGTTGTAGATCTGGTCGATGTTGGTGCACGAGCCGGACGTGCGGAACACGAGAACCAGCTTCTTGCTCGCGTCATCGCGGAGCGCGCGTCCGAGCCGCTTCATCAGGTTCAGCTGCGTGTCACCGACCTGCGCGACCACGACCGGGTCCGTGAACGCGCACGGTGCGGCATGCGCGGTGTGCGGCGCCACCAGCCCTGTCATCGTCGCGATGCTCGCGAGCAGAGTTCTCGTCATCTGCTCGAGATGATCGAGCCGAGGGACGAGGGGCTCGGTTACAAGCAGGTAACTCGTTCCTGATCGGTGTAACAGGGCGATGACGCGGCGGTAAGCTGCAACCCATGGCGGATGCGGATGACGTGTTGAAGACGGCGGGTCGGCTATTCGGCAAGCTCGGTGGCGTGCTGAAGCAGGCGGGCTCCGAGGTCGCTGACAAGGCGAAGCACGTGACCGGCCTCGGGCGCGGCGAGGTGAAGCTCGAGCTCGCGCAGACGCGAGCGGCGCCGGGCGGCACGCTCGTGGGCCAGGTGAACTTGATCCTGCTCGAGGCCGTCGCGGCGAAGCGGCTCGTCGTCGCGCTGCGCGCCCGGCAGAAGGTGATGACGGTCGGCAAGAGCAGCGCCGGGCGCAGCATCTCGACCTCGCACGCGGACGTGTACCAGTTCGAAGCCGAGCTCGGCGGCGCGCAGTCCTACGAGACCGGTAGCTACAAGTTCGAGCTCGTGGTGCCGCGCGACGCGCTCGACCTGCGCCCGAGCGGCGCCGCCACCGCGAACCCGATCGCGGACGCGGTGCGCACCGTCGCCTCCGCACTCGCGCCGAGCGCCGGCCCGATCGAGTGGGAGGTCGTCGCGCGGCTGGAGATCGCGTGGGGCCGCGATCTCACGAAGAGCGTCGATATTGCGGTCGTCTAGGTCGTCCAGGTCGTCCAGGTCGTCCAGGTTGTCCAGGTTGTCCGGGTCGCTGGTAGCCGCCGCGGCCGTCGGATGGCTCGGCGGTGGAATCGCGCGCGCCGAGGAGGGCGCCTCGACGCAGCCAGCCGCGCCGGCGGCGCTGACCGACGAGGAGCTCCTCGCCCTCTCGCAGGGCGAGGCGATCGAGATCTTCGACGAGCGCCCCGACAAGCCGTTCGACCGCGACACCGAGGTCCGCCTGACGGGCGAGCAGCTCGCCGCGCGCGGCGCCGTCGATCTCGCGAGCGCGCTCGCGCTCCTTCCCGACGTGACCGTGCGCGACGCGGGCCGCGGTGGCTTCAACATCGATATCCGGGGCGGTCGCAAGGGCGCCGTCGCGATCCTCATCGACGGCATCGCCGCCAATGATCCGTACTACGGCACGTTCGATGTCTCGACGATCCCGATCACGGACATCGTGCAGATCCGCGTCTCGACCACGCCGCAGTCGCCGATCGATGGGCCCGGTGGGACCGGCGGCCAGGTCGAGGTGATCACGCGCGACGCGATCGGGAGCCAGCTCGTTGTCGCGCGGCTCACCGGCAGCACGCTGCAGGCCGCAGGCGTGACTGGCACCGCGCGGGTCGCGCTCGCGCGGCACTGGGCGCTCCGCGTATCGGCGGCAGGGCTCGCGGGCGGTCGCGACTTCGAGCTCCCGATGGGCGCCTCCATCGGTGAGGGGCGGCACTCCGCGACGGGCGCCGCCCGCCTCGAGTACCGGCGAGGGCCGCGGCGCCTCGTGCTCGACGCGATGGCTGACGATCGCGGCTACCTGTCGCCGCCGAACGAGCTCGGAACGGCGTTCCTGCTGGTCGATCGCGAGACCACGTATCGCCTGACGACGAAGCTCGACGACACGATCGGCAAGCTCCAGCTCCAGGCGCAGGGCTTCGCGAGCTCACTCGCGCGCGACTCCCGCAACTTCGCGAGCCCCGACATGATCGAGCAGACGCGGAGCGAGTCACTCGCCGCGAGCTCGTTCGGCGGCAGGCTCCTCGCGACGCGGCCATTCTCGAGGGACTTTCGCTGGGCCGCGTCGGTGACCGCGGACCACGAGCGCGCGACGGACCGCAACGGCGCGATCGGGAGCCGCGGTGTCGCTACGACCCTTCACGCCGCCGGCGATCTCCAGTACGAACGCCGGCGCCTCCGTCTCGACGGTGCGGCCGGGATCGCGGTGCCGATCGACTTCGGTGCGTCCCCGTGGCCCGAGGGCAAGGTCGTCGCTACCTATCGCGCGGCGACGGGGCTCGAGCTCGCGGCGACCGCGGGTTACAAGGGGCGCGTGCCGAGCCTGCGCGAGCGGTTCGACATGCAGACGGGCAACCCCGACCTCGGGCCCGAGCAGGCGCTGCACGGCGAGCTGCGTGCGGTCGAGCAGCGCGATCGACTTCGCCTCGAGGTCGCGCCGTTCTACCGCCAGACCCACGGCACGGTGCGCATCTCGGTCGATCCGGCCGACGGCGGGAAGCTGACGAACCTCGGCACGCTCGACATCTACGGCCTCGACGCGATGGGTCGCGTGACGGTCCGTCCCGGGCTCGACGTGGGCGGCGCGTACAACTACATCCGCGCGACGAGCGACCTCGGCGACGATCCGCTCGACAAGCTGCCGCATCACCGCGCGGAGGCGTGGGTGCAGTGGTCCCCGGTCGCGCAGCTCGCGACGCTCGTGCGCGCGCGCTACGCCAGCGAGGCGATCGAGAGCCAGGTCGTGACGAAGAGCTACGTACTCCTCGAAGGCACGCTCACGGCCGCGCTCTCCCCGCAGTACCTCGCGGTGCTCCGCATCGAGGATGCAACCGACGCGAACCCGTCGACCCGCGCCGGCTATCGCGGCCCGGGCCGCGTCGTGTCCGTGGTGCTCCAGGGCACCTGGCAGTAACTGGCGATCCCGTCACTGGGAGTCGTTGGAGACGTGGCGCTTGTGCTTGGGCCGCTTCTTCTTCGAGTGCTGCTTCGGCGGCGGCGCTTCCTCGACGGGCTTCGCGTCCTCGTTCACCACCGGCGGCGGCTCCGCGGCCTTCGGTGGCACGATCGCCATGAACTTCGCGCCCGCGCCCGCGTCGCCGATCGCGACGCTCTCCTGCAGCGCCATCAGCGTCCAGCCATCGTCCGCCTTCGCGTAGATCGCGAACGCGCGTAGGGGCAGCGGATCGCCATCCTCGGCGACGCGCGTGACCGGCGCGCTGATCCAGGCGAGCTCGCCATCGGTCGTGAGCGCAGCCTCGATGTCGCCGGAGACTGCCTCGCGCGTCTTGGTCTCGACGCGCGCCTTCCAGACCTTCTTGAGCTTCTTGCCACGCGCGAGCTCGCCTGCGCTCGGGCCGATCATGACGCCGTCGTCGTGAGCCATGAGGTCCGCGCCCCACTGCTCCTGATCGAGGAGCCCGGCCTGCCACCGCGTGACGACCGCCTTGGTATCCGGCGCCCGCAGCTTCGGCCCCTCGGCGCCGGGCGGGACCACCGCGGAGTCCTTTAGCGCCGAGTCCACCTCGCTCGCCCCTGGGGTCTCCGCCAGCGCGACCGCCTCGACGAGCCACACGTCGTCGGCATTGGTCAGCACGGCCGTCATCGCGAGCGCGTGGCCGTTTACCTCGAGCGTGTCCGTCGCGTACGCCGAGCGCCCGCCGCGCGAGACCACCACCGCGAGCTTCTTCGACGTCAGCGCGAGCTTCTTCTTGGCCTTCGGATCGAGCACCTCGCGGAGCGCGGTCAGCACGTCCGCGCGGGTCGCCATCGCATCGCTCGCGCGCGGACCGAACACGTAGAGCGGATCGGCGAGCAGCGTGAACACGCTGTCGCTGCTGCCGTGCTGGAGCGTCTCGTAGACCTCCGCGACGTGCGAGGACGCGTCCGCTTCCGCCGTCTTCTCGTCGACATCGGCGGCCTTGGCTGGCTGTACGGCCTTCGTCGCACCGCCGCCGCACCCGCCGGCGACGAGGCTCATGACGGCCATGACACTCACGACGGATGCCGCCACGCCGGCTGCCATCGCCACCCCGGACCTCCTCCACTCGTGTTCGCCCATGCTCAGCTATCCTCCTCGGTTTGCACGTCCGGGGCTACGGCCGCCTGGCACAGCGAGCACTGCGCGAGCGCGTGCGGCACGTCGCGGCGATGACCGTCGAGGACGGCCCGCGACACCTCGGCGAGCTCGCGCCGCACCTCGCGTCGCCGGCCCTTCACGCGCGCGATCGTCATCGAGTCGTACGCGGTGGTCTGGTGACGCATCCACGCGATCACGGCCGCGGCCGCGCGCTCCTCGACGGGGATGCGCTGCGTCCGGGCGACGGTTCCGCTGCCCACGGGCGTCGCGTGAGCAGCGACCCGGCGT
The DNA here is from genome assembly GCA_043716635.1 of Deltaproteobacteria bacterium. Lineage (GTDB taxonomy): Bacteria > Myxococcota_A > Polyangia > Haliangiales > Haliangiaceae > JABFXX01. Next base: position 11,622 of record JAYSYE010000231.1, on the reverse strand, counting down.
GCGACGGTTCGCGCGAGCTCCGCCCAGCGCGGGGAGAAGCGCAGGAACCCGTGCACCTCCTGCTCGAACGTCACCGCGTACGCGGCATGCGTGCGCTCGCGCCGCGCGACGTCGGCGACGCGCTTCTTCGCGTAGCCATCCGTGGCCCGCTCCGCCTCGAGGGCGGCGCGCGCGGCCTCGATGTGCTCGCGAGGCGCCCACAGTCCCTTCGAGAACGCCTTGCGCCCCTTCTTCTCGATCACCGCCCACGACGGGCCGGCGGCCTTCACCCGGCGCGTGAGCCCGGCGTCGCCCGGCGGCAGGCAGTCCCAGGTCGCGGGTGGGGAGAGGCGCCGACCGTCGGGCGCGACGAACACGCGAGGATCACCCGTGGGCGCGAGGGTCAAGGCTTGCCCGTGGGCCGCACCGCCGGAGGGCCGTGGCGTGTGATCCGGGATCCGCGTCTCCGACATGGCGCCGGACGTTACGCGAACGAGCGGGCGGCGCGTAGCGGGCAGCGCGCGACCGGCGCGAGTGACGGCAGCGGACGCACGGTAGCGAGCGGCGAGGGGGTAACGGTTCTCGGGCTGGCGCTCGCGATGGACGGGATCGGCGGAGCCCCGGTACCACGGGGTCGCAGCGGAGCCGTCGCGAAGACACCGTCGAGAATGCTGGAATTACAGGCATGTGCCGGCTGCTCCACGAAGCAACGGGTCAGCCCCCACGGGAGTCGTCAGTGGCCCAGATAGTTCGGCTTGCGGCCCTCGGCGAACGCCGCGAGCCCCTCGTCGCGGTCCTCCGAGTAGAGCGTCACGTCGTAGCACTGCCGCTCGATATCGAGCGCATCCTTGAGTGACACTCCGTAGCCGCGCTCGATCGAGCTCTTCGCGTGGATCACCGAGAGCGGCGCGCAGCCCGCGAGCTCGGCGAGCATCGCGTCGACGGCGGCCGTGAGCTGCCCCGGCGCGACCACCTGGGTCACGAGACCGATCTCGTACGCCCGCTGCGCGGAGATGCGGCGCCCGAGGAGGATCATCTCCTTCGCGCGCGCCTCGCCCACGAGCCGGGGCAGCCGCACCGTGCCGCCCGCGCCCGGCATGATGCCGAGTCGCGTCTCGGTGAGCCCCACCTCGGCGCCCTCCACGATGATGCGGAAGTCGCACGCCATCGCGAGCTCGAGCCCGCCTCCGTACGCAGAGCCGTTCATCGCCGCGATCGTGGGCTTGCGCAGGTCACCCCAGAACGCGATCGCGCTCGAGATCGCGTTGATGTACTCGCCGCTCTCCTCGGCGGGAACCCCCTTGCGCTCCTTCAGGTCGGCCCCGGCGCAGAACGCCTTGTCGCCCGCGCCCGTGATCACCACCGCGCGGATGTCGTCGTTCCAGTCGAACGCGGACTCCATCTGCTGCAGCTTCAGATTCACCGCGAGCGAGAGCGCGTTGCGCGAGGCAGGGCGGTTGAGCGTCACCCACACCGCGGTGCCCCGCTTCTCGATGATCACGTCGTTCGTCGCTGCGTCGTCGTCAGCCATGGGCTCACCGTATCAGGTGCGGCGCCCGGCGCCCGCGGTCAGCTACCGAGCTCGGCGCGCCGGCGTGCGCGCGCCTGCTTGCCGAGGTGGGCCTTGAGATACTTCGACGGCAGCTCGTGCCCGACGAACGTCGCCGCCGTGCGCGAGGCATCCGCCAGCTTGTCGAGATCGATGCCGGTCTGCACGTTCATGCCGTGCAGCATCGCGACGACATCCTCGGTCGCGAGGTTGCCGGCCGCGCCCGGCGCGTAGGGGCAGCCGCCGAGCCCGCCCGCCGACGCATCGATGGTCGTGATGCCGCACTGGAGCGCCACCAGACAGTTCGCGAGCGCCGTGCCCTGCGTGTCGTGGAAGTGGACCGCGACATCGGCCGCGGGAACCACGGCGAGCACGCGGCCGAGCACGTCCTCGACCTGCATCGGGTTCGCCACGCCGATCGTGTCGCCGAGCGACACCTGGTAGACGCCCATATCCCGCAGCTGCCGCGTCAGCGCCACCGCGTGCTCGGGGTCGACGTCACCTTCGTACGGGCAGCCGAACACCGTGGAGACGTACGCGCGCACGGCGACGTTGGCCTTGAGCGCGACCGGCACGACCTCGTCGAACGCGGTGAGCGTGTCGGCGATGGTCTTGTTCACGTTCTTCTTGTTGTGCGTCTCCGACGCCGACAGGAACACCGCGATCTCCTTCATCCCCGAGGCAAGGGCGGTGTCGAGCCCGCGGCGGTTCGGGACGAGCGCGCTCATGCGAACGCCCATCGGCCGGTGCACGCCGCGCGCGACCTCCGCGGCATCCGCGAGCTGCGGGATCCACTTCGGCGACACGAAGCTCGTGATCTCGATGTCGCGAATGCCGGCCGCGACCAGCGCGTCGATGAAGCGGATCTTCTCGGCGGTCGGCACCTGTCGCGCCTCGTTTTGCAGGCCGTCGCGGGGGCCGACCTCGTAGATCGTGGCAGTCGGCGGCAGCTTCACGTCACGACTCCGCGAGAACCATACTGCGCGCCCAGCGCTTCGACGAGCGCTGGTGTGACCGCCTCGAGCGTCTCGACCACGTGATCGGCTCCGGACTGGTCCCAGCCCGCGAAATTGCCTGCCCGGGCAGCCAGGACGATGCAGCCCGCGGCTCGCCCGGCCGCGATCCCGGCGACCGAGTCCTCGATCACGAGGCACTCGCCGGCCGCGACGCCGAGGTGCGCGATCGCCTTCAGGTAGCCATCGGGCGCGGGTTTGCTGCGCGCGACGTCCTCCGCGGCGACGATGATGTCGAAGCGCGCGGCCTCGCCGATCAGCGGGAGCACCTGGATCACCTCCACCCGCGAGCTGCCGGTCACGAGCGCCCGGGGATACTGGTGGGCGAGGGTCAGCGCGGCCCGCGCGCCCGGCAGCACCGTGATGCCCTGCTCCGCGAACACCTCGTCGCGCAGCAGCGCGGTGCGCGCGATCAGCTCGTCCCGCGTCCACGCGAGCTGCGGATACCGCGCCGCGAGGCTGTCGTGGATCGCGACCCACGACCGGCCGATGATGTAGTCGCGATCGTACTGGACGATGTCGAGGCCCTGACCCCGGGCCAGCGCGCGCGCCATGGCCTCGGCCGTCTCGCGCTCGGAATCGACCAGCGTACCGTCGAGATCGAAGAGGATCGCGCGAATCACCGCCGGGCGTTGTACCACGCGTGACCAGACGAGCCCGAGGCGAGCCGGTCGGTGACGGTGGCCGGTGACGGTTGGCGGTTGCCAGTGACCGGTCGTGTGACGCCCCCGGGGCGCTGGGGCAACGGCCGCTGGGATCGGACCGGTGGCGCCCGCAATGGCGGAAGGTGTCGCGGCCACGTCACCGAATCGTCACGGCCGCCGCGCTAGAAGAGTTGAATGCGACGTTTCCTCACCGTCTTCAGTGTCCTCGGCGTGCTCGCCGGGATCGCGGCCGCTCAACCCGCGCCTGCGGCGCCGGTCACCGAACCGGCGCCCATGGCCCCGGCAGCCGACGAGCCCCCGGTCCCCGAACCGGCCCAGACGGCCCCCGCTCCGGTCATCGTTCCCGAGGTGAAGGTCGAGGGGAAGGCCGAGAAGCCTGCGGATCCCCCTCCGACGAAGAAGTTGCTGGTTGGCAAGGAGGGGCTGTTCCAGCCCGGCATGCTCGCGCAGGGCTGGTTCATCGTCGACCGCACCGGTGGCAAGACGCCGCTCTCGACGTTCCGCCTCCGTCGCGCGGAGATCTCGGTGAAGGGAGAGATCCTGCCGAAGCGCGTCGGCTACTCGATCATGATCGACCCGGCGAAGGTGCGCGAGCCCGCGAAGCTCGCGGTCGCCGGTCCAGCGGATGCGATGGGAAATCCGACCACGGTCTCCGTCAACAACCCGGTCTCTGCGATCTCGGTGCTCCAGGACTTCTACATCACGTTCCTGTCGAAGAGCGCGGACGTCTCGATCGGTCAGTTCAAGATTCCGGTGAGCTGGGAAGGGCTCAACTCGTCGTCGAAGATCATCATGCCCGAGCGTGCGATCGTCTCGCTCCTGTACGGGGACAAGCGCGACCTCGGCATGAGAATCGCGAAGCAGTTCACGAAGTGGGGCTATCACGCCGGGATCTACAACGGACAGGGACTCAACAACCTCGATTCGAACAATCAGAAGGACGTCTCGCTCCGCCTCGAGGCGTATCCGGTCAAAGGCCTGACGATCGCGGGCGTCACCTATGACTCGGTCGGCTACCGCCGCCGCGCCGGCACCAAGGATCGCTGGGAGGGCGACGTGCGTTACGAGCACGGCCCGCTCCTCGTCCAGGCCGAGTACATCCGTGGTCGCGACATCGCGAAGGATCTCGCGGTTCCCGTCACCGGTCACGGCTTCTATGCGGCGCTCGGTTACACGATCGAAGACAAGTCCCTCCACGGATCGCTGCAGCCGGTGCTGCGCGTCGGATACGTCGACCCCGATACGTCCAAGAACCTCGATCCGACGATGGGCAACGCGGACGAGCTCTGGCACTACGACGTCGGCCTCAACTACTACCTGCAGGCCCACGAGATGAAGATCCAGGCGAGCTACCAGCGCCAGCAGTTCGAGACGAAGACCGCGGTCAACGAGATGATCGTCGCAGCGCAGGTCGCCTACTAGCTACATGGCGGTGCAAAAGGGGTCCAGCTGAGCGGGACCCTTCTCGGCTCCGCGCCCACGTGGGCGTCTTGTAGGCCGTTTCGGAGTTGTTCAGGCGGCGCGGGCGAACGCGACCAGGTTGTTCGAGATCGCCGCCCAGAAGACGGTGCGAGGGGTGCCGCTGCTTCCGCGGTACCGGCAGCGCGCCATGCCGAAGCGATGTTTGAGGCGTGAGATCCTGGCCGAGAAGCCGACGCTCGTCGCGGAGATCGGGAAGTGGGAGCGGCGTCGCAACGGCGAGCGCGCCCGCATCGACTGGCTGTTTACCGTCGACCGCGCACGCGAGAAGCTTGGACGGGCGTACCCAGCTCACGCAGGTCACCGCAGGTACCACGCGCTCAAGCTCGCAGCGTGAACCGGTCAGAATCACCGTGGCCGAGTACTAGGGGTTGAGCCTACTGATTGCCGAGGAGCACGCTTACCGTGGCCTCGTCGACGTTTGCGGTGACGATGTCCGTCACGCTGTCGCCGTTGAAGTCGGCCAGCACGACGAAGACGGGTGCGGCGCCGGTTGGGTAGGTCGTAGGGCCCAAGAAGGTGCCGGTTCCGTCGTTGAGGAACACGCTGACCACGTCATCGTTGGATCCCGCGACGACCATGTCCGGTCTGGCGGCCCCGTGCAGGGGCGCGAGCGCGACCGCATACGGTCTGTTGAGCGAATACCCGGTAGTGGTTGCGAACGTGCCGTCCTGCGCGTTCGTTAGCACACGGACAACGCCCGGAATGTAGCCGGCAGAGACGAGGTCAGGCCAACCGTCGCCGTCGACGTCCGCGCTCGCAATGGAGTTTGGCGACTCAGCGGGATAACTCTGCTGCGTTGCGAACGTGCCGCCGCCGTTGTTGCGCAGGACACCGACGTTGTTAGCTGTGTTCGCGACGGCAATGTCGACGCTCCCATCGCGGTCAACGTCCGCGACGATGATCGAATAGCTCTGGTTTGTCGGGTACTCCACACCCGCGGAAAAACCGCCGGCGACACCGAGGAGGACGCAAACAGATCGATCCGCGTCGCGCGTGACGAGAAGGTCGAGGCGGCCATCGTGATTGACGTCGGTGATCGCGGCGGTGTCTTGATACGTCTGGTTTTGTACCGGCGTCACGCCTGTCACGAGCACGACTTGCGGACGGAAGGTTCCATCTCCCTTGCCATAAAGCACGCTCACGGTCGCGTCGTTGCCGCTCGGCACGATCACATCAAGGCGACCGTCGCCGTCCAGGTCGGCGACTGCCAGCCCACGTGGATATTTGCCAGCCTGAGATTCGACCTGATCGCTGAACGTACCGTCGCCGCGGTTCAGCAGGATGCTGACCGAGTTGTCGACTTCGTTTGCGACGGCAAGATCGAGGTCGCCATCTCCATCGAAATCGCCGACGGCAATGGCTCGCGGGTTGCTGCGGGTGGCGTACTTGATCTGGCTTCCGAACGTGCCGTTCCCCGCGAGATGTGCATCGGGTGTCCCGTCCAGCGCGCGTGCATCGGGAGGGCTTGCGTCTGCACCGGATGGCTGTGCATCCAACCGTTCCGCATCGTGGGGTTGGCCGCAGCCACCCAAGAAGAACACGCACCCGACGACAGCAATCACGTGGTGTGACACCTCTCATCGTTCTGCATGCGGAGTGCCCATGGCAACCACGCGAATTTGCGGGGCTGACCTCACCTCGTGCGACGAAAATCGTCACTCGCGGCCGGGTTACGTCAGCCTCAGAGCGTTGGAGATTCGCCTGCGGCGGCGTTCCACAGGAGGAGGATCTCGACCTCTCCGGCAGCGTCGTCGATGCGGTAGTAGAGGTTCTTCCTCGTCTTTGGCATCAGGATCCGCCAAGTAATGCGGCCACGACGTGCGGCGTACTGCTGCCGTTCTTCGTCCGCGCCATCGCGCAGCTTCGCCACCGCCGCAGTCAGTTCTTCAACGAAGAGCCGAGGCGCCTTCTCGCGATTCGCCTCCCACCACGTGCGCTTCGCCCGGACTGCGAGCCGGGCATCTGGCGTAAAGCGAACTCTCACGAATGCTGGAGCTCGGCGAGGACTTCGTCCGCGTCGATCAGCTCGCCAGCGTCCGCCTGCGCGATGCTGCGGTCGAGGGCGCCGTCGAGCGCGGCACGCTCCTCGGCGCTCACGGCATCGGTCGAGGCGTTGTACAGGTACACGTTGACCTCGGCGCCATCGGGCAGATCGACGGGCTCGTCTACGACGATCCTACCGTTCACGACGTGGGCCTTGAGCGCAGTCACAACCCCAAGCATACATGACCGCCATGAAGCAGCCGACCGGGACGGCTAGCAGCATCGTCCCGGAGGTGGAGCTGGGCCGTCGGAGCGACTTCGGCGGTCGCGGTCGCGCCACCCGTAACCAACTCGCGGGGAGATGACACGGTGGTGGTGTGATACTCGATCCATCCCATCGCGCTCCGGCGGCCCCGCGGCCCGCGGTCAGCCGCGAGCCTCACGAGGTCTCCATGCGCATTCGCTCGGGTTTCGTTGCACTTCTCCTGGCGGCCGCGCTCGCGCCGGTCGTCGGTTGCGCCAGCCAGGCGCGGCCCGCGATCCAGCTCTACGAGCACGGCGACTATGCTGGCGCCGCGCGCGCCGCCGAGTCGGGGCTCGCCGCCCACCCTCGCAGCGACGCGCTCTGGGGCATGCGGGTGCGGGCCGCGCTCGCGCTCGGCGATGCCGGCGGTGTGGCCTCGGCGTATCGCGCGTATCGCGACATGCGCGGGGACGACGACCTGACGCTCGTGCGCGACGTGGCCAACGCGACCCTGAAGCAGGCCCTGGCGTCGCCCTCGGCGCGGATGAAGATCGCGGCGATCCGGGCCGTGGAGCGCGTCGAGATCGAGTCGCTTGCCGATGACGTCGGCGCCCGCATGGGAGACGACGACGACACGGTGGCCGCCACCGCTGCGGTCGCGGTGCTGCGCGGCTACGGGCAGGCGCCCGGCGTTGCCGACGACATGCTGCGCTCGGAGGATCCCGTGGCGCGGCGGATCGCGATCGAGGGCATCGCGGCCAAGGTCGGCATCGGCGCCATCGCCGAGCTGCGGACGGCGGCGGTCGATCCGGATGCGGGCGTGCGCGAGGTGGCGCTGCGCTGGCTCGGCACGCTTCGCGACGCCGCGTCGTCGGTGGTGATCATCCGCAATCTCAAGCATCCCGACGACGGCGTCCGGGCAGCGGCGGTCACGGCACTGGGCCGCATCGGGGTGGCGACCCACGCGAAGACGGCCGACCTCGTCCGGCTCGCGACGGCCGCGCTCGCGGACCGCGCGCTCGCCGTGCGGCTCGCTGGGGTCGAGGTGCTGGCCAGCGCGCACGCGACGGAGGCGCTGGTCGCGCTCGCCGTGGATCCCGAGCCGCTCGTCGCGGTCCAGGCAGCCGTGGCCGTGGAGCGACGCGATCTGGCGGCGCCGGCCCTCGAGCGCGCGGCGACCGCGGAGCGCTGGACCGCGCGCGCGGGGGCGGCGAACGCGGCGGCACGCGCACTTGCGCCCGCGGCGGCGATCGCGCTCGTGACCCGGCTCGCCACGGATCCCGAGCTCGGGGTACGGCTGGCGGCCGCGCGCGCGCTGGGTGCGCTCGGGCAGCGCGACGCCGCGATCGCGGTCTTCGCGGCTGCGGCTTCGACCGACAGCGGGGCGGCCGCCGACCTCGCCGCGCTCGGCGATCCGCGAGGTTGGCTCGCGCTCCAGGTCGCGGTTCGCGATCCCGCGGCCGCCCCCGAGGCTCGCGCGGCTGCGGCGGCGGCGCACCTGATCGCGCACCGGATCACGCCAGCGCTCGTCGCCGCGCTCGCGGATTCGAGCGGGGTGGTGCGCGTCGAGGCGGCCGCGGCGCTGGCGGTGCTCGCGCACCGGTGATATCTGCGTGCGCATGCTGAACATGCGCCGGAGTGCAGGGATCGCGATCGCGCTCGTGTCGACGATGGCCGTGGGGTGCGGCAAGGACGACTGCGAGCGGATCTACGAGATGGAGACGAAGTGCTCCACCGAGTCCAAATCGAGCTTCCCGGCCAAGGAAGTCTTCGTCGCCGCCTGCAAGGCCGCGAAGGGCACCAAGGACGCCGCGGAGGTGGACGACATGCTCGCGTGCGCGAAGAAGAGCTCCTGCGACGAGTACAAGGCGTGCGGGAAGGGCACGCGCGGCAAGAAGCGCGCGCGGAAGATCACCGCGTCGATGGCAGACGGCAAGCTCGCCGACGCGTGGGAGAGCTGCACGCTGTCGGCCGACTACTACGCCGATCCGACGTTCAAGTCGGAGTGCACGAAGGTCTTCGCCGCCGACGCATCGAAGCTGACGGAGGCGGAGCTGAGCTCGATCGGCACGCGCTGCTCGTACGACAAGGAGCTGCTCGCGGCGTCCGCCGAGCTGGCGACGGCTTGCAAGAGCATTGCCGCGAAGCGCGTCACCTCGCTGATGGCGGCGGCGACGAAGTTGCGCGACACCGGCGGCGACGGCTTCAAGGAGTGCGCGGAGCTGTCGTCGGCCGCGGAGTCCGCGGGCGGCGATCTCGCGAAGCAGGCGAAGGTCGTGTGTGACGAGGTCGACGCCGGCCGCACCGTGACGAAGGGCATCGAGGACGCGAAGGCGAACGCGGCCGCCAAGAAGGCGGAGTTCCCGTACCAGTGCTCGACGTCGCCCGACGAGCTCGACAAGCTCGGCACGCCGTGGGCAAAGGCGAAGCGTGACGAGATCATCAAGGCCTGCTACGTCGACCTCGGTCTCGTGGTGATCGCGGCGAAGGGTGCCGACGGCGCCGAGTACAGCTGCCCGTACGAGATCACGCAGGTCAAGGACGCCAGCACGAAGTACGGCCTCGCCGCGAAGTACCCGGAGCTCGTCGCCGCGCTCGCGGCCGCGCCGAAGACCTGCCAGTAGGCAGGGCGAACACCACCGCGGCCGTCGTCGCGGCACTGCTCGCGGCGTGCGGCGGGACGACGGCTGGTGCCAGACGCTCCCCCGTCACATCCGGGCTGGAACGCCGCCTGATCCCTCCGCCGCGCAACGCGACCACAGCCTTGCTCGCTCGTTCGGTCCAGCTCGGTGGCGATAGCGCGGTCACGCTCGGCCAAGTGGCTAGGCCCCGAGATCGAAACCGATTCGGCGCCACCGGTGGTTCCTCGCTTGTCACCCGGGCCACGGTGGTCGGCCGACCCACGACGACCGAGCTCCCTCCTCCGGAGCCTCTGCCGCAGCACATGCGCGAGCACGCGCCTTCGCGGATCCGTCCGACGTCAGGCCCCCGTGATCCTGCCTCACGAGTCTCGCCGGGGTCGCGCGGGTTCAGTCGAGCTCGCGCATGCCGGGCGCCTCGCGGCCCGTCGAGGCAACGTACTCGTCGTAGCTGCCGGCGTACACGCGGGCACCGGCGGAGGTGAGCTCGAGCACGCGCGTGGCGAGCGCGCGCAGGAACTGGCGATCGTGCGACACGAACAGCAGCGTGCCGTCGTAGTCGGCGAGAGCCCGCACGAGCGCGCGCTTGGTCACGATGTCGAGGTGGTTGGTCGGCTCGTCGAGGATGAGAAGGTTCGGCGCGTCGTACAGCAGCTTCGCGAGCGCCACCCGGGCGCGCTCGCCGCCGGAGAGCACGCGCACCTGCTTGAACACGTCGTCGTCGTGGAACCCGAACGCGCCCGCGAGCCCGCGCAGCGTGCCCTGGTTCGCGCTCGGGGCGTGCGCCGTCAGCTCGTCGAGGACGCTCTGGTCGCCGTCGAGCCCCTCCATCACGTGCTGCGCGTAGTAGCCGAGCGTCACCGACGCGCCGATCGCGACCGTGCCCGAATCGGGTGCGAGCGCCCCCGCGATCATCTTCAGCAGCGTCGACTTGCCGGCGCCGTTCTCGCCCATCACCGCCCAGCGCTCCTTGCGGCGGAACGTGAGCGAGAGGTCCTCGTGCACCGTGCGCGCACCGTACGACTTGCAGAGCTTGTCGAGCTTCACCACGTCGTCGCCGCTGCGCTGGGGCGACCGGAAATCGAACGACTTCTCGATGATGCGCTTCGGCTCCTCGATCTTCTCGACCTTCTCCAGCTTCTTCACGCGGCTCTGCACCTGGGCCGCCTTGGCAGTGTGCGTCTTGAACCGCTCGATGAAGCGCGACTCCTTGGCGAGCCGCGCCTGCTGCCGCGCGTACTCGGCCTCGCGCCGGACCTCCTCCTGCGCGCGCATCTGCTCGTAGAAGTCGTAGTTGCCCGTGTACGACCGCAGCTGACCGCCATCGATCTCGACGATCTTCGCGACCACGCGGTTCATGATCTCGCGGTCGTGGCAGGTCATCACCACGGTGCCCGCGTAGTCCCGCAGGAACGTCTCGAGCCAGAGGATCGACTCGAGATCGAGGTAGTTCGTCGGCTCGTCGAGCAGCAGGAGGTCGGGCTTCGCGAGGAGGATCTGCGCGAGCGCGACGCGCATCTTCCAGCCCCCCGACAGCGTCCCCACATCGTTGCCCATCTGGGCGTCCGCGAACCCGAGCCCGTGGAGGATCGTCTGGGCGCGCGCCTCGAGCTCGTACCCGCCGAGGTCCTGGTAGCGCGACTGGACCTCGCCGAAGCGCTCGACGACCTGATCGAGATCGTCGCCGGCCGCCTCGAGGCGCAGCGTCAGCGTCGCCAGCTCGTCGGCGAGCGTGGACACCTCACCGGCACCCGCGCACGTCTCCGCGAGGATCGTGCGGCCCTTCAGCTCGCCGACATCCTGGCGGAAGTAGCCGAGCGTGAGCTTGCGGGGGCGCTCGACGGCGCCGTCGTCCGGCTGCTCCTCGCCCGCCACGAGCCGGAACACCGTGGTCTTCCCCGCGCCGTTCGGCCCCACGAGCCCGACCTTCTCGCCCGGGTTGATCTGGAACGAGGCGTCCACGAACAGCAGCTGCCCGCCGTATTGCTTGGTGACGCCCGAGAACGAAATCACGGGCAGGCCATAGCATGGCTCCGCCTGCGCGGGGACGTCACTCCGTCGGCGGCGG
>JAYSYE010000024.1:0-2535 GCA_043716635.1 Deltaproteobacteria bacterium | reverse complement strand
GGTGCGCGCGGCGAGCGCGGCGAGATACGCCATCACGTCGGCGTGGAGGGACGTCTCGCGGTACGCGGTCGCTTCGGCGCGGGTCTGCAGGGCCATGTATCGAGCTGTATCAGAGGTCGGCGCGGCCCGGGCCGTTGCGGCGGTCCGCGCGCGCGGCGAGGGGCGCGCGCCGGACGGTCAGCACCGGGAGGTCCGGGCACGTGCAGCCACCCGTGCGGTACATCGTGGTCACCGCGAGGGTGCTGGATGCGCGGTCCCACGCAAACGCGCGGCTCCACGTGGACCAGCCCGCGCAGCCCTCGGTGTCCGGATCGGCGTGCGGTCGCGGATTCGGGACCCCGATGTCGCGCTGCAGGAGGACGCGATCGACGGCGCTCCCGGCGAGGCCGGCCGGCTCGACGAGGCGCATGTGGTCGCCGGCGAGCTCGACGTGGAGGTCGTCGTAGAATCCCCGCGGCACGATCGCGGTCGGGGCGCCCGGTCCTCCATCCGGGTCGGCGGTCGGGTCGACGTACGGCACCAGGTCCATCGACCGGTACTGCTGCGCGGTCAGGGCTGCGTTCACGCGCGCCGCTCGCTCGGCCACGACCACCGGTGTGTTCGCGTCGTCGTCGTCGTAACCCGGACCGGCCGTGATCTCGCTGCTCCGGAGGAGCGTGCCGCTCCGCGCATCGTAGAACCGGATCGACAGCTCCTGGACCGTCGCCTCGCTGCTCGGCGAGTACTTCATCGCGACCGTGCGGCCGTCGCTCGAGATCGCGGGGAACCCGTCGTCCCACTGGCACGCCGCCGACGAGTCGTCGATCACGCACGCGGCGTCGAGATGCGGCTGCACGGCGCGCGCCCGTGGTCGTGGCGCCGGTTCGCCTTCATCGTCGCTCTCGTCGTCGTCTGCGGCGACGACAGGCTGCACGCTCGCGACCGGAGCCGGGGCGGCAACGATCACGGGCTGCACGATCGGCAGGATGCGAGTCATCGTGGCGGGCGCCTCGATCAGGTAGATGGCGCCCATCGTCGCGAGGGTGGTCACGAGTGCCGCTCCGCTACCCGCGAGCCAGAGGTGCAGCGGAGTCCGGGTCGCGAGCAGGGGCCGAGTCCAGGTCATGCGGGTGGGAGTGCACGCGCGGTGCCCGGTCCCAAGTCCGCGGGACCACGGCGGTCCGGGTGCTCGGCAGCCCTGCACCCACGCCGGTCGTGGCCGGCGAGACACGGCCGCGCTCGGTGGGTTGGTCCGTCAGTGAAAGGTGATGCCGACGCCGGCGCCGATGCCATCGAGCTCGCGCTTCGTGTCCTTGTCGTCGGCCTGGCGGCTCACCTGCTCGACGTACACCTCGAACGCACGCTGATGCGATTCCGATGCACGCCACCATGCGGTGACGCGGGCGAGGCGCTCGTCGAAGCCGGAGGTCGACGCGGCGCTGGGGACCCATTGAACCGAGGCCTCGACGTCGAGCCGCTCCGGGAGGATCACCAGTGCGGCGCGCCCGCGGATGTACGCGTAGCCGTGCGCGAAGTTGAAGCCGATCCCGAAGCCACCGCCGAGCCGCACGCTGCCGGGCCCGCCGTGCCCTACGTTCAGCAGCGTCACCGCGGTGCCGCCCTGGAGCCAGAAGTCGATCGGGGCCGTCCGCAGCCCGGTCGAGAACTCCACGCCGTGGACATGGCCGTACGACGACGGCATGCCGATGTACGCGCCCTCGAGGGCGACGGCGAACATCGTCGCGGACTTGAGCGCGCCGGGCGCGACGTCCATCGTCACGTCGTCGCCGACGTTCGGGACGTCGGCCGCGACGCCGCCCACGGTCAGGTGCACGTCGTGGAAGATGCCGACGCCGTGCTGGCGACCGTAGTACGTGTACGCGTGCTCGGAGGGCGGCGCGGTGGCGTACAGGTGCGTGTCCGTTTCCACCACGGTGTCTGCCTGGGTGGGCGCGGGGGCCGGGGCGGGGGCGGGTGCCACCGGAGGGGCCGGCTCCGCAGGCGGCGGTGGCTCGACGACCGGGGTGGGTTCCACGACCGGAGGCGTCGGCGCCGGAGCCGGATCCGACGTGGGGCTCGGGCTCGGGCTCGGCGTCGGCGTCGGGCTCGGCACATCCGCCCGCACGCTCGTGGCGCTCGCGGCGCACGCGAGCACCAGGAGACTGCTCGTCATCAAAGTCCGCATCAGAAGTGCATCCCCGCGCTGACGAAGTACCCGTACTTGGCCTTCTGGATCTGCTGCGCCGTCACGCCGCCCGTGACCGACACCTTGCCGAGCACCAGCGTCGAGACATCGAGCTTCCACGGATGGCTCGCCGTCTCGACCATCGGCAGGCCCATCGCGTCCGCGTGGACCTGCCGGGCCGGGTTCTCGATCCCGTACTTCAACCAGTTCCACTCGTACGACAGCGCCACGCGCGCCGGTCCGAGCACGCCTGACAGGCGGAACGGCATGCCGAAGTACCGGTACTTCACGCGGGTCGGCGACCCCATGTCGTCGACATACGACTCGACGTGGCCGAACCCGAACCCCGACTCGTACGCGAGCTTCTTGCC
>JAYSYE010000230.1:0-1807 GCA_043716635.1 Deltaproteobacteria bacterium | reverse complement strand
CCCCGACGACCGATGTCCGCACGCGCATGCTCGCGTACCTCATCAACGCCGAGCAGTTCGAGCGCTTCTGTCACACGAAGTATCCCGGCACGAAGCGCTTCTCGCTCGAGGGTAGCGAGAGCCTGATCCCCGCGCTCGACCTCGTGCTCACGCACTGTGCCCGGCTCGGCGCGATCGAGGCCGTGATTGGCATGCCCCACCGCGGTCGGCTCACGACGATCGAGCAGATCCTCCAGCGCCCGAGCCGAGAGATGTTCGGCCAGTTCGAGGACATCGAGCCCGAGAAAGCGATGGGCGGCGGCGACGTCAAGTATCACATGGGGTTCTCGACGGACCGGGTGGACGCGAACCACAACGCGATGCACGTCTCGCTCGCATTCAATCCGAGCCACCTCGAGGCCGTCGACCCGGTCGTCGTCGGTCGCGTGCGCGCGAAGCAGGCGCGCCACGCTGATGTGGAGCATCGCCGCGTCGTGGGCGTGCTCCTGCACGGCGATGCGGCGTTCGCGGGGCAGGGCCTGGTGCCCGAGACGCTGCAGCTCTCCGGGCTCCCCGGCTATCGCACGGGCGGCACCGTCCACATCGTCGTCAACAACCAGGTCGGGTTCACGGCCTCGCCCGCAGAGCAGCGGTCGACGCCCTACTGCACCGACGTCGCGAAGATGCTCGAGTGTCCGATCTGGCACGTCAACGGCGAGGACCTCGACGCGCTCGCCCGCGTCATCGAGATCGCGTGCGAGTACCGCGCGCAGTTCGCCTCCGACGTGGTGATCGACATGTACTGCTATCGCAAGTACGGCCACAACGAGAACGACGAGCCGAGCTTCACGCAGCCGCTCATGTACGACGTCATCAAGCACAAGGCGTCGCCCGTCGAGATCTACAGCAAGCGCCTCGTCGACGAGGGCGTGCTCTCGGCCGACGACGTCACGGCGATGACGCAGCGGCGTGTCGCCGAGCTCGAGGCCGAGCTGGCCGCCGCGAAGATCAGCAAGACGCGTCCCGATGGCCCGTCGATGACGGCGATGTGGAGGGGCTACCGCGGCGGCATGCAGGACGCGCCCGACGAGACCGAGACCAAGGTCTCCGTCGAGGTGCTGAACTACGTGGCGGCGGCGATGACGGAGCTCCCCGCGGGCTTCACGCCGCACCCGAAGATCGAGCGCCTGCTCGAGCAACGCGCGCAGATGGGTCGGGGCGAGCGGCCGATCGACTGGGGCATGGGAGAGCTGCTCGCGTACGGCTCGCTCCTGAACCAGGGCGTGAACGTGCGGCTGTCGGGGCAGGACTGCGCGCGTGGCACGTTCAGCCATCGCCACGCGATCGTCACCGACATCAAGACCGGGCGGGAGCACCTCGTGCTCGGTGGCATCCACCCGGACCAGGGCCAGTGCCGGGTCTACGACTCGCCGCTGTCGGAGGCGGCGGTGCTCGGGTTCGAGTTCGGCTACTCGCTCGACATGCCCGACGCGCTCGTGATGTGGGAGGCGCAGTTCGGCGACTTCGCGAACGGCGCGCAGGTCATCATCGACCAGTTCATCACCTCGTCCGAGGACAAGTGGAAGCGGCTGTCCGGGCTCACGATGCTGCTGCCACACGGCTACGAGGGGCAGGGGCCCGAGCATTCGAGCGCGCGGCTGGAGCGGTTCCTCGAGTCGTGCGGCGAGCACAACATCCAGGTGTGCCAGCCCACGACGCCGGCGCAGATGTTCCACCTGCTGCGCGGTCAGGTGCTGCGCACGCTGCGCAAGCCGCTGATCGTGATGACGCCGAAGAGCCTGCTGCGGTTGCCGGCGGCTTCGTCGAC
>JAYSYE010000229.1:0-5719 GCA_043716635.1 Deltaproteobacteria bacterium | reverse complement strand
CCGGCGAGTGCGTCGAGTGCCGCGAGCGTCGCCGCGAACTCGAGCTCGAGCTGCGTGGTGTCAATGCGCTCGGCTTTCGCGATGAACAGGCGGCGGCGAATCAGCTCGAGCTGCTGCTCCAACGCCTGGTACGCGCCCAAGAGCAGGTCGTGCTTGCGCTCCAGCTGTGCGCGGAGCTCTCGCTCCGTGGCGAGCGCCGCCTCCAGCTCGATCACACGATCGCGGGCAGTGCTCGCGTCGTCGAGTGGAGTCACGCTGTCGCTCACGTCGAATTCCTATCCGGAACGGATCACGCTGTCGATCCCCGACGATCAGAAAAATCAGTCAGTGCGTGACGATGCGCGTGGTGCGCGTCCGACGAGCTGGTGCAGGCTCGAGATCGATGCCGTCGAGCAGGTCCTCGAGCACCCGCTCCTCGATCACCACCGCGGTCTCGCCATCCGGCGCCGTCGGGATCCTGAACGTCCCGCCGTCCAAACGCTTGTAGAACAAGCACAGCCCGGTGCCATCGAAGAAGACCACCTCGTGGGCCGAGCGTCGCTTGCCGATGAACACGAACAGGGCGCCACTGCGCGCGCTCCGGCCGAGCTTCTCGGCTGCAACGCCCGAGAGGCGCTCAAATCCCCATCTCAAGTCGATCGGCTCCAGACCGACGAAGACCTCCACGCCGTGCGGGATCATCGGGCACCGACGATCCCGAGTGCGCCGAATACGACGGCCAGCGTCTCGCGCTAGACCCGGGCCTCGACCGTCACGCGCGTGCGCAGATCGAGGACGTCGATGACGACCCAGCCGCGCGAAGTGGACGAAGCCGGCGCTCGGATCACCCGAGCCATACGCACCAGTGGGGCTGCGGGTGTCGTCGCCGGCGGCGCTGCCTCGTGCTTCAACTGAGACGCCCACCAGCGCAGCGTCGACGCAGCAAGGCCGTGAGCCGCTGCGAACTCGTCAGCCGACTGCCCACTCGCCCGCCAACTCGCCACCCTCCGTCGCCATTGGATCTTGGTGTCGCTCATCGCTCCGCACGATGCCCCCGCCCGATCGATCACGCCAGAACGGGGTCTACGCAGCGCTTGCCGCTGATGCGCTCCGAGTTCTCGGTAATGAACTGTGCGAGGCTCATGAGCGACCTCGATCGAAGAAGTGTCGCTCATATTCCAGGGCGGCGGTCTCGTACTCGTCCTGCGTGTTCGCGGCGGCTACCCGCCTTTTCTGCTCAGCCAGTTCCCACAGTTCGCATCGCCGCTCAGCTTCGCCAGCACTCTACGAGATCGGCAGAGCGCGCGCGATCCTGGCCGCTGCTTCGTACTCCTCGAACGCGGTGACGAGCCTTTGTCGTAGCGCGTGGAGCTCGTCGGCCGCCTTCATGGCCTCGAAAGAAGACACACTTAGCGAGCGCAAAATGCGAGGAGGAGCCGTTTTAGCCATAGGAATTCCCTCGATTTGGATATCGGTTCTTCAGCCAAGCGAGGCGTTCACCGCGTAGCGCGAGACCAAGGTGTAGGTACCGGTGGTCCCTGCGTGGACGCTCGTGCTTGGAGGTAACGGCGAAGTCGGCCGTGACCGTGATCGTGGCGTGCTCGCGTTGCTCGATTTTTTCCGCGAGGGTTTCACACCCCCTCCGAGTTCATGACAGCTGCTCGATGTACGCCGCTGATTGGCGTGATTCGCTGCGATGCCAGGTGAATGCACGGTGCCCGAGGTTGAGCCCTTGCCCAGGAGGACAACATTAGTGCGGAGCGCACGTGCGTCGTGGTCGCCGCGCACGGCCGCCGTTCGCATCCATCACTGGCCGAAGCTACCAAGCGATAATTTACTAAGCGTAATCGTCGCAGGTGGTGTGCGCTGGCGCGCGCTCCAGACGCATCCGACAACGTCTTTGAGTAGTCGCGAATGGGACCTTCCAGTTCGTGCGCTTTGGAGAAGCGCGTGCCCTCGCGTTCGATATTGGGCGCGGCGGAACCGTGGTACTTTAAGTGAAGCAGTGCGGGCGCGCGGGCCCCACGGAAGTGATGACCAATCAACCAGCCCATCCGATCGACTGCCTCACGGGCGGTGGAGAGATGGGCGAGCGGATGCGCCAGACCGACTGGACGCAGACCGCGCTGGGCTCGACCACCGGTTGGTCGCAGGCGCTCCGGACCACGGTTGGAATCGTGCTGCGCAACGGCTTTCCGCTCTGCGCGTGGTGGGGGCCTGACCTGGTCCAGTTCTACAACGATCCGTTTCTCCCGACCCTCGGTGCCAAGCATCCGGTAGCAAGCGGTCAGTCCGGACGGGTGTGCTGGGCGGAGATCTGGCACATCATCGGACCGATGATTGAGGGGCCGTTCTTTGGCGGGCCCGCAGCGGGCGCGGAGGAGCTGCCCCTATTGATCCATCGCAATGGCTTCTTCGAGGAGACCCACTTTCGCGTCGCGTATAGCCCGGTCCCCGACGAGACGGTTCTGGAAACCGGAATCGGCGGAGTCCTCGCGACCGTGTCGGAGACAACTGCTCAGGTGATCGCCGAGCGCCAGCTAAGAACGTTGAGAGAGCTCGGCGTCGGCGCCGCCAAGGCCACCTCGGTGCGTGAAAGCTACGAGGGCGCGGCCGCGACGCTCGCCACCAACGATGCTGACGTTCCGTTCTCGATGTTTTATCGGCTCGATGACAGCACCACCGCACGGCTCGCCGCGACGTCGGGCTTTGCCCCAAGCGCGACCGCCGCGGCCCCGGATGCGATCGATGTCGCGCGCACGGACGGTTCGCCGTTATGGCCACTCGCGAACGTGATCTCGCGGCGCCAGATCGAGGTCATCGACTGCAGCGACCCGCGGTTCGGTGCGCTGCCGTTCGGGCACTGGGCCGAACCTCCACGCTCCGCGATCCTGGTGCCACTGGCAGCGCCGGATCAGGCTCGCCCATACGGCGTGATGATCGCGGGGCTCAGCCCGCATCGACAGCTCGACGACGGGTACCGGAGTTTTTTCGAGCTGGCCGCGGCGCAGGTAGTCACCGCGATCCACAACGCGCGCGCCCACGAGGAAAGGCGCCTGCACGCCGAGGCGCTCGTTACCCTCGACCGGCAGAAGACCGCGTTCTTCTCCAACGTCAGCCACGAGTTCAGGACACCGCTAGCCTTGATGATCGGCCCGACCGAAGACGCACTCGCATCACCTGACCGTGCGCTCCAGGGGGACGCGCTCGAGATGGTCCATCGCAATGAGCTGCGACTCCTCAAGCTCGTCAACTCGCTGCTCGACTTCTCGCGCATGGAAGCGGATCGCGTGGAAGCGTCGTTTCAACCCACCGACCTCGCCCGCTTGACCGCCGATCTGGCGAGCCAGTTCCGCGCCGTGATGGAGCGGGCCGGATTGCAGCTGATCGTCGAAACGTCGCCACTTGCCGCGTTGGCGTTCGTCGACCGCGAGATGTGGGAGAAGATTGTTCTCAACCTTCTCTCGAACGCCTTGAAACACACCTTCGAGGGCAGCGTCACGGTCCAGCTGTCGATGAGCGGGGAGTGGATCCAGCTGGAAGTTCGCGACACCGGCATCGGCATTGCCGTCGACGAGCTGCCCCGGGTGTTCGATCGCTTTCATCGGGTGCGCGGTGCCAAGTCGCGCAGCCACGAGGGCACCGGCATTGGCTTGGCGCTCGCCAAGGACCTCGTCGAGCTTCACGGCGGCCACATCGAGGCGACCAGCGAGCTCGGCGCGTGGACCTGCGTCACCGTCTCGATCCCGACCGGCTCGGCCCACCTGCGTGCGGACCTGATCGATACAGCCAAGACGTTTTCTTCGACCGCGGTCGGGTCCGCTGCGTACGTCAACGATGCCCTGTCGTGGCTACCTTCAGATGGCCCGGAACGCGCGGCGCTCGCGCTCTCGACTCAGCGTACCGTCGATCCGCAGCTCGACGCACGTCTGGTGCTCGCCGACGACAACGCGGACATGCGCGAGTACCTGCGCCGGCTGCTGTCGACCCAGTGGACTGTCGAAGCCGTCGAGAACGGTCGACAAGCGCTCGCCGCGATCCGCCGCCAGCCCCCCGACCTGGTGGTCTCCGACGTGATGATGCCGGATGTCGATGGACTCGAGCTGACGCGCCAGCTCCGCGCCGATCCCACCACGGAGCACGTGCCGATCATTTTGCTCTCGGCGCGCTCCGGTGAGGAGGCCACGGCGGAAGGCCTCGCGAGCGGCGCGAACGACTATGTCGTCAAGCCGTTCTCGGCGCGCGAGCTCGTCGCGCGGGTTCGCGTCCAGCTCGAGATCGCGCGAGCCCGCGAGCGCGACAAGCGGCGACAGGTTGCCGAGTCGACGAATCAGGCCAAGGATCAGTTCCTCGCGATCCTCGGTCACGAGCTACGCAACCCGCTCGCGCCGATCCATACCGCCCTCGAACTGATGACGCTACGCGGGGAACCGGGCGCCCTCCGAGAGCGCGCCGTGATCGAGCGGCAGGTCGCCCACATGACCCGCCTCGTCGACGATCTGCTCGACGTGTCCCGATTCTCCCGTGGACAGATCGAGCTTCGCCGCGAGCCGTTCGAGGTTGCGCTCGTAATCACTCGCGGCATCGAGGCTGCTAGCCCGCTCCTAGAACGGGGCCGCCATGCCCTCAAGCTCGAGGTTCCGTCCGAGGGGTTGATGATCGACGGAGATCTGACGCGAATCTCCCAGGTGTTCGGCAACCTCGTCTCGAACGCGGCGAAGTACACACCCACGGATGGCAGCATCTCAATCACCGCGGTGCGCGAGGGCGATGACGTGGTTGTGCGAGTGCGTGACAGTGGCATTGGGATCATGGCCAACCTGCTGCCTCACGTGTTCGACCGTTTCATCCAGGCGCCACAGGACAACGCTCGATCGAAAGGCGGGCTCGGCCTCGGGCTGGCCATCGCCAAAAATCTCGTCGATCTCCACGGCGGCAAGATGTCCGCATCGTCCTCGGGACAAGGGAAGGGCGCCGAGTTCACCGTGTGGCTCCCTGCGGTGGCTCGGTTGCCCGCCGCGACCGGGCACGCCTCGACTGCGGCGCCATCGGTCGTCGACACGGCCGGTGGCTCGTGCATCCTGCTCGTCGATGATAACCAGGACGCCGCGGAAGCGCTCAGCGACGCGCTGGTCTCGCTGGGTCACACCGTGATCATTGCCAACGATGGCCCGAGCGCGCTACGGGCGGTACGGGACGTGAAACCGACGATCGGGCTACTCGACATCGGCCTGCCGGTGATGGACGGTTACGAGCTCGCTCGGCTGCTGCTCGATGATCAACGTATGTCAGGGATCCGACTCATCGCGATCACGGGATATGGCCTCGCAGAAGATCGCAGCCGCTCTCGTGCAGCTGGATTCGAGGCTCACCTGGTCAAGCCCGTGTCGTTGAAGACCGTGATCGACGCGATCGCCCCGCGCGTAGCGCTACAACGGTAGCGGGACCGGGTGCGCACGTAGCGGGGGGTGACTCTCACCCTGATCACACCGCGACGCGTACCGACTTTCGTAGCGGTCGCAGCGTGAGCGCCATGGCGTCGCCCCATCGATTGCTCGTTGCGAGCGCTCGGAGTTGCACGACATGCCGAGCGGTCTTGATGTTCCGTAAGCGCTGTGTGAACCACACGTAGCGGCAGCCCGAGCGGCCGTCGTACGGTCGGAGGCTCAGCCAGGGAGCGTCGACACGTGGGTCGGTGCGGACGGCGGCGGTACCGTGACGTGAGACAGCGAGCGCTCCA
>JAYSYE010000228.1:0-5729 GCA_043716635.1 Deltaproteobacteria bacterium | reverse complement strand
ACGAGTATAGAGGTCTCGCTCGCCGTCGCAACTCAAGCGCGAGAAGCCGTCGAAGATCGCGCGGTTGCGAGCGCCGCTGTCACGAGGTCGAACACGTGGGCGCGGGTGGTCTCGTTGAACACCTCGTGCTTGAGGCCCTTCAGGTCGTGGTAGTCGGTGCCCGCGATCATGTCGGCCACGGCGCGCGACTGCGCCGGGTCCGCGATCGGGTCGTCCCCGCCCACCAGCCAGGTGACCGGCACGGTGATTTTCGAGGCGGTCGCGGCGACCTCCTGCTGGGCGCGCGCCGCCTCCGTGAACCAGCGTGCCGTCGCGATGCCGAGGCACAGCGTGTCGGCGATGCGCTCCTGCTGCTTGCCGCGGTCGGACGTCAGGTCCTCCACGCGGAGCGCGTTCGGCTGCGCGAGCTTCGGCGCGACGCGGCTCGCGATGGCAGCCAGCACCTTGCGATACGCCGGGACCGCGAGCCGGAGGCGAAGGAAGGGCGAGGCGACGATCGCGGCGACCACGCCCGCGGGCGTTCCCGCGCACAGCCGGCGCAGCGTGATGAGGCTGCCGTGCGAGTGACCGAGCAGCACGAGCGGCGCACCGGGAGGCACCAGCGTGCGAGCCGACGCGAGCATCGCGTCGAGATCCGTGAGGTACTCGTCGAAGCGCTCGATGTAGCCGCGGGTGCCGGCCGACTTGCCGTGCCCACGGACGTCGTACGCCACGACCGCCCAGCCTGCCGCCACGATCACCTCGTCCAGCTCGCGATACCGGCCGCAGTGCTCGGCGTAGCCGTGCGTCACGACCACGACGCCGAGCGGCGGGGTGGTGGGGACGAACTGCTCGACGTACAGGCCATCGCGCGTGAACGTGGAGGTCGGGGCGAGCATCGATGTTTCGTTATCGCACGGCGCCGACTGCGCGCGCGGGATCGGCTTCTCGGTTGACGCGCTGCGAAGGCGTGGGTTAGGGTCCGCTCGCAAATGGGTAAGCCTCGTGGATTGCTCGCGATTCTGGCTTGCCAGATCAGCATCGCGATCGCCACGATGGGAGCCGCCGGGTGCCCCCATGTCGAGCACGATGTCGCGAAGAGTCAGACGCGGCTCGATCTCGCAAAGGACTTCCTCCGCAAGGGTCAGCTCGAAGCGGCCGACTCCGAATGCAATCGCGCCCTCGCGCTCAATCCGCAGAATGACGAGGCCTACAACGTGCGGGGCCTCGTCGCGCTGATCCGCGCCGCAAACGCGCAGCGGACGATGGAGATCGAGGGCTGCCTCACGGGCGTCGATGCCGAGGCCACGGCCAAGGACCTCGACGCTGCGCTCAAGCAGTCGGATGCCGACTTCGAGCGCGCGGTGACCATCGCTCCCGAGTACGGCGAGGCGTGGTCCAACCGAGGCGTCGTCCACAACCTCCAGGAGGACTTCGCGACGGCCGAGATCTACCTCCGTCGCGCGCTCGAGAACCCGATGCGGCTCGAGAGCCCGGGGCTCACCCGCGCCCATCTCGGCTGGTCGCTCTTTCACGAGCAGAAGTACGTGGATGCGGCGAAGGAGCTGCGCCAGGCGGTGCAGTTCCAACCCAACATGTGCGTGGCGACATACCGCCTGGCGAGGGTTTACTTCGCCCGGGAGGAGTGGGACAAAGCGGCCGAGTTGTTCCAGACGGCGTCCGATGACCCGTCGTGCGGTTCCCAGGAAGCCAGCTACTACCTGATGAAGACGCGGATGCAGCAAGGCCTTGTCGACGACGCGCGCCGCGGGCGTGACGCCTGTCTGAAGATGTCCACGAAGAGCTGCATCGCAGCATCGTGCCAGGCTGAAGGTGGCGCGCTCGGCGCCGGAGCCACGCCCTGATATGGCGGACCTCGGGGCGGATGGGGCAGACGGGGCAGCCGCGGCGGCGGGACCGGAGCTGATGGACGCGCGGAGCAGCCTCGCGATCTGGCTGGCGACGGGGCGGGGGGCGCGCGGCATGACGCTCGACCAGGTCGCGCGCGTCACGAAGATCCAGGTGCGCACACTCGAGCGGATCGAGTCCGGGTCCGCCGAGGGGCTGCCCGCTGACGTGTTCGTGCGCGGCTTCGTCCGTAGCTTCGCGAAGTGCGTCGGGCTCGACGAGGCCGACGCCGTTCGCCGCTACCAGTTGGTCGCCGCGGCCAGCGGCGGCGTGGTCGCGCTGTCCACGTCCTCGAGCGTGAGTGCGCCCGTCGTGCTGCACGGAATGGCCTCGCGAACCAGGGCCAGCACGGGCGTTCCGACCATGCACGGGGCCCGCGCGGTCGTCGCGGCGATGGCGGATCTCGCGCCCGTCACGGCGCGGGCGTCGAGCCAGTTCGGCGCGGTGCAGCTGCCCGAGGCGCTGCCGCTGCCCGACGTGATCGCCGCGCCCGAAGCGACGTCGTCGAAGGCGAGCGATGCGCTCGTTGCCGACTCGATCGAGCCCGCGCCGGCGGTGATCGAAGCAGACCCGGATGCGGCCGTCACTGGCGTCGTCGCGACGGCGACGGAAGCGGGCACGTCGAAGAAGAAGCGCGGTGGGCGCAGGTCCACGAAGGCACGGCTGAAGCGCGACTCGCTCGCGATGGGTACGCCGTCGTCACCGACTCCGATCGTGATCGACACCGCGGTCGCGCGCGCCGTCGACGACCGCCTCGTCGCGCTGGCGGTGTCGCCGCTCGCTCGTCCGGTGTACCGGCCGGACCCGGTCGTCGAGACGTTCGTCGAGATCGTGGTCGCGAGCGTCGAGGCTCACGCCGAGCCGAGCGACGCGCCCGACGCGCCCGACGCCAGCGCGGCGGGTGAGCCCGGCGAGATCTCCGAGCTCCCGCTCACTTCGCCGTGGCAACCGACGATGCCGCCGCTCGCAACGACGAGCGTGCCGTGGCGGTCGAACCGGCCGCTCGCGCCGCGCGTGTCGACCGTTCGCCGTCCCGTGGTCCCGTCGCTCGTCATCGACGACGCCGACCCGGACAGCGCAGAGCGCGAGCGCGAGGATCGCGTCGTCGCTCATACCGAGGTGCGCCGCTCGTTCCTCCCGCCGATCCTGCTCGATCGCGAGGACCGCGCCGCGCGCCAGGGCGGCTTGACGCTCGCCGTGATCATCCTCCTGATCGCCGCGACGCTCACACTGTCGTACCTGATGCGCCGCCCGAGCTCGACGGGGGACGGCATCACGCGGGCCGATCCCCTCGAGCAGCTCGCCGCTCACGTCCCGGCCTAGCCTCGGAGGGTGAGGGTCTCGCGCCTCGCGGGGGCACCGGACGCAGCGCGCCCGGGCCGCTTCCGCGATTCGCGCTACGCTGCGGCCGTGCCGCGGAAGCCTGACGCCGGATGAGTGGCGCGTCGGATTCGCCCGCTGATGGAGAGGTTCTCGGGGTCGTGCTGCGCACGCAGCCGCTGCGCGAGGCCGATCTGCTGGTGACGCTGTTCACCGATCGCCACGGGCGGATCGGCGCGGTGGCGCGCGGGGCCCGGCGGTCGCAGCGCCGGTTCGCGGGCGCGCTGTCGCTGCTCGTGCTCGCGAAGCTCGAGCTCGGCCGCAAACCGCGGGGCGAGCTCTGGTCGCTCGAGGGGGCCGAGATCGTGCGCGAGTGGACCCGGCTCGCGAGCGACGTGATCGCGGTCGCTCACGCGAGCTACATCGCCGAGCTCGTCGGCGCGCTGCTGCCCGTCGAGTCGCCGGATCCACACGCGCTCGAGGTGATCGTCGCGGTATGGGACAGCCTCGCCGATGCCGGCCCCTCGCCGGGAGCGCTGCGCGCGGCGGAGCTCGCGCTGCTCGAGCTGGCGGGTCACCGGCCCGCGATCGAGCAGTGCGCGGCGTGTGGCCAGACCGCGCTCGACGAGGGCGCGGTGTTCGATCCCACGCGCGGGGGCGCGATCTGTCGCGCGTGCGCGGGTCTCAGCCGCCACCCGGGCGTGCGCCAGCTGCTGCCGGCCACCCGCGCCTACCTGAGCGCGGTGCTCGGACACGATCACCCCGCGGCCGCGCGCGCCGTGGATACCGATCCACGCTTCACGGCGCCGGACCGGCTCGCCGGCCGCGATGCGATGCTCGCGATGGTGCGCACGCTCGTCGGCAAGCCGCTGCGGTCGCTCGAGTATCTCGCCAAGCTCGGCGCGGCGAGCCATTCACCGTAGGCAGGGGACGTCAGCCGGGCACCGCCGCGGGCGCCCGTAGCCGTAGTATGATGGGCGCGATATGGGAGGCCGCTTCGTTGCCGCGCTGATCGCGCTCGCTGTGCTGGAGTCGACGGTGCTGGCGCAGCCGGATCCGGAGTCTGGCGGCG
Source organism: Deltaproteobacteria bacterium (assembly GCA_043716635.1). Classification (GTDB taxonomy): domain Bacteria; phylum Myxococcota_A; class Polyangia; order Haliangiales; family Haliangiaceae; genus JABFXX01. The sequence continues at coordinate 1,450 of JAYSYE010000228.1, read as the reverse complement.
AGAGCCCTGCGACCGCCGCGACCGCGCCGAGCGACGCGTCGGCGGCAGCACCCGATCCGACCACGCAGGCCGTCGAGGCCGATCCCAAGCTCGCGAAGAAGCTCGTGGTCGCCGCCGGCCAGATGGTCGCGAAGGGCGATGCCGCTGTCCGCAAGAAGCAGGCGGAAGAGGCCAAGGCCCAGTACGAGAACGCCGTCACCGCCTACCAGAAAGCCCTCGAGCTCGGCGCCGAGGTCGCGGTCCGGATCCCGCTCGCCGAGCTCCTCGACAAGCTCGGCAAGTACGACGAGGCGACGCGGCAATACCAGCGCGTCGTCGCGCCGGCAGCGAGCGCCCGCCCCGCGGACGTCAAGCGCGCCGCGGCGAAGCTCGACGAGGAGCTCGCGAAGGTCGGGCTCCTGACCATGAACGTGAAGCCCGCCGGCGCGACGATCACGATGGGCGGCACTTCACTGGGCACCGCGCCGCTGACGGAGCCGCTCGTGTTGATGCCGGGCACGTACTCGGTGTCGTTCAACGCCGACGGCTATCAGCCCAAGGACGTCGAGATGGTGGTCGAGGCGGGAGGGGAGCTCGAGAAGGCGGTCTCGCTCGAGGCGATCTCGGTCACCGTGGCGAAGCCAACGCTGCCCGCAACGGGAGGGCCGGTCGCGGTCGAGCTTCCGCAGAGTCCGTCCAGGGTGCCGCTCTACGTGGGTGGCGCGCTCACCCTTGGCTTCACGGTCGCCGCGGTGACGACCGGCCTCCTCGCGGTGGGGCAGCACACGACCTTCGGGGACGTCGGCGCGACGAGCCAGGAGCACGCGGACGCGAAGGTGCGCGGCGAGCGCCTGTCGAAGATCTGTGACGCGACGATCGCAGGGGCGGTGGTCGCGGGTGCCTTCACCACGATCTGGTACCTCGCGAAGTACCGCCACGGCGGCGCGGCCCGGGCCTCCGAGCGCACGAATGATTCGCGCGCGCCCGTCATGTCCAAGCTCGACGTGGCTCCGTGGGTCCAATCAAACGGCAGCGGTGTGTCGCTGCTCGGCGCGTTCTAGGAGGGGTGATGTCGAATCCGAGCTATCCGAATGGTCCCGGTGGTCCGAACGGTCAAATGATGGGCCCGGGAGGGCAAGGTCCCGGTGGCCCGGGTTACGGCGGGCAAGCGCCCGGCGGGCCCGGCTACGGCGGCCCCGGTGGGCCCGGCTACGGCGGCCCCGGTGCGCCTGGCTACGGCGGCCCCGGTGCGCCTGGCTACGGCGGCCATCCGGGTGGTCCGGGTGGTCCGGGTGGTCCGGGTGGTCCGGGTGGTCCGGGTGGTCCCGGCATGCACGGGCCGCAGGGCAGCGCGATGGGCGGTCCGGTGGGGCCGCGCCCGCAGCCGATGCGGCGTGGGACCTCGAAGGCGGTCCCGGTCGTGGTCTCGGCCGGCCTGGCGGTGGGCGTGTTCTGCGGCCTGCTCTTCGGG
>JAYSYE010000227.1:0-17241 GCA_043716635.1 Deltaproteobacteria bacterium | reverse complement strand
CGCGCAGCGCGGCCTCGGCCGCCTCGCGCTGGGCGGTCTGCCGGAACACCTCGGTGACCTCGTGGCCCTGCGCGAGGATCCCCACGATATCGCCGGCCGGTCCGCGGATCGGCTGGTAGATGAAGTCGACGACTGCCTCCGAGAGTGGCGCGTCCGGCTCGCGCTGCAGGAGCACGTGCATCCCGCGCCCGTGGAATGGCTCTCCGGTGGCAAATACGCCATCGAGGAGCTCGAAGAAGCCCTGGCCGGCGATCTCCGGCAACGCCTCCCGCACCGGCTTGCCGACCAGATCCCGGTGGCCCACGAGCTGGTAGTACGCGGCGTTCGCCGCCTCGAACACGTGTTCTTTCCCGCGCACGAACGCCAGGAATCCGGGCGCCTGACCGAGGACATCGAGGTCGATGAGCTCCGTGGTCACTGGCGACTCGCGCCGGCCTGGTAATCGACGATCTCGAGCTTCACGTCGCCGTAATCGCTCGCCGCCGTCACGAGCAGCGGGACGCGATCCGCATCGTCCGAGATGTAGATCGTGAAGTCGCGGTCCGCATTGTTCGGCGTGCGCTGGCCATCGCGGCCGAGCTTCCTCGAGTGGGTCTCGAACTTCAGCGCGGGGAGCGCGCCGAGCTCCGTTTCGAGCTGCTCGGCGCCCACGAACTTCGTCTCGAGGTGCCACATCCACCGGCTGCGCATCGCCTCGACCGCGACCGTCGCACCCACCGCCGGCTCCCAGGACCGCAGCGCGATCAGGAACGAGTTGAAGTCCCACAGGTCGGGCATCGACACCGTCTGCGGCGTGTCCGTCGTGGGCGACGCGTCGTTCACCGCAAATGTCACGGGCACGGTCGTCCCCGTGCGGCTCGCGATCTCGACGACGACGTGCTCGACGTCGGCCTTGTTCGCGGTCGCCTGCTCGTCGGCCTGGAACCGTAGCGAGCGACCGGTGGCGACCTCGAGCCACGTCGTGAAGTGGTCGTCGACCGTCGACACCATGTTCGCGAGGCCGGTCGACTGCACGTGCGATTGCACGACGATCGCCTGCTTGCCGTTCAGCTCCTGCACGTCACCGATCGCGATCTGGAGCGCGGCCAGCTCGATCCCCCGCAGCGACAGCCGGTACCCCATGCGCTCGCCGAGGCTCGCCCTGGGCGGCCCGCCGCCGAAGACGGCCGTCGTCGGATCGTCACTCGCCCTGGGCGGGGCCGGGTTCGTGACCCCGGTCCCCCCGGTGCCGCCGCCACACGCGGCGCCCAGGAGCGCGAGCGCGATCCCGAGCCCGTACCCCGCAGTCGTCGAGGTGATGTGCACGTCGGGACCCTACCATCTAGGGCTCCACACTTTCTGTGGGCCCTGGTAAAGAGGGGTCCAACATGGAGACGAAGCAACTCGAGCGAGTCGTGATCCGGTTCGTCGGCGACTCGGGCGACGGCATGCAGCTCACCGGCAGCGAGTTTGCCAAGGCGGCCGCCGAGGCCGGCAACGACATCTCGACATTCCCGGACTTCCCGGCCGAGATCCGCGCCCCCGCCGGCAGCCTGTTCGGCGTGTCGGGGTTCCAGCTCCACTTCTCGTCGAACGAGATCCACACGCCCGGCGACGCGCCCGACGTGCTCGTCGCGATGAACCCCGCCGGGCTCAGGACGAACATCAAGGACCTGATCGAGGCCGGGACGCTCATCATCAATTCGGGCGCGTTCGTCGAGGCAAACCTCAAGAAGGCGGGGTACCAGTCGAACCCGCTGGAGGACGGCAGCCTCGACAAGTACAAGGTCCACACCGTCGACATCAGCCAGCTCACGCTGACCGCGCTCGCGGATAGCGACCTCACGACGAAGGAGAAGGGCCGCGCGAAGAATTTCTTTGCCCTCGGCCTCGTGTTCTGGATGTACGGCCGCGAGATCGAGAACGAGATCGTCCGCATCCACGCGCAGTTCGCGAAGAAGCCGGGCTACGGCGACGCGAACGTGAAGGTCTTCAAGGCCGGCTACCACTACGGCGAGACCGCCGAGATGTTCCAGACCGTCTACAAGGTGCCGCCGCACATCTTCAAGCCGGGCATGTACCGCAACATCACGGGCAACGAGGCCGTCGCGCTCGGGCTCGTCGTCGGTGCCGAGCTCGCGGGCAAGCCGCTGTTCTACTCGGGCTATCCGATCACGCCCGCGTCGTCGGTGTTGCACTCGCTCGCGAAGTACAAGAACTTCGGCACGCTGACGTTCCAGGCCGAGGACGAGATCGCGGCCATCGGCGCGGCCCTGGGCGCTGCGTACGGCGGGGCGATCGCGGTCACCGCGTCGTCGGGCCCGGGCATCGCGCTCAAGGGGGAGGCGATGGGCCTCGGCGTGATGACCGAGCTGCCGATCGTGATCCTGAACGTGCAGCGCGGCGGGCCATCGACCGGCCTGCCGACGAAGACCGAGCAGAGCGATCTGCTGCAGGCGCTGTACGGCCGCAACGGCGAGTCGCCGATGCCGGTGCTCGCGGCCAAGAGCCCGGGCGACACGTTCTACTGCGCGATCGAGGCGATCAAGATCGCGACCCGGTACATGGTGCCGGTGATGCTGCTGTCCGATGGCTACATCGCGAACGGGAGCGAGCCGTGGCCGCTGCCGGATCTCACCGCGCTGCCGCGCTTCGACGTGATGCACCGCACCGATCCGGCGAGCTACTTCGTGTACGAGCGCGATCCGCGGACGCTCGCGCGCGCGTGGGTCATCCCGGGCACGAAGGGTCTCGAGCACCGCATCGGCGGTATCGAGAAGGACGCGCTGACCGGCAACATCTCGTACGCGCCCGACAATCACGAGAAGCAGACGCACGTGCGCGCGGAGAAGGTACAGCGCATCGCGCAGGATATCGGCGAGCTCGACTTCCACGGCCCCGAGTCGGGCGACGTGCTCGTGATCGGCTGGGGCGGCACGTACGGCTCGCTCCGGCAGGCGCAGCAGTCGCTCGTCGCGCAGGGCAAGGCGGTCTCGCACGCGCACCTGCGCTGGATCTCGCCGCTCGAGCCGGGGCTCGCGAAGGTCATCCGCAACTTCAAGCACGTGCTCGTGGCCGAGCTCAACATGGGGCAGCTGCGAGGCCTCATCCGGGCCGAGTTCCTGATCGACGCCATCGGGCTCAACAAGATCCAGGGGCTCCCGTTCAAGGTGCGCGAGGTCACCGACGCGATCGAGGCGCTGCTCGCCGCGCCCGCACCACCGCCACTGTCGCAGTCGTCGTCGCTCTCGCCCGTCGAGGTCCGTCATGAGTGAAGCCATCAAGATCAAGCTGTCGAAGAAGGACCTCGAGTCCGACCAGGACGTCCGCTGGTGCCCGGGCTGCGGCGATTACGCGATCCTCGCGACGGTCCAGCGCACGCTCGCGACGCTCGGCATCCAGCGCGAGAACACGGTGTTCGTCAGCGGCATCGGCTGCTCGAGCCGGTTTCCCTACTACATGAACACGTACGGGTTCCACACCATCCACGGCCGCGCTCCGACGATCGCGTCGGGCCTCAAGCTCACGCGTCCCGAGCTCGATGTCTGGGTGATCACCGGCGACGGCGATGGCCTGTCGATCGGCGGGAACCACATGATCCACGCGCTCCGTCGCAACATGGATCTGAAGATCCTGCTCTTCAACAACCAGATCTACGGGCTCACGAAGGGCCAGTACTCGCCGACGTCGGCGATCGGCACGCGCGCGCCATCGACGCCTACGGGCTCCGTCGATCACCCGCTCAATCCGATCTCGCTCGTCCTCGGCGCGGGCGCGTCGTTCGTCGCGCGCGCGGCGGACACGGATGCCAAGGGTCTCGCGGCGATCCTCGAGGCGGCGTATCGCCACAAGGGTAGCGTGTTCATCGAGCTGCTCCAGAACTGCCCCGTGTTCAACGACGGCGTCTGGGAGGGCGTGAAGGACGACCCCGCGGGTCGCCAGATCAAGCTCGAGGAGGGCAAGCCGCTCCTGTTCGCGGCAGGCACGAAGGGCATCAAGCTCGGTGCCGGGATGCAGCCCGAGATCGTCGACGTCGGCGACGGCGCGGGCCAGACGCCCGTCGGCGAGCTGGTCGTACACACCGAGGGCGGCTCGCTGCCGTACGCGCACCTCCTCGCCGGGCTCGTGACGCCCGACTTCCCGATGCCGATGGGTGTGCTCTATCGCAACGAGCGCCCCACGTACGAGTCCGCCGCGATCGCTCAGGTCCAGGCGGCGATCGCGAAGCACGGCAAGGGCGACCTCTCGAAGCTGATGTCCGAGGGCATGGTCTGGGAAGTCGGCGCCGACGGCACTCGGACGTAACACTGCGCCGCGGACGCTCGTGACGTGACTGGATCCTGCATCGACCTGCGGTCGCTGCAGCCTGCTCCGAAGTAGTTTGTAGGGGCTCAAACCCCCATCGAGGAATGAATGTCAACGCAGCAGCACCTGGTCTCGACCGATGATGTCGAGCGCACGATCAACGCGTTCACCAAGCTCGACCAGCGCGGTGACAAGAAGGCGATGAACAAGCTCGCGCAGCGGCTGCAGAAGGAACAACCGTTCCTGTTGCAGCACGCCGCCGCGGTGCGAACGGAGCATGGCGACACGGTTGGCGAGGCCGCCGTGTTCTACGCGACGCTCGTGTGGGCGATGTTCGATCGCGGCCAGGCGGGCACGCTGCCGCGGATCACGACGCAGAACCTCGCCGACGCCGAGCGCGTCGTGACGGAGGCACTCGCCAAGGTCGAGGGGCTCGCGGACAAGCCGGTGTACGAGCGCGCAGCCCCGGCGCTCGTCGCGAAGCAGCCGAGCATCTACGGCAAGCTCGCCGAGCTGGTCGCCGAGGACGTCAAGGAAGCGGCGATGGCCCAAGAGACGGCGGAGGCGATCGTGAAGCCGACGCAGGTCGTGATCGAGGCCTTCGACGCGGCGATGTCGGGCCAGCGTCCCGGCGAGGCCCAGGGCACGATGACGGCCGCCGCCAAGGTCGGCCGCAACGAGCCGTGCCCGTGCGGCTCGGGCAAGAAGTCCAAGAAGTGCCACGGCGAGGCCGCGTAGGGCGTCACGAGGCCCGCCCGCTCCCGCGGCGGAGCGAGCCGCGCCGGTCGGGTCGCTAGTTCGGGCGGTAGACGACCGCGAAGTAGTCCACTCGCAGGACACCGGCGAAGCCCTTGACCTCGAATTGCGGGGCGGTCGCGGGGGTGGGGGTGGGCGTGGTGGGACGGAAGGTGACGCTGACCTCTTTCACGCTGCAAACCAGCGTTTTCGGGCCGGACGGTGACACCGGATCATTGAACTCCAGCTCGTACGTGTCGGCGTCCGCGCTCGTGAAGACGTTGCTCGAAGTGCTCGATGACCCGACGCCGGAGAAGAGCTCTTCGCGCGGGAAATGCTGGACGCGACAGAAGCCGTCGCTGCTGGCGCCGAACAGCCCAGCATCCGACGTCGAATTCGTGGTGACCACGAACTTCGCGGCAATGCGAAGTTGATCCAGTCGAGTGGCGGGAAGGGAAGCGGCGAACCAGCAAGCGCCGGAAGGGCTCTCGGCACCGTTAGAGATCGCCGAACCGCCTGCGACCGTCCACGAGCCGCTGCACGTCGTAGCCGGATCTTCCGACGGACCGTTGAAGCCGGAGAACAGCAGGACGTCGGGATGCGCGGGGTCATCCCAGGGATCGCAGGGGTCTCCGACGCCGTCCCGATCGTGATCGAGCTGCTCGCTATCGCTGATGTAGGGGCAGTCGTCGCACTGGTCATTTACCCCGTCACCGTCCTCGTCGGGTGCCATCGGGTCCGAGCCGCACCCGTGTGGAAGGGCGTCGGGCAGGGCATCGAAACCGGTCGGCGCATCGAGCCCGAAGATCGCATTGCAACCCGGGAGGGCTGCCAGCGCCAAGATCACGGCGAGCGCGCGGCGCATCAGAACGCGCCGCCGAGTTGCACGACCAGACCGCCGTCGTGCGGCGTGATGCTCGCCGTGGGAGCGTGCTCGCGCACGGAGCGCGGCGCCGTGAGGAATACGACCGCGCCGGCCGCGACCGCGGCGATGCCCGCGATCCCGACTACGGTCGCGACGTTGCCCTGGTGGCGCGCATCCCGCTTGCCCGAGATCTCGGGCCTACCCCCGAGCCCGTCGGCAGTGTTCCAGTCGCTCTTTGCGCGTACGGCGAGCGCGACCGATGCGCCGAACGCGACGACGCCGACGCCCGCGACCGTGCCCGCGAGGATCACCCGGCCGCGCGCCCGGTGCATCGGCTCGGGGGGCAGCGGAGGCACTACCATCGGGGTTGCGGGGGTCGGCGCCACGAGCACCGGCACGTCGACGCGGAGTGGGGCCCGGCCAGGGGTCGCCGGCAGCGCCACCGCGTGGTCGTACGAGGTACGTCCCGGCGCGGACGCGTGCAGTGCGAGCGGCCCGAGATCGACCACGTAGTCCGCGCGCTGCGCGGCCGACACGACGTGCCCGTCGAGCTCGATCACGAGCCCGGGAGCCTCGGGGGCCGCGACCACGAGCTGCACGTGGACGACGAGCTTCTCGAGCGTCGCGATCTCGAGGGCCGCCGCATCGACGCGAGCCTGGTCGCTCGCTGCCTGCGCTTGCTGCTGCACGTCGCGGAACGTCCGCAACGCATCGGCGTTGCGCCCCATCTGCTGGTAGCAAGCGCCGAGATTCAGCAGCGTGCCACGCCCGGGGTCGAGATCGTAGCTGCGCTCGAGCTTCGGGCAGGCTTCGGCCGGCTTGTTCGCGTCCATCAGCGCACGCGCCTGGTCGAACAGCGCGTCGGCTTCCGAGGGCGGGACCTGTGCAAAGGCCGGCGCGGACGCCATCAGGAGACAGGCAACGAGCGCGCTCTTCACGCGCGACAGTCTACAACCTCCTACTTCCGGTTGTGGTACGCGCCATTGTTACCGGCGTCAGGAGTCGGGGTCGGCCTGGGCTTTGGCCTGGGCTTTGGCCTGGGCTTTGGCAGTGGATTCGCAACCGGCGTCGGATGATCCGGCGGGCCGTTCGATCCGACCTGCGGCACGGGGATGGTGTGCACCGGGTCGATGACCGCCGCATCGACGCCGACCGGCTCTGGCACCGCGACCTCGGCCGCGGCATCGCCGACCTGCACCGTGGCCTCGTCGGCGTCGGGCTCCGCCGCGTACACCGCGTCGGGTGTCATCGCGGGCGCCCCCACGGCGGGCGCGCCCGCGGCCGAATGCTTCGGCCGACTCGCGACCACGAAGCCAACGGTCGCCGCGACCACCACGAGCGCGACCGCCATCGCGACGATGCCGCGCGAGCGTTCGGGCGGTGGAGCCACGACGCGTTCGGGGGTCAGGTCGAGACTGTCGAGCCGAACGGGATGGGCAAGCCGGTCGGGACGGATGGGTCGGTCGGGAGCGGCGGGCTGGGCGACCCGGTGGCGAGGGCTCGTCGGGTCGCGCGGACCGGGCTGCTCACCGCGGGAATCGGCCGTCACTTCGGTCAGGTCGGTCGCGTCGATACCGTCTTGCGTCTTCTCGCGCTCGCGCAGCGCCGGCATCGGCTCTGTCGCGCCATCCAGCACGTCATTGAGGGCGCCACGGGGCGAGCCGAACGGTGTCGTGGCGAGAGGCCGCAGGACGAGCCGCCGCGGCGGGGGCGGCGTGTACTCGACGCTCGGCAACGACCGCCGGTCCCCCGCCGCGGCGCTCGTGATCGGTCCGGGGACGGCGATCGGTCCCGACGCGGGTGCCTGCGCCGGCATCGCCAGCGGGGTGTGCACCGGTCGCAGCCGCGCGCCGATCCGGGTGATTCGCTCGATGCGAAGCTGGGACTCGCGCGCGTCACGAGACATCGACACGAGCGCCGTCGCGAGCTCCGCCGCCGAGCCGTAGCGGTCGACGGGATCCTTCTCGAGGCACTTCATGACCACGGCCCGCAGCGGCGCGTGGCACGTCATCGGGTCGGGCTCGTCGGCGGCGACCTTCGCGCACATCTCCGTGAAGCTCTGCGCGGAGAACGGCCACCGCGCCTCGAGCAGCTCGTACAGCACCACGCCGAGCGACCACAGATCCGTCCGGTGATCGACGCGGCGTGAGGACCGCATCTGCTCCGGGGACATGTACGCGGGCGTGCCGAGGATGGACGCGGTGCGAGTCAGCGACAGCTCGTCACCGGGCCGAGTCGCGCGCGAGATCCCGAAGTCGAGGATCTTCACGAGCGGCGTTCCGTCCGCTCGCCAGGTCACGAAGATGTTCGACGGCTTGATGTCGCGGTGCACGATCCCGAGCGCGTGCGCCTCCGCCAGCCCCTCGCACGCCTGCAGGATGAAGTCGACCGCGAGTCCCGGGTCGAGCGCGCCGTTCGTCTCCACCATCACGGCGAGGTCGCTGCCCTCGAGGAACTCCATCACCATGTACGGCGAGCCGTCCTCGAGGACGCCGACGTCGGACACGCGCGAGACGTACTCGCTCTTCAGCTTCACGCACGCCTGCGCCTCGCGCAGAAACCGCTGCGCCGCCTCGACCGGCTCCACCGAGTCGGCGCGCAGGATCTTGATCGCGACGCGCTCGTCGAGGCCGATGTGCGTCGCGGCGATCACCACGCCCATCCCGCCCTGGCCGATGACGCGATCGACGCGATACTTCCCGAGCAGCACCGCCCCCGGCACCACTGCAGCTGGCGCGGTCGCGAGCCCACTCACCGCGCCCAGCGTAGCGCATCGAGGCCGCAAGATCGCGAAATCTGTGGGGTGGGAGCCAATCCCCACGGCTGTCGAGTCCGCCCCCTGGCAACGGACGCCGCCGGCAAGTGCCGCTCCGCCGCGGCGGACTCGGCAGCCAAGCTTGCGGATCCACTCGACCCCCGCCTGGGGTGCCGTTTGCAGCCCGCTGTCTGCATATGGTTCGCGCTCGCACCTCGCTCCTGATCGTCGCCATCCTCGCCGCGTCCGCCTACGTGCCGGCATGCGCGCTGTCCGATGTCAGCGCCGACGGCGGCTACCACGACGAGCCCGCCGACTACGAGGTCGGCCCCGCAGATGGCAAGGCCGACGGCGTCCCCGCCGTCTTCAACCAGAACGACGTGGTCGGCGACGATGTCTTTTTGAATGACGGCGCGATGGATGTCGCGGCCGTGCAGGCGTTCCTCGAAGACTCGCCGTACGGCAATCGGTCGTGGCTGGCGGACTACTCGACGGCCGGCGGGACGAGCGCCGCGCAGGCGGTGATCGCGGCGGCCACGCAGGAGGGCATTGCTCCGCTCGTGCTGCTCGCGCGCATGCAGGTGGAGTCGTCGCTCGTCGGCAAGAGTGCGCGCCCCTCGCAGGGTCGCATCAACGCGATCATGGGCTGCGGCTGCCCCGATGGCGGCGGCTGCAGCGCGCAGTACCAGGGCTTCGACAAGCAGCTCGTGTGCTCCGCGAAGACGCTGCGCCGCTGGTACGACGCCTCCGATGACGGTACGGGGGAGTGGCGCAAGGGCTCGTCGCGCCGGACGCTCGACAACAAGCTCGTCACGCCCGCGAATCACGCGACGGCGTCGCTCTACTCGTACACGCCGTGGGTGCTACCCGGCCGCGGGGGCGCGTGGCTCGTCTGGAACGTGACTCGCAAGTACGTCCGGTTTGCGGACGACCAGGGCCTCCGCCACGCGACCCCGATCGCCCCCACGAACCCGTAGCCGCGCGGGGCGCGAGCTCAGGCGAGCCCGGTGACCTTGATCCAGGGTCCGGCCGTGTACGGGAACGACTGGTCGAAGTGCACGTGCGCGACGTACCAGACGGTGACGTCATCGCCATCGAGCGACTCGTCGCCGACGTACGCGGCCGGGAACGGCTGCCCGCCGCCGGCGGGGCGCGGCGAGAACGGCGGCCACTCGCCATCGTGATAGCGGATCGCGAAGATCTCCGCGTCGTCCCAGCTGTGCGGGCGAAGGTTGATGGCGGCGCCGCTGCCGAAGTCGATCTGGCGCCACACGTTGCCGTGCTCGTCGGCCTCGCCGCTGTACGGGAACCAGCCCTCGTTCTCGATGCGCTGCCAGCGGCCGTCCTCGAAGCGCTCGAAGGCATCGTCACGCGCGCCATCGAGATCGAAGTCGAAGCGCCAGTGCGGATGGTACGTGTGCTGGTCGTGCACGCCGGGGCCGTAGATCGTCAGCCACGGAGACAACCGGCCGTCGTCGTGAAACCGCCACAGCTGCGTGTACTGGTACGGCCCCGCCTCGAACGAGGCGGACAGCTCCACGCCGCCACGGAACGACTGCACGCGCACGGGACCCTGGATCGTCCGCGTCCCGAGCGGCACCCACCAGGGTCCGTGGGCCTCGCTCGGATCGGCGTCGGGATCGATGCTCTGCTGCTGGTGGTCGATCGTGACGTACGGCATCGAGCCCTCCCACAGCACGCGCTTCCCGCGGAAGTCGGCGAGGTAGATCATGATGCCGGCCGACTCGGTGAGCCGCCAGTGCAGCTTCCAGCCGGCTTCCTCGATGAGGTTACTGTCCTTGGTCATCACCACAGCTCCGCCGGGACCACCTGGGTCACCAGATTGTCGAGCAGGTCCACGACGGCCACGATCGTCGACATGCCATCCGCGCGCCCGAACACGACCGCCGCCGACCGCCGCTGGTACGCGAGGTCCGTCGGGTTGCGCCCCCAGTAGTGCATCGCGAGCTGCGGCCCGTCGCCGATCCCGAGCTGCGCCCTGATCCGCGCGTCGATCGATGCGATCTGGATCGCGAGCGCCTCCTCCTCGGGAGACAGCATGGGCTGCGCCTTCGAGATCTCGAGGTGCGCCACGACGCCGGCGTCGAGATCGATGCAGGCATCGACACCGCGGTCGTGCGCGTAGTCGTACGCGACCACCCGCGCGAGCCGGTGCCCGGCCATCCAGTGCGGCGGCTTCACCACGAGCGGCTCGGTGACGATGATGCGGTAGCGCCCGACCTTCACCATCGACGACAGTCGCTTGTCCTCGGTGAGCGTCCGGAGCGCATCCGCGGTCTCACCGGGAGTGAGCGGATCGAACAGCGAGGGGTCCGAGGCGGTGACGTCGGGCGAGGCCGGCTTCGCGGTCGCGACCTTCGCTGGCGCCACGGCAGGAGCCGCGGTCGTGATCGTGCGGAGCGGCCGGGTCGTCTTGGCAGACGCTGCTTTCCCCTTCGGTTTCGGGGGCTTGGACGCAGTCCCAGGCTTCTTTGCAGGGGCCATCCGCCGACTATACACACGTTTAGATCGCCGGCCGGCGCCGCGCGTTTCAATCCGGGATGCGCAAGCTGCTCGCTTCCCTCCTGTTCTTCTCGGCGTGCAGCACCGCGCAGGCGAACCGCCGCGTGGCTCCGCAGGCTCGGATCACCGTGCTGGGCTCGCAGATCGCGATCGCCAGCGCGCCCGCGAAGATCCGCGCGCCGTACGACGTGCAGGTCATCCGCGACAACGGCGAGGTGCTGCCGACGCACGCCGCGGGCGACCGCTTCTACGTCCAGGGCAACGCGAGCGAGCGCTACATCATCCGCGTCACGAACCCGACTGCAAATCGGGTCGAGGCCGTGGTGAGCGTCGATGGGCTCGATGTCGTCGATGGCGAGTCCGGCGATCTGCGCAAGCGCGGCTACATCGTCCCCGCGTATGGCGATGTCCGGATCGAGGGGTTTCGCACCTCGGCGGCCGATGTCGCGACGTTTCGCTTCTCGTCGGTCGACGGGTCGTATGCTGGCAAGAAGGGCAAGGCGCGCAACGTCGGCGTGATCGCCGTCGCGATCTTCGAGGAGAAGGCGTCCGAGCAGCAGCAGGTCATCATCGGAGATGCGGGGCCTGCAGCGCGCGACTACGACTACAACGACGATCTCGTCAGCGCGTCGAGGGGCGAGGGCGGTCGCGCCGCGCCGCGCTCGTCGAAGTCCGCCACCCGCGACGACCGCGCGACCGCGCCGGCCAGCGTGGCCCCGAGCGGGGGCAGCAGCGCGAACGCACCGAGCGTGATGCGTCGCCCGCCCTCGCCGATGCCGCCGCCGCACGATGACGCCGACGAGGCCGAGTACCAGGAGCCGTCGCCCGATCCGAGCCCCACGATGCCGCACACGACGCTGCGTCCCGGCCTCGGCACCGAGTTCGGCGAGCAGCGCTATTCGGCGGCGAGCTACACGCGGTTCGTTCGCGCCGAGGGCAAGCCCGTCGCGATCGCCGAGCTCCGCTACAACGACGCGGCCGGCCTCATCGCCCTCGGCATCGATGTCGGCCCGCTCCCCGACGCGGGCGAGGTGATGACGCGCGAGACCGCCGATCCGTTCCCCGGCGACGGTCGCTTCGCCTCGCCTCCCTGAGCTCCCATGTCACCCCGGCGAACGCCGGGGTCGAGGTCACGCCGTCACTTCGTGGCTGGCACCTGACCGCACTCGTCGAACGGGTTCTTCAGATCCGGCACGCACACCCCGTTGCGGTCGCGATGGAGCACGCACATCGCGACCTCCGTCTTGCCGTCGTACACGAGCGCGACCGCGCCGCTCTGATAGCCGGCGGCCTTGCACACCACCGTCACCCGCGCACCGAACGGCTGCTCGATCGTGGTGCGATCCGGTCCCGCGAAGTGCGCGCCGACGTACAGGTTCGCGCCCTCGGGCTTCGTGATCACCTGGATCCCGACCGGCCGGTGCACCGGGGCGAGCCCCACGCCAGCGGCGCCCCCCGCATCGCGATGCAGGTGCGGCCGGCCCGGGCCTGCCGCCGCATCCACCGCCGGTACCGCCACGGCCATGCTCGCATCGAGCTCCGACGGGGCGAGCGCGGTCGGGTCCGCATCCGATTCGGTCGGTGCCACGACGGCCACGGCTGCGCCCGCGTCGAGCGCATCCGACGCCACGGCGAGTCCTGCGCGTGTGGCCGCGACCCCGCGCGGATGCTGCCGGAGGTACAGCGCGTACGCACCGCCGCCGACACCGAGCAGCAGCGCGACCGCGACGAGCACGGGCCAGCGCCGCGCGCGCAGGGCAGCGTCCTCCTCGGCGAACACGTGCTCGAACGTGTGTGGCCGGTCGCGCGCGACGAACTCGGGCTCGTCGCGCGGTCGGCGCTGCGTCTCCGGGCGGGCGCGGCCCCGCTCCGTCAAGGGAACCGGGATCACGATCGGCGCGGTCTGCCCCAGGCTCGGGTTCGGGACCGGGCCGATCGCCGATGCGTCCGCGCCGGGCGGTAGCGCCATGAGCGCGTACACGGGGCTCCCCGTCAGCGACACCCCGATCGGCTCCTGGATCTGCTCGAGCGCGCTGACCAGCGCCGCCATCGTCGGATAGCGATCCTCGCGCTTCTTCGCGAGCGCCTTCATGATCACGAGCTCGAGCTCCGTCGAGATCATCACGTCCGGCCGGACCTTCGAGGGCGGCTCGATCGGATCCATCATCACCATCGCGAGCGTCCGCACCATCGTCTCGCCGCGATGCGGGACGCGCCCGGTCGTCATCTCGTAGAGCAGCACGCCGAGCGCGTACAGGTCGACGCGGCCATCGACATCCGCCCGACCCGCGGCCTGCTCCGGCGCCATGTACTCGGGCGTCCCGAACACCGAGCCGGCGCGCGTGAGCTTGGGGCCATCGCCCATGCGATTGCCCTCGGCATCGAGCGTCGAGACCTTCGCGATGCCGAAATCCACGATCTTCACGAAGTCGGTGCGCCCGTCGCGGTCGAGCAGGAACACGTTCTCGGGCTTGAGGTCGCGGTGGATGATGCCCTTCTCGTGCGCCGCGCCGAGCGCGCGCGCGATCTGCGTGCCCACGCGAATCGTGCGCGTCAGCGGGAACGGCGCGCTCTTGCGCAGCGCCGCGCCGAGCGTCACGCCGGCCACGTACTCCATCACCTGATACGTCATGCCCGTCGGCGTCGTGCCGAAGTCCGTCACGTCGACGATGTTCGGGTGGCCGATCCGCGAGGCCGCCTTGGCCTCCTGCTCGAACCGCTTGATGGTCGCGGCGTCGCGCATCACCTCGCGCTTCAGCACCTTGATCGCGAGCGGCCGCTCGATCACCGCGTGGCGAGCCGCGTACACCACGCCCATCCCGCCCTCACCGATCTTGCGCTCGATGTAGTAGCGACCGTCGAGCGTCTGACCCACGAGCGCCTCGTACTCGTTCGCCGGGATCTGGAAGCTCGCCATGGCGTTCGCCGCACCCGCGAGCGCGGAGACCGACGCGAACTGGGACGCGGGCGCCGTCACCGCGACCTCGCGGCTCGAGCGCGTCAGCGGCATCGTCGGCTTCGCGGGGTCGATGCGCGTCACCGGCAGCGGCGCGGGCTGCGCGGTGAACTGTTCCGAGATGACGGTCGGCGAGTCCCCGATCGCGGCGAGTGGCCCGCGATCGAACGGACAGAAGCCCACCTCGTCGAACGTGCGCCGACAAGTCGGGCACTCGAACTTCAACTACTGACCTCGAACGCGAGTCTCGTCGTACAGCTCGGTCCGGTAGTAGAGGAACACCTCGTTGTCGGCGGCGACCGTGAGCACCTGCGTGCCGTTGTACGGCAGCGCGGCGACGGCTCGCCCGAACGACTCGCTGTCCTCGGGGCGCGAGTCGTTCAGCACGAGGGCGACCGCGCCGGCACCCGTCGTCGCGTCGACGTCGTAGAGCCGAACCTGGCCCGCCTGCACGTTGTCGACGGAGGCGTGCGGGAACCCGAGCGCGACATAGCGCGCGTCGGCGAGCTCGAGGATGGTCGCGCTGTACGAGCCATCGGTCTCCACCGCGGCGCCGACCGGCGCATACGTGGCGGGCGCGGCACCGGTCTGCGCGTAGACCGCGAGCATCCCCTGCGACTCGTTCACGCCCACGAGCAGCACCGTGGCCGCGGCCGGCTCGCCCGCGAGCGGCGCGCCGAGCTTCAGGATCCGCGAGCCTGCCTTGGGCGCGAACGTCGTGGTCGCGACGGGGAGTGGCGCATCCATCGTGCCGCCCGCACACCCGGTGCCCACGACCGCGGGCGGGAACAGGTACAGGCTCCGATCCTCGGCCCAGACCAGGATCGAGTCCGCCGTGTCGCCGACCGCGCGCACGCCCGCGAGGCCGCGCACGTGCAGCGCCACGCCCGCGCCAGTGAGCGAGCAGATCGATGCGCCCGCCGCCTCGACCGTGTAGAGCTTGTCCTCGTCGGCGACGACGAGCGTCGGGGCGCCGCCGGCATCGACCTTCACGAACGCCGCGGCGTCTGGCTGCGTCGAGCCGGGCAGGGCCGTGGCCGTGAGCTGCTCGGACTTGCCGTGGAACGCGACGCCCTCCGTGGTCGGCACCGCGACGAGCGCGATGTCGTCGGTGTCCTCCGCCGAGGCCGTGAGCGGGTTCGCGTTGATGCTCGCGTAGGCGAGGTCCTTCAGCCGGAGCTGGCGCTTGCCGATCGTCGCGCCCCCGGCCGCTGCGTACACGATCTCGTTGTAGGTGGGCTCGCTCGCGCCGAACACGCCGAGCACGCCCGCCTCGGTGCCCGACACCGCGTGCCGCGCCGGGACGAGCCCGACGCCCCAGATCGTCGACTTGTTGTCGGGCTTGGTGGTGGAGACCACGACGGCATCGTCCTTGATGGCGTCGAACTCGGACCACTTGCAGCCGCTACCGCCGATGCCCGCGAGCGTCGTGATCGCGGCGAGCACCGCGCCATGGAACCAGTCATGCGTCGACATCACCAGTGCATCTCCATGCCGAGGCCCGCATAGCCAGGTCCGACTTCGGGTTGCAGCGCCACCGCGCGGACGTCGACGAGACCCGTCGACGGCGCGCCCTTGTTGCGGAACGTGTAGTAGATGGCCGTCACCGCCGTGATGGCCGCGATGCCGTACGCGGCGTCCGCGGCGATCGCGTAGATCTTGCCCTTCGTGAACCGCGAGTCGTTCGTGTCCACCGGCGGGTTCTGCGTGGCCCCCGCGCGCAGGTCGTCGCGCAGCTTGTTCGCCTGCAGGCCCAAGTAGATGCCGCCGCCGCCGAAGCCGGCCGCGAGGATGTACGCGACCACCGCATCGCCACGCGATGGCTCGGGGGCGAGCGTCACCTTCACGGTGATCTCCGTCTTCGCCTGCACGTCGATGCGCTTCGTCAGCGGCTTCATGCCGTCGCGCGTGACGCGGAGCGTGTGCTTGCCCTGCGCGACCGCCTTCAGGCACGGGCCCCGCTCGCACGCGACCGCGCCATCGATGTAAACGCGCGAGTCCTCGATCCCGAGGCCGATGATGTTCACCTTGCCGACGGGCGCGCCCTTCAGCACCGCCTTCACCTCGTGCGTGCCGCCCGGGATGACCTCGAGATCCTGCTCGTAGGTGTCGTAGCCCTCGGTCGTGACCCAGAACTTGTGCTTGCCCGGCTTGATGTTCTGCGAGTGTGGCGTCTTGCCGACCGCGCCGACGTTCTGGTCGTCGATGAACACGTCGGCGCCCGGGATGTTCGACGTGACCTCGACCCAGCCGAGGAAGTTCTCCTTGCCGAGCAGCGCGCGCAGCACGAACAGCTTGCTCGGATCCGCGGACACGGTGCTCTCCGAGACCACGTAGCCGCGCTTCTCGATGATGACCTTGTGGTCCCCGTCGAGGGTGCCGGACCACGGCGTCTGGGCGACCGCGCCGTTCTTCTTGTCGTCGAGGTAGATGTTCGCGCCCTGCGGCTCGCTGTCGATCACGACGAGGCCATGGACCTTCACGTCGCCGAGGTTCTGCACGTCCTGCGACGGCGCGACGACCGCGGGGGCCGCGCTGCCGCCCGAACCCGAGCCCGATCCGGATCCATCGGGCGGGGTCGCGACCACGGCCTTCAGCCGTGTGATCTCGGCCTCGAGCACGCCGATCGCCTTCTCGATCTTCGCCTTGTCGGTCGCCTTCGGATCTTCCGAGAGGTAGCGCTGGTAGTACGTGACGGCCTTCGCGTAGGAGTCGGGGTCGGAGTTCTTCTTCCCCTTCATGTGATACGCGGCGCCGATGTTGTAGAGGAACTGCGGGAACGCGCGGGCGTCGTACGCGGCCTGGAAGCCGGCGGCGGCCTCGTCGTAATGTTCCTGCAGGTAGTCGATCTGCGCCTTGTCGAACGCGGCCTGCGCGTTCTTCAGCGCATCCGCAGGCTGGGCGCGCGCCATCCCGGGCGCGAGCCATAGCGCGACGCAAAGCACCAACCACCCGGCACGTGAGCTCATCGATTCGATCCCCCTGAAGCTAAGGCCATAATTCTACTACGGCGGTCCTACGCGGGGCGCTGCAGGTCACGAAATCGATAGATTCCAGTGGTGTGGCCGTCCGAGAAGTGGACCCCGACCCCGTAGTTCCCCATCAGCGACATGTCGCTGACGA
>JAYSYE010000226.1:0-5738 GCA_043716635.1 Deltaproteobacteria bacterium | reverse complement strand
CCCACCCGACCCGCACCACCGCCGGCGACCGCGCCGCGTAGAGCTCGACGAAACGCTCGAGGTCGGCCTCGGCGATCCCCGCGACGCGCGACGCGTCGGCGAGCGACCAGCGCGCGGCCCGGGCCTCGAGCACGTCCACTTCGGCCGCGTGCTGCGCGAGGAACGCGCGATCGGCGTGGCCGCGCTCGAACAGCGCATGGATCACGGCGAGCGCCACGGGCAGATCGGCCCCCGGCTGCACCGCCAGGTGGAGATCCGCGCGCTTTGCCAGCGGAGTCCGCCGCGGATCGATCACGACCAGCGCGGCGCCGTTCGCGCGCGCGCGCTCGATGATCGGCACCATGTGGATGCTGGTCGCGGACGGATTGACGCCCCACAACACGATCAGCTGGCTCCGCTCGTAGTCCTCGAGCGCGACGCCCGGGATCACGCCGTACATCCCGCGCACCGCCGGCATCACGGCCGCAGCACAGAACGTCTGGTCGAGCCGACACGCGCCCATGCGGCGGAAGAACCGCTGAGCGAGCCCCCCCTCGGTCAACCAGCCATTCGAGCCGCCGTAGTGATACGGCAGGATCGCCTCTCCGCCGGCACGCGCGCGGATCTCCCCGAGCCGCGTGGCGACCAGCGTCAGCGCCTCGTCCCACGACGCCTCCCGCCAGTGCCCCGCGCCCTTCGCGCCCACGCGCACGAGCGGCGTCATCACGCGCTCGGGCGAGTACAGGTGGTCGGCGATCTTGCGGACCTTGCCGCAGATGAACCCGTCCGTGATCGGGCTTCGTCGATCGCCCGTCACGGTCGTCACGCGCCCCGCCTCGACGGTGACCGCGAGCCCGCACAGGTCGGGACAGTCGAGCGGACACGCGCTCTGGTGCACGGTCGGTGATCCGGCCTCGGCTGCCGCTGGCGCGACAGTCGTGGGCGCGGTCACCACTGCCCCCCGAGCCCGTACGTGAGCGTCGACGAGCCCACGGCATCGGTCGTGGCCCCGAGCGTCGGCGCGACCGGCAGCTTGGCCGTGTCGAGGTTGCGGGTCAGCACGGCAGCCCCGATCAGGCCGACCGCGAGCCCGCCGAGCGTGAAGTCCGCGACATGCTCCGTCGAGCGATCGCTGTTCGTACCGTCGCTCGCGCCGAAGGCGAGCCGCTCGGCCGCGAGCCCACCGATCATGCCGACCACGCCGCCCGCATCGATCAGCGCCGCGTGCGTCCGCCGCACGTCGAAGTAGCCCGCGATCAGCACGCCACCGATCGTCCCCATGCCCGCGCCGCTCAGCACCAGCCCCGCGCTCACCGTCCCGCTCGTGCCGAAGGACGCCGTGAGTAGCGACGCCGTGACGGTGCCCCACAGCGCGCCGGTGTTGACGATCGCGGCATCGCCCGTCGAGATCTTGGTTCGCTCACCGACGTAGTAGCCGACGGCACCACCCACGAGGATCCCCGCGCCGCTGATCGGCAACCAGACCTTCGGGTTACTGGTCGCGAGCAGCGCAGCCGCCCCGCCCGCGAAGCCACCGACGAGCGCCGAGGTGATGGCGAGGTTGCTCGCGGCGAGCGGCACGTGCTCTGGAAGCGCGAGGTAGCTTGCCAGCAGGCCACCGCCGAGCCCACCCGCGGCCGCGAGCGCTGTCACCTGCGCCTCGTTCGCGGCCGCGCTGAGCAAGCCGAAGGCAACGGAACCCCCGAACGCGGACGCCGCGATCAGCTGCTTGCGCCCGAACTGAGGCTTGGCCTCGAGCTCCACGTGCAGGTTGTTCACCTGCCCCGAGATCACCGCGATGTGCCGCTGCACGGTCGTGCGCCCCGGCGCCTCGACGACGAGGACGTACTCGTTCGCCTCGACCGGCATGTCCACGCGTCCGACGCCGACGAACCGATCGCCGAGGAACAGCCGGGCATCGGGTGGCGTGACCTGCACGCTGAGCCGGCCCGTGAGGCGCGGCAGCGCGAAGAAGTACGTGTACGGCTTGCCGATCTCGACGGTGATCGTCCTGCGCTTCGACTCGTAGCCCGCGTGCTCGACCACCATCTCGTAGGTGCCGCTCTGCAGGAAGATCTGCTCGCCGCTCACCGCGCGCGCCGCGATTCCGGAATCGTTCTGCACGGTCACGGCCGCGCCCGCCGGCTCCGTCTCCGTGAGCACCGAGGCGTGCAGTCGCCGCAGCACCTCGATGCGCCCGCGGACGTTCTCGCGATCGACCGCCGGTTCGGGCGCACACGCCGAGGCCCGCTTCGCAGTTTCGGGCATGTCTCGCACGTAGCGCTCGAAGTACGCGATCGCCTGCTCGTACTGGAGGTCGCGCTCGTAGGCCTGGCCGACATCCTTCAGGATCGTGTAGTAGCCGACGAGGCAGTAGCTCGACACGAGCTCGAGCACCGCGCCCTGATAGTCGCCCTGCGTGTAGAGCGTCTCGCCCCGGTGGTAGTGCTCCTCGCCGATGCGGGTGCGGTCCGCCGGAGTCGTGCCGTCAGGCGGTCCCTTGCACTTGTCGACCTCGAGCTCGGGGATCGTCTGCCCGATGTACCCGGACTCCGGCTGCCGCGGCTCGCCGGTCGTGACGGGCTGCGTCCACGCGGTGGCGGCGACGGCACACTGCAGTGCGACCACGCCTGCGACCGTGCGAGCCCTCACGGCGAGTTCGGATCGTGAAAGCCGCCCATCTCGCCGTTCGTTGGATTGGCGGGATCGCCGCCGTTCGAGCCGTGCGCGGTGCTCGCCGAGCCAGCGGCTGCCGGGTGCGGCAGCTTCTTCGCGGGCGTGCCCCGGGCGGGCTTCTTCAGCTTGAGCGTGATCGTGAAGCTGCCCGTCTCGAGCGGATTGAACGTGAACGGGCCGTCGTCGTAGCCGTCGAAGGCGGCGAAGCCCTTCACTTCCTTGTTGTTCTGCACGACCTTCAGCGCGAGCGGGCTCACGCCGCGCTTCACGTTGTCGAGGAAGATCTCCGCGCCAGCCGGGTCCGTGACGAACGAGATCGTCACGACCGCGGTCATGGGCGCGGTCGCGGCGTCCACCGGTGCCACGACCGCCAGCGCCGCATCGAGCGGGAGCGACCGCGCGGCATCCGGGATCACGCCCGCGAGCGCCGCCGGCTTCGGCGTCGAGTTCTTCATGAGGAACGTCACCGTCACCACGAGCGCGAGCACCGTCAGCGCGATCGCACCGATCCACACGGCGACCTTCACCGAGTTGCGCTTCTGCACGCGCCGGCGCGGACCCGTGATCTTCGCGCGCTCCGTCGAGTGGGTCGGATCCTCGATCAGCGCGCTGATGTCGGCGTGCATGTCGAGCGCGGTGGTGTAGCGATCACCACGCTCCTTCGCCATCGCCTTCAGCACGATGGCCTCGAACTCTTCGGAGAAGTCGGGGCGCAGCTCGCGCAGCGGCGTGGCCTCCTCGTTCAGGACCTGCGAGATCACCGAGAGGTAGTTGTTGCCGGCGTACGGGACGCGGCCCGTCGCCGTCTCGTACATGATCACGCCGAGCGCGTAGAGATCGACGCGATGATCGAGCTCGTCGTCGCCGCGCGCCTGCTCCGGCGACATGTACAGCGGCGTGCCGAGCACCATACCGGTCTGCGTGAGCCGCACTTGCTCCTCGTCGTCGGTGGAGGTGCGCAGGGACTTCGAGATGCCGAAGTCGACGACCTTCACGAAGTCCGTCTCCTTGCGCTGGAGCAGGAACAAGTTCTCGGGCTTGATGTCGCGGTGGACGATGCCCTTGTCGTGCGCGGCGGACAGCGCCGAGGTCGTCTGCTGCGCGATCCGGAGGATCCGCTGCTCGGGCAGGCGGGTCTCGTGCGCGAGGCACTCCGCGAGCGACTCGCCCACGAGGAACTCCATCACGACGAACGTGCGGCCGTCCTGGGTCGTGCCGAAGTCGGTGATGTCGATGATGTGCTCGTTGCCGATCGACGACGCGAGCTGAGCCTCTTGCTTGAGGCGAGCGACGATCGCCTCGCGCTGGGCGTACTTCTCGAGGAGGACCTTGACGGCCACGCGCTTGCCGATGAGCGTATGGGTCGCCTCGTACACCGCGCCCATGCCGCCCTGCCCGACCTTGCGCGTGACCAGATAGCGGTCCGAGAGCGTGGTGCCGACGATCTCGGGCATCGTCCCCACCGTGCGGATGCCGGCGGACGGCGTGTCGTCACCGGTCGCGCGGTCCGGTGAGCGGCGCGCCGTGGCGGCAGCGACGGCCGTGTCATTCGCCCCCAGGAACGAATCCGACGACGCGCCAGGATCATTCAACTCGCCAGAGCGCACGACCCTGCGCTGCGGGGTCACGGCGGCGGGCCGCCCCGGTTGGCTACCACTCGGCGGCTTGGCGCCCGAACCCGTGGACATCGACGAAGAATTTGAATGGTAGGGGGCCCGGGGAGAAGAGTCAAACGAAGGGGCTTGCCATCATTCGCATATTGGCATATGTATGGAGCGTGTCGGGCCCCTCGCGCGCCGCGCTGTTCCGCCTCCTCGGTGACGAGGACCGGATGCGGCTGCTCGCGCTGTGCGCAGAGGACGAGCTCACCGTCGGCGAGCTCGCCACCCTGCTCGGGGAGAGCCAGCCCCAGGTCTCGAAGAAGAGCCAGCCCCTGCGCGAGGCCGGGTTGCTCGCGGCCCGGCGCGACGGCTCGCGCACGCTGCTGAAGACCACCGTCCCCGACGGCGACGGTCTCGTCGAGGTCGCGGTGCTCGAGGGCCGCGCGCTGTGTGCACGGGATGGCTCGCTCGCGCGGATCGCGCGGATCGTGGCGCAGCGGGAGGAGCTGTCCCGCCGGTATTTTGACGAGCTGCGCGGCGACGAGCTGCGCGGCGACGAGCTGCGCGGCGGCGAGCTGCGCGGTGACCTCGCTGCGGATCGCGATGCGTCGGGCGCCGGTGTGGCGGCGGCCGAGCTGCTCGCGTGGTTGCCGATCCTTCGCCCGCTCCTCCCGGGCCGGGCGCTGGCGGTGGACCTCGGCACCGGCGAGGGCACGCTGCTGCCGCTGCTCTCGCCGCTGTAC
Source organism: Deltaproteobacteria bacterium (assembly GCA_043716635.1). Classification (GTDB taxonomy): domain Bacteria; phylum Myxococcota_A; class Polyangia; order Haliangiales; family Haliangiaceae; genus JABFXX01. The sequence goes on along the minus strand of JAYSYE010000226.1, from coordinate 739 downwards.
GACCGGGTCGTCGCCGTGGACCGCAGCCCTGCCCGGCTTGCCCGCTGCGGCGCTCGGATCGCGACGTGGGGCCTGCCCAACGTCCGCCTGCGCGAGGGCGACGTGGAGGATGCCGGGCTCGCCGAAGACATCGCGCAGCGCGGCGGCGCCGACCTCGTGGTGATGGCGCGCGTGCTCCATCACGCAGCCCGGCCCCAGGATGCCATCACCGCGGCGACCCGGCTCCTGCGCGCGGGCGGCCACCTCGCGCTCGTCGATTACCTGCCGCACGACGACGAAGCCATGCGCGAGCAGGGCGACGTATGGCTCGGGTTCGAGCCCGCGAAGCTGCGCGGCTGGCTCGACGCCACGCTGCTCGAGCCCATCACGGTCGCTCCGTTCGTGACCTCCGCGCATGCCCGCTCCCTCCCGCTCCAGCTCGCGATCGGCAAGAAGCCGTTGCGAGTGAACCACTGAACGACGCACGACGACCCACCCACCGACCGACCACAGGAAGACGACCGATCATGAATACCCGCACCGAGTTCCCCGCGTTTGTTGTGAAGGACATGGCCCTGGCCGAGCTCGGCCGCAAGATGATGCGCATGGCCGAGAAGGAGATGCCCGGCCTCATGTCGCTGCGTGCCGAGTACGGCGCGTCGCAGCCGCTGAAGGGCGCGCGCGTCGCCGGCTGCCTGCACATGACGATCGAGACCGCGGTCCTCATCGAGACGCTCACCGCGCTCGGCGCCGAGGTCAC
>JAYSYE010000225.1:0-1821 GCA_043716635.1 Deltaproteobacteria bacterium | reverse complement strand
TGGGCGCTCGCGCTGTGGTCCGAGCTCGCGCCGCTGCTCGCGGTCGCGCTCGGCAACGCGATCACCGTGCTGAACACCGGCCGGCTCGTGCTGGGAGGCGGCCTGCTCGGGCGCACCCCGGTGCTGTACGAGCTGGTCACGCTCGCGCTCGACCTGGTGATGCCGCGCGCCTCCCGCGAGCCCCTCACGGTGGCCGCAGCCGAGCTCGGCGATGACGCCGGGCTCGTGGGAGCCAGCGCCCTCGCGGCTGCCGGCATCTCGATCATTCAGTAGTCGTTCGCAGTCGGTTGCGCGTCGCCTCGAGCCGACGCAGTAGGGGTCGCTAGAACGCCGCCTTGACGGTCTTCGCCTTCACACCGATCGACAGCGCGTTCTTCGCGGTGCCGGCGGGGAGGGCGAGGCCCGTGTTGGCGTCGAGCGCGACGTCGGGCGTGATGAGCGGCTTGAGGGTCGGGTTGTTCTTGATCTCGTCGATCGAGATCATGCAGTCGGGCGGGCTCTTGTCGAGGAGCGTGATGATGCTCGCGCCCGTGCTGCCCGACGTGCAACCGCAGCTCGGCGGCGCCGCGTTGCAGTTACCGGCGACGAGGTCGGGATCGATCACGGCGGACTTGATGCCCGGGAGGACCTTGCCGTCGAAGTCAGTCTCGAGGACCGCGCCCGCGATCTTCATCGTGGTGATGCCGTCCGCCGAGATGCCGCTCGCCTCGACGCGCGCGCCGATCAGATCGAGCTGGATCGGCGCCGTGCCGAGCGCGATCTGGAGCGTGACCTTGCCCGGGCCGGCGGTGAACGTGCCGCCGACGATCGTGCCGGCGAGCGACGCGTTCGTGGGCGACGACGTGGAGACCGTGAACGAGCCCGTGCCATCGAGGTGGTGGCCGCAGGTCGTGACGTCCGCGGGGTTCGTGCACGGCGTCGGCATCGGGTTCTCGCCGAGCTTGACCGAGAGGCCGGCCGCCGACGAGGTGGTGAAGTCCTTCGTCTGGAAATCCGCGAGGAGGATGATCGAGCCCTTGGCGACGGCCGCATCGACCGCGTCCTTGGAGACCGTCGGGTTGCCGAGCGCTGCGCCGAGCGTCACGAGCGCGGTGCCGAGCTGGTTGTCGACCATGGCGTCGCCATCGAGGTCGAGGCCAAACTGCTTCGGCTGCGCGGCCGTCGACGGGACGCTCACTTCCTTGGCGACGGACTTGTAGTGCTCGCCCTCGGGCGTGACGGTGCCGTCGGTTCCGCCGTCACCACCACCACCGCAGGCGACCAGCGGCGCGGCGACGAGGAGCGGGAGGACGAGCGACGAGAAGAGCAGTGGACGAATCGAGCGCATAGATGTTGATCCCCAGGGCTAAGAGTAAGTGCGGTTCTAGCGCAGAACCGGAAGGCGGCACAATATACGGGCACTCCCCGGCACGCTACGTGATGCTTGCCTCAGGCCCGCGCGAATCAGGGCACGGTCACGGCGACGAAGCGCACGCGCGCGCCAGCCGTGACGCCGTGCTGCGCGCACCAGCCGCCGTTCACCTCGAGCACGTAGCGGCTCTCCGCGCCGACTTTACGCAGCGTGTCAGTCTTCGGGACCGCGTTCGCGGCGATGCCGGCGATGGCGAGATCCTTCGTGATGAACATCATGTCGAGCGGGATGAGCGTGTTGCGCATCCAGAACGCCCAGTCGCGATCGCTGCCCATGAGGAACAGCATCCCTGCGTCGGGCGCGAGGAACTCGCGAAACATGAGACCGCGCTCGAGCTCGGCACCCGTCGAGACCACCTCGGTCGCGACGGTCAGATCGCCGCCGGGCGTGGTGATGACGACCTCGGAGCC
>JAYSYE010000224.1:0-5799 GCA_043716635.1 Deltaproteobacteria bacterium | reverse complement strand
TCGCGGCCGACGTATCTCGGTGATCTCGAAGCGGTGTCCTGGACGCCCCCGTGCGAGTCGGAGCACGACAAGTGGACGCTGGACGTGTGGTACCTGCTGGCATTCGACGGGCGAATCGGGTCGGGCCGCAGCTTCCTGGCGGACCTGGAGGCCTCGCAGATCGTGTCGGTTCGCGATTTCAGCGTGCGCACCGGCTAGCGGATCTGTATCGTCCGCGGCGTACGACCCTGCGGCACCTCGCTCCCCTCTGTTCGTCCCTGGTGTTGTCGCTCGCCGCGTGTGGTCCCAGCGCGGGAGATCGTGTGTGCAGCAGCGATCCGGCGGTGCTGGCGATCGATCCCGCGAACTGCGGCACTGCGGCAACGCGTGCGGCGATGGCATGGCGTGCGTCGACTCGCAGTGCGTCGACGGCGGCTGCCAGCCCGGCCAGGTCGGCGCCTGCTACGACGGTCAGGACGGCACGGTGGGCGTCGGCCCGTGCGCGAAGGGCACGCACACGTGTGACAACACGGGCAACTGGTCGCGCTGCATGGGCGAGGTCGTCCCGGTGCAGGAGGCGTGTGGCGACAGCGTCGACAACAACTGCAATGGCATGACCGACGAGGACGTCGATGCCGATCACGATGGCTACACCAACTGCGCGGGCGACTGCTGCGACTCCACGGAGTGCGGCACGCCCTCGCTCGTGAACCCGGGCGCGTTCGACGCGGCGGGCAACGGGGTCGATGACGACTGCAACGGCGTGCTCGATGACACGCCGCTGCTGTGCGATCAGGGCATCGCGTCGAACACGACGGCGGCGACGGACTTCGCGAAGGCGATCGACATCTGCCAGACGGCGACCGAGACGGACCGTCGGTGGGGCGTGATCAGCGCGTCGCTGTCGCTCACGAACGGGACGGGCACGGCGGATCCTCGCGGCTACTCGGTGCGGCCAAAGTTCGGCACGAATCTGCAGCCCATGGGCGGTGTCGCGCTCGCGGTGCTCTCGACGGGCGCGGCGGCCGCGAAGAGTGACCAGAATCCAGCCTACAACGGTAGCGAGACCTACACGCACACCGGCGGCAGCGCGCCGTTCCCTGCCGACTTCCTGACGGCGAACGGGGGCCAGCTGCCGAACGCGCCGGGCTGCCCCGATGCCGACGGCAACTCGGCGAACGATCCGGAGATGCTCACGCTGCGGGTGCGGGTGCCGACGAACGCCAAGTCGTTCAAGCTGTCGAGCAACTTCTACAGCTACGAGTTCCCTGAATACACCTGCAGCAAATACAACGACTTTTACGTCGTGCTGCTGGACTCGGCGTACCAGGGCGCGACGCCGAACCCGGTCGACAAGAACCTCGCGTTCTACACGCCGATGGGCACGATGGACAAGGTGCCGGTCGGCGTGAACCTCGGCCACGGCAACACCGGTCTCTTCACGCAGTGCAAGAACGGCCAGACCGGCTGCTCGGGCACCGTCACCGGCTCGATCACGACGTGCCTCGCGGTCGATCAGCTCGCGGGTACGGGCTTCGACAACCCGGGCTTCGAGTGCGACTCCGGCCAGCTGCAGGGCGGCGCCACGGGCTGGCTGACGACGACCGGCAACGTGGTCCCCGGTGAGATCATCACGCTGCGCATCGCGATCTGGGACACGTCGGACCACGCGCTCGACTCGACCGCGGTGATCGACGGCTTCCAGTGGTCGACCGAGCTGTCGAACCCCGGCACCGTCATCGGCCGCGTCGAGTAGCTCGATCAGCGCGAGGACGTAGAAACTGCGGCCATGGGCGTTTCCGCTCGCGACCGCTGACTTGCTCACGGCATCGGTCGAGACGGACCGGCCGGCGACGCTGGCAGTTTTGGTCATGAGGTTTACGCAGACGGCGCCGACGCAACCGCGCACGGCTCGGGCGGGCAAACTGGACTCCCGATGCCCGTTGCCGTGGTTGCGTGAACCGATGATCCGACAGACTCAACGAGGTGTGGTCTTGTTGTCGTCGCTGCTCGCAATCCTTCGCACGCGAAGTCTTCTCGGCGAATTCACGGATATGGCAGCGATTCTCGACTGGCTCGAGTACATGCCACGCCTGATGGCACACGATGCGGAGGAGACCGCGGGGTTCGTAGGCGCGTGCGAAACCGTCGCGTTGCTCGTGCCCGATCACGCGGGGATGATCCAGGAGGCGGTCGCGGAGATAGCGCCGTGATCAAGACCCAACGCCCGGGTGCCGGAGCAGTGAAGCCGTGAGTTGCTCTCCGCTGCCGGTGGAGCGGTGAGCACCGTACCGGCGACTGCTCGCAATGGCGGGTCGCGGCTGCCGCGGTCGTTGCGGGACCGCCTGGTCGTCGCCTCGTCGTGGCCGTGGCTGCGAGCGCTGGAAGCGCGTGCGCTTCGTGACGACGGCGAGGCACTCGCGGAGCTGGGTCACGCGCTCGACGACGTCAGCGATGGCGGCAGGCTGCGGCCGGATGCGGCGCTCGCGTTCGCGTACTTCGAGGCGAGCGCGCGTGCGGGGTACGCGCTGGCGCTCGTCCGCCTCGGGTTCGCGTACCTCGACGGCTCGCTCGGACAGACGCGGGACGCGAGGCGCGCGGTTGCGATGTTCCGGCGCAGCGCCGCCCTGGGTGAGCCCGTCGCGCTGGGTCAGCTCGGGACGTGCCTCGTCCACGGTCGGGGTGTGCGGCGGGATGTCGAGCCGGGCCTGCGCCTGCTGAAGCGTGCGGCGCGCCTCGGGGCCATCCCCGCGATCGACGAGCTCGCCGAGCTCTACCGGTTCAGCCGAGTGGTCCCGCGGACCCGCCGCGCGATGCTACGCTGGCTCCGGCGATCCGCGGCGGAATCGCCGAACAGTGCCCATCGCCTCGCGTGCGAGTACGAGCGCCCGTCAAACGGCGCCCGGCCGCAACCGAAGCTCGCGTTCCTCGCGATGACGCGTGCCGCCACCTGGCGTCACGCGTCGGCGATGCACGCCCTCGGCTGGTACTACGCGAACGGGTTCGGGGTGCGCGCGAGCTCCAGGCTCGCCATCCACTGGTACACGGAGTCCGCGAACCAGCGGCCGGTGACCTCGAACACGGGGCCGAGCATGCACAACCTCTGGCTGCTCCTCTCGCAGCGCTCCGACGCGCCACCGCAGCGCCGCGCGCGGCGGTGGCGCGCGCGTGCGGCCGCCGCCGGCCATGTCGTCTCGCAGCGCCCCCTCGCCCGCTTGCGCGCCGAACCATGTCGAGCGCGTACGCAGCACTGTCGAGCGTGGCGCGGTTCACGCGCTGTCCGCGCGCACGGCGGCGCGCCTATGTCCGCGGGAGGACCAGACCCGCGCACGAGACTCGCGCACGCCCTGCCGCACGACACCGCGCACGCCGAGACGATTTCTGCGGCCCTCCGCCCACGGCGCGAAGCGCCAAGGGGGCGGGTCGCGTCAGTGCGGCGGGCCCGGGGTGCTCCACATGTCGAGGGGGGCGCCAGCGCGGAGCCAGCCCTCGCGGAGCAGCCACGTGGTGGGCGCGGCGCCGGGGATGGGCATGAAGCCGCGCCAGCCCGGGAGCGCGGCGAGATTCAGTGCCTGATTCCACCCCGGGAACGATGGAGCGCTGCTGTATGGATCGACGGGGCAGTGGCGCGCCTCGAGCGAGCGCTCGTCCTCGCGGTGACGACGCCAGTTGTTGAGGACATAGGCAAGGCAGCTGCGCGCCTGGCGCGGGCTGCGAATCACGGTCGAGTGAAAGCGATAGGCAAACACCTTGCCGCGGCGGCGCATCACACGGTTGATGGCGCGGGCTGCCGAGACCGCGACGGCCTGCATGCCCTTCGAAAGGGCGCTCACTTCCTTCGCCTCGACGAGGAAGTGAACGTGGTTGTGCTGGATCGAGAAGTGAACCACCCTGAAGTCGGCCCTCACGCCGACCACCACCAGGGCACGGCGCAGCGCCTCGAGCACCGGACCCCTGCGGAGCCGCCCCACGTCCGCCTTCACCCGCAGGATGGTGTGCACCGCGTTGCCCGGCTTGAGCGACTCCCGCACGCGATGCACCGGATCCTTCGAGTCGACTGCCCGCTTGCGGCCGGGCTTGCGGCGCCGCTTGACTTTGGGCTTCGGCAGTGCGAGCGCGAGCTGCGAGGGTCCGAGAGTGCCTTTCATGGTAACAGGCATACACTATGGGTCTGACGCCGGAGTGTTCTGAGAACACCACTTCCGTGGTGAACGCGTGACCTCCAGTGGCACCCATGGTGTGGTTATGATCGCGTGCGCGCGGCGCAGCTCGAACACCCAGAGCGCGGCGTCGGCGGTCGCCGTGTCGACCACGACGAAGTCGCGGCTCCAGCGGAACGGGCGGGCGAGCTTCGCGGCGACCACGAGCTTCGCGAGCGAGACGCCGATCGGGACGTGGGCCTCGCCGTCGAGGTGGATGTGGCCGAGCTCGGCCTCGCCGACGTAGAAGTCGGTGCCGTTGACGGCGGTCTGCGAGCCGATCTCCCAGTGCGCCTGCACGATCACGTCGGGCAGTTGCGCCACGGCATCGGCCACGGCCTGCGCATCGGGGTCGAGCCGGGGAGGCGGGGCGACGCGACCCTTGGCCGCGCGTGTCATCGTGGTCATGACGGGAGATTAGCGCCAGCTCCTCGATTTCCCATTCCGGCGCCCATTCCGGCGCCACCGGCCGGCGCGACGGTCCCGTGCGCGCAACCCCGGCATCTGCGCTCGCGGTCGTGCCAAGCTCGCCCCGATGATCAGGTTGCTCACCGGCGGCGTCGTCTTGCTGTTTGCACTCACAGCGTGCGGCGACAACCAGACCGCATCGAACGATGCCCCCGACGCTGCCGCCGGTCCGTTCGAGGTCCGCGCGAGCGTCGCGCAGCTCCAGGTCACGCACGCGCCCGCGAGCACCGAGCTCGAGGTCGTCGACGCCAGCAGCGCCCGCGTCGCCGTCGCGACCACCGATGTCCACGGCAGCCTGATCTTCCGCGCGCTCGCGCCGGGGCCCGGCTACCACGTGCGCACCACCCAGCTGTCGCCCGTCCTGGACGTCGGGCCGCTCGAGGTGATGTCGGTCGAGTCGTCGCAGCCAGCCGCCAGCTTCTACGCCGCGCAGACGCTCGTCGAGGGTAACCAGTACATCACCACGCGCGATGGCACGACACTGTCGGCCTTCGTCACGCTGCCGGGACCCGCCTCGCGCGGACCGTATCCGACGATCGTCACGTACTCGGGCTACGACGAGTCGCGCCCCGGCACGATGGCCGTCGGCCCCGCGCAGGAGGGCCTCTGCGCGAGCCTGCCGATCCTGTGCGCGGCGCCGTCGAACCCGTCCGCGCTCATCGCGGGCCTGTTCGGTTACGCGACGGTGAGCGTGAACATCCGCGGCACCGGCTGCTCGGGCGGCGGGTACGACTACTTCGAGACGCTCCAGCTCCTCGACGGCTACGACGCGATCGAGATCGTCGCCGCGCAGCCGTGGGTGCTGGACCACCGAGTCGGCATGGTGGGGCTGTCGTACCCCGGCATCTCGCAGCTGTTCGTCGCGAGCGTGCGCCCGCCCCACCTCGCCGCGATCGCGCCGATGTCGGTCATCGGCGACTCCGCGAGCACGATGGTGCCCGGCGGCATCCTCAACAATGGATTTGCGACGCAGTGGATCACCGAGGTGCTCGCGAAGGCGAAGCCGTTCGGCCAGGGCTGGGAGCAGGCGCGCGTCGACGGTGGCGACTCGGTATGCGGCGAGAACCAGCTCCTCCACGATCAGTACGTCGACAACATCGCGACGGCGCGCGCGATCAAGTTCTACGACCCCGCACAGCACGACCGGTACAAC
>JAYSYE010000223.1:0-5806 GCA_043716635.1 Deltaproteobacteria bacterium | reverse complement strand
CCGCGTCGTCGTGTCCGTGGGATGAGCTCATAGCGACCTTACGACCCCATGAAGAGGAGCTTGATCAGCGCCGTGACCATCACGTTCGCCAGCGCGAGCGGAAGCAGCGTCTTCCACCCGAGATTCATCAGCTGATCCGCGCGGAAGCGCGGCAGCGTCCAGCGGATCGCGAGCTGGAACCAGCACAGCAGCACTACCTTCGCGCCGAACGCGCCGAACTGCAGCGCGACCACGAGCGCGTGGGGCAGGTGAAGCACCGCGCCACCGACCGAGGCGTGCGACGCCGCATCGATCCAGCCGCCGATGCGGAAGCCGTCCGCATCGAGGAACGGCACCTGCCAGCCGCCGAGGAACACCGTCGCCATGACGGAGCTCACGAACACGATCTCGATGAACTCCGCGAGGAAGAACAGTCCCCAGCGCAGCCCCGAGTACTCCACGAAGTAGCCGATGATCTCGGGCTCGCCCTCCGGGATGTCGAACGGCGCGCGCTTGGTCTCGGCGATCGCGGCGACGAAGAACAGCACGAAGCCGACGGGCTGCCACAGCCACAGCCAGTTGAGCGGGTTCGACGCGGACATCGACTCCGTCGCACCGTGGGTGACGATAAAGCCGGGCTCGAGGCTGCCGACCACGAGGAACGCGCCCATGAGCGCGAGGCCCATCGCGACCTCGTACGACATCATCTGCGACGAGCTACGCAGCCCGCCGAGCAGCGCCCACTTGTTGTAGCTCGCCCAGCCGGCCAGCGTGCCACCGTAGTTCGCGAGCGTGAGCACCGCGAAGTAGAAGATCAGCCCGAAATCGATCTGGAACATCTGCATCCGGATCGAGTCGGCGAACGCGTGCGACTGCGGCGCCTGCGCGAGCGCGACCGGATCGAGCACGTGCGTGAGCTGGTGCGGGTAGATCGTCGGTCCGAACGGGATGATGCAAAACGCGATGAACACCGGCGCGATCGCGAGGATCGGCGCGAGCGCGTACAGGCCCTTGTGGACGTTGGCCGGGATGAAGTCTTCCTTGAAGATCATCTTCACCGCGTCGGCGACGAAGTGGAGGATGCCCTTCAGCTTGACCGGGCCGATGTTCGCGCGGTTCGGGCCGAGGCGGTCCTGCATCATCGCGCTCTGCCGGCGCTCCATCCACGTGAGGATCGACGCGAGCGGCATCACCAGCAGGACGATCAGGAAGATCCACTTGAGCGCCGGGAAGTCGAGCACCGACGCGGCCCAGCCGCCCGCGCCCTTGTCCTCGCAGTAACCGTTCGTCGAGCACGACGTGCAGCTGTCCTTCTCGTCGGTGGGCTCGCAGTCCGCCGTGCACTGGTTGCCGGCGCCGCAGTACGTACCCGGGTTCATCCCGCAGTCCGCATCCACCTGGCACGTCAGCGTCTGGCGCGCGACGGTCGCAGCCGCACCCGGCTCGCGCGCGACGAAGCACTTGTCGGGCGCATTTTTGCCCCGGTCACACAGCTCGCCGTGCTTCGTGCACGCACCGACGAGCAGGAGCGCGGCCGCGAGGATCGCGAGGATCGCGACGCGCGCGAGCGATCGATTCGATCGATTCGGAGTGCGCATGACCTAGCCCCGGCTCCCGGCGAAGCGAAGCGAGAGCGGTCGCGCCTCGCGCGCCCACGTGAGCCCGGACCACGCCGGCACCGCGCCCACCATCTCGATGAAGACCTCGCGCGCGTGGGTCCACGTGAGCTTCACGCCCGTGGCCGCTGCGAGCCGAGCCACCGCTTCCCAGCCGGGCAGCGCCTGACCGGGCGCCGGAAACGCGGCGTGCATCCGCTGCACGTGACCCTTGTTGTTCGTGATCGTCCCCGACGTCTCGGCCCAGTCCTCGGCCGGCAGCGCGACCTTCGCGCCACTGACAGGACCACGCTCGTGCGCGCTGATCGCGATCACGGCGAGCTCGCGGAACTTCGGGTCGGCCGCGGTCGGCGCGCCAGGCAGCACATCGCCGAGCATGACGAGTGTCCTCACGCCGTCGAGCGCGCCCGGCTCGTATGCGAGCTTCGTGGTCAGGCCGAGCGCCTCGGCGATCGCCATGACGCCACGCGTGTTCGAGTTCACGTCGGCCACCCGCAGCCGACCATCGGCGCGCGCCGGCACCGGCGGCTTGCCGCCGACGAGCACCGTCGTGACGCCCCACGCCTTGGCGAGCTTCGCCAGCGCGTAGTTGTCCTCGTTGGTGCACACGGCCGACAGCGCGACCGCGAGCCCGCCAGAGTTGCGCCCCGGCTCGATCGCCGTCGCGGCCACCCGCAGCGCGCGATCCCAGCCCGCCGGCAGGCCGTCCACGATCGCGCCCACGAGCCGCTGCTCGCGCAGGTCGTGATACGTGAAGCGACCCTCGTCGCACATCCAGTAGTCGTTCACCTCGGCGTTGTGCCGCGGCACCATGCGCCACGCACGGCCGTGCTTGTGATGGATCTCGACGTTGCAGCCCGTCGCGCAGCCGTTGCAGATCGACGGCGTGGACTCGAGCTCCCACGCGCGCATCGTGAAGCGGAAGTCCTTCTGCGTCAGCGCGCCGACCGGACAGACATCCACCGTGTTGAGCGAGTACGGGTTGTCGAGCTGTGCGCCGGGCGCCGTCGTGAGCACCTCGTGATCGCCGCGGTTCGCGAACTCGAGCTGGTGCACGCCGGCCACGTGGTCGCACGCGCGAATGCAGCGCGAGCACAGGATGCAGCGCTCCTGGTCGAGGACGATCGTCGGCCCGAGATCGACCGCCTTCGCCTTGTGGACCTTCGGCACGTCGACGCGCGAATCCTCGTTGTCGTGCTCGAAGTACAGCTTCTGCAGCGTGCACTCGCCGGCCTTGTCGCAGATCGGGCAATCGACCGGATGGTTCAGCAGCGTGAACTCCAGCATCTGCTTGCGCGCGAGCGTCGACTGCTTGTCCTCGGTGTGGACGACCATGCCTTCGCCACAGACCTGCTGGCAGCTCGGCTGGAGCTTCGGATTCTTCTCGACCGAGACGAGGCACTGGCGGCACTGCGCCACGACCGGGAGGCCCGGGTGGTAGCAGAACGCGCTGATGTCCTTGCCGAGCTGACGCGCGGCCTCGAGGACGTTCGTGCCCTTCGGCACGGTGACGCTGGAGCCATCGATCGTCAGCGTGATCTGGTTCGGATCCGTCGGGGGCTGTGGCGGAACGGGCGGACCGCCAGCCACGGCGGGCTGCGGCGTGACGGCGGACACCGGGGGACCTGACGTGACACTCACTTGTCGCACTCCCCGCCGATCATGTTGATCATGCCGAAGACCGGCACGATGTCCGCGATCAGATGGTTATGGATGATCTGGCTCACGGTCGACAGATGCACGAACGACGGGCTCCGGCAGTACGCCTTGTAGGGACGGCCGGTGCCATCGGCCACGATGAAGAAGCCGAGCTCGCCGTTGCCGCCCTCGACGAACGTGTATGCCTCGCCGGCGGGGACCTTGATGCCGTCGAAGATGTGCTTGAAGTGGCGGATCATCGACTCGATCGTGTTGTACGTGTCGAGCTTCGGCGGCAGCGCCACCCGGTGGTCCGCGATCATGGTCGGGCCCGGCGGGATCTGCTTGAGGCACTGGCGCAGGATCTTGATCGACTGGACGAGCTCTTCGATGCGCACCAGGTAGCGGTCGTAGCAGTCGCCCGTGGTGCCGACCGGCACGTCGAACTCGACCTCCGGATACACCGAGTACGGGTAGTCCTTGCGCACGTCGTAGTCGACGCCGGCGCTGCGTGCGATCGGGCCGACACAACCCGTCGCGAGCGCGTCGGCCCGCGAGATCGCGCCGATGCCGGCCATGCGATCGCGAAAGATCTTGTTGTTGTTGAGCAGCGCGACGACCTCGACCATGACCTTCTCGGTCTCGTTCAAGGTGTGCGTCAGCTCGGCGTCGAAGTGGTCGGGCAGGTCCTTCGCGACGCCGCCGACGCGGACGAAGCTGTGCGTGAGCCGCGCCCCCGAGACCTTCTCGAGCAGCTCGTAGAACCACTCGCGCGCCTTCAGGAAGTACAGGAAGGTGGTGAACGCACCGAGCTCCATCGACGACGCACCGATGCACGTCAGGTGGTCGGTGATGCGCGACATCTCCGAGACAATCACGCGGATGTACTCGACGCGCTTCGGGATCTGGTCGGTGATGTCGAGCAGCTTCTCGACCGCCATCGCCCAGCCGCAGTTGTTGATCATCGGCGACACGTAGTTGAGGCGGTCCGTGTACGGGAACACCTGCGTGTACGTCGCGTGCTCGCTCTCCTTCTCGAAGCAGCGGTGCAGGTAGCCCGGTTGCACGTCCGTCTTGACGATTCGCTCGCCGTCGACCGTCAGCACGATGCGCACGGTCCCGTGCATCGCGGGGTGCGACGGGCCCATGTTGATCGTCATGAGGTCGGGCGCTTGCTCGACCTCCACGTCGGTAAAGTCGCCGACGTCTTTCTGGCCGAGCACCAGCTGCTTCAGAGACATCGCATCGGTTGCCATGGCTACTCGTCTCGATTCGCCGCGGCGGAGCCCGGGGCCTTGATCGGATTGATGGGGAGATCAGCGCGCCGCACGAGCGGCTGCCGCTTCTCCTTCGGGTAGTCCTTGCGCAGGGGATACCCGACAAACTCCTCGTACATGTAGATCCGCCGCAGGTCCGGGTGACCGTCGAAGCGGATGCCGTACATATCGAACGTCTCGCGCTCCTGCCAGTCGAACGCGGGCCACAGGCTCGACAGGGACGGGCAGTGCGCATCGTGCTCGGGCACCTCGACCTCCAGCCGAACTCGATGCCGGTGCGTCTGCGACCGCAGCTGGTAGCAGATCGTGAAGCGAGGCTTGCCCTCGGCCCACGCCTCGGACGGCGGCCGGTTCAGCGGCTTCCAGTCGAGCCAGTCGATCGCCGTCACGAAGATCGGCGCATCGAACAGCATCGCGGGATCGGTCTTGAGCCAGGTCGCGACGGCGACCAGGGACTCGCGCTTGATCCACGCGGTCTCGTCACCGTGTGCCGAGCCCGTGCGCTCGATCGCGTTCCCGTGCGCAGCCTTCAGGGCATCGAGGACTTTTTGCGACATACGAAACCTCTGGCTATTCGTCGGTGCCGGCCAGCCGCTGCGCGATGATGTCTTCGCGCTTCGTTCGCAGCTGGCTGTGACCGCGACCCGCCTGGATCCGGTCCATCAGCATGATGAGCGCGTCGAGCACCTGCTCGGGACGCGGCGGGCAGCCGGGAATGTAGACGTCGACCGGGATGATGCGGTCGATGCCCTGCAGCACCGCGTAGTTGTCGTAGAAGCCGCCCGACGAGGCGCACACGCCAAACGCGACCACCCACTTGGGCTCGCACATCTGCTCGTAGACGCGCTGCAGGATGGGCGCCTGCTTCTGGTTGATGGTCCCCACCACCATGAGCAGGTCGGCCTGCCGGGGCGAGAAGCGGGGAAACTCGGCGCCGTACCGGGCGATATCGTAGCGGCTGCCAGCGACGCTCATGTACTCCATGCCGCAGCACGCTGTGGCGTACGGGTACACGAAGAGCGAGTTCTTGCGCGCCCAGCCCAGCCCCTTCGACAGCAGGCCCTTGAAGAAGCCCTGCGCTTCGTCGCGGCGGGTGGCGAGGATGGGGGCGTTGTCCAGGTCAGACATGGTGACTCCTTGAGGCTGCGGAGGTGGCGACCGAGAAGACTACTCCCACTCCAGGGCGCCCTTCTTCCAGACGTAGACCAACCCCACCAGCAGGGTGAAGGCGAAGACGACCATCTCGCCGTACCCGAACCAGCCGAGCGCGCGGAAGTTGACCGCCCACGGGTAGAG
>JAYSYE010000222.1:0-1840 GCA_043716635.1 Deltaproteobacteria bacterium | reverse complement strand
CGGTGCTGACGCCCGCGACCTCGAACGCGGTCGCGACCTGGGTGAGGAGCGTCGGCAAGCGCTATCTCGACCGGCACGACGCCGCGCTCGCGGCCGAGGAGTCGACCTGGCGCGAGTCGATGTACGCGCGAGGCAACGAGGCGGTACCCGCGCCGGGGCACGAGGGCGCGCTCATCGGCGAGGGCACCGGCGCGACGCTGGGCGCGCGGCGCACCCGCGACCTCGGTCACGGGCTCGACGAGTACACCGAGGACGACGTCATCGAGCCGCCGCCGCCCGCGGTGGCGCGCACGACCGTGATCCCACGCGGCCCGGATGCCCTCGCGCTGAGCGCGTCGGCCACGCTCGTCGCGCTCAATGCTCCGGCCGGCGCGGTCGAGACGCGGCCCCCGACGCGGAGCGAACGGATCCGCGCGTCGCCGTGGACGATCGGCGCGCTCGCGACGGTCGCGTGCGTGCTGGGCATCGCGCTCGCGCTGCTGATGGCTCGAACGCACACCGGTCGCGCGGCGGTCACGGCCGCGAACGTCCGCGCGCCGGTCGCTGCGGTCGCTGCGCCCGCCGCGGTGGCCGCGCGCATCGATCCCCGCGCGATCGCGCCGCGCGCCGTCACCGTGTCTCCCGTCCGGCCGGCGGACGTCGTGCCGGCTACGGCCGTGCGTGCGCAGACTCCGCCCGCGACCACTCCGCTCGCGACGGCACCCACCCGGGCGCCGACGCGGCCCGCGCGCAGCCGCCCCGAGCCCGCGCGCAGCCGCTCCCGCACCACCGCGACCGCCACCACGAAACCGGCCGTCGACTGCCGCTCGCCGTATTACTTCGTGGGCTCGAAGAAGCTGTTCAAGCCCGCCTGTCTCTGACCCCACAGGAGTTGTACCGAACCATGAACACCTCGTTCACGCCTGCACGCGGGACCGCCGCCATTCCACCCCTGCCACGCACGCGCTCCGCCACGATGAGCGGCACCGTCGCCGGCGCGACCACCCGCGTCGCGACGCTGGTGCTCCAGGCGCCTCACGAGCCGGGGATCGTCACCGCGCTGTCCCGGCTGCTCGCCGGCCGCGGTGCGACCACGCTCGACTCGGCGCACTTCAGTGACGCGAGCACCGGCACCTACTTCCAGCGCGTCCAGCTCGACCTCCACTCGCTCGCCGTGGACCGCACCGGGCTCGAGGCCGACCTCGCGGACCTCGCACTCCGTCACGCCCTGCGCTGGCGACTCTGGTACGGCGACCGGAAGCGTCGGCTCGCCATCTTCGCGTCGAAGGAGGATCACTGCCTCTACGACCTCCTCATCCGGCACCGCAACGGCGAGCTGCAATGCGACGTATCGATGGTGCTGTCGAACCATGCCGACGCGGGCAAGATCGCGACCCACTTCAACATCCCGTTCCACCACCTCCCCGTCACGCCGATCACGAAGCCCCAGCAGGAGGCGCAGGCGGCCGCGCTGATCGATGCGGCGGGCGTCGATCTCATCGTGCTCGCGCGCTACATGCAGATCTTGTCGCCCGCGTTCGTGGCGCGCTACCCGGGGCAGATCATCAACGTCCACCACTCGTTCCTGCCCGCGTTCATCGGCGCGAGCCCGTATCGGCAGGCCCACGAGAAGGGCGTGAAGATGATCGGCGCGACGAGCCACTACGTCACCGCCGACCTCGATCAGGGCCCGATCATCGAGCAGACCACCGTGCGCTGCGGGCACCGGGACTCGGTCGCCGATCTGGTGCGCAAGGGTCGCGAGGCCGAGAAGCACGTGCTCGCAGCGGCGGTCCGCTGGCACCTCGAGGACCGCGTGCTGGTCGACGGCGGCAAGACCGTCGTGTTCGAGTAGCTCGCG
>JAYSYE010000221.1:0-17435 GCA_043716635.1 Deltaproteobacteria bacterium | reverse complement strand
GGGGGGCGGAGCACGTACATGCCCGCCCGCCGCCCGTGCGAACTCCGACGAGGCGATCGGCGAGCGCGACCGTCTGCGCGAGGGCTACCGGCAGCTTCAGCTGGAGGTCGCTACGGGATCCGTGTCGCTGAGCTCGCGCTGCGCCCGCTGGCGCTGGTCGCAGCTACCAGCAAGCTCGTCGAACGCCGCGTAGCCACGCATCCGCGGCTGCGATCGCATCCTCGGACGGATCCGGCGGCAGTACCGAGCTGGCCACCGCCGCATCGACCGCGGCGATCGCGGCTTCGAGGCGAGTGCGCCACGTCGATACCTGTTCGGGCTCGAGCTGTTGACGCTCGGCGCGGCGCTTGATCGCCAGCAGCTCGTCGATCTCGCGCGGCACGAAAGCGGCGAGTCGCGCGACATCGGTGACGCACTCGCCGCTCGCGAGCAACTCGCGTCCCGTCGCGCACGTGCGCAACACGTAGAGCGCGCGCTTCGCGGTCGGCTTCTCGTCGAACAGTCGCAGCTGGCCCATGGCGAACCCGCCATAGTGGCGCGCGACGCGGCGCGAGAGGAGCGGCCGGCACACGGCGCGGGCTTCGTCGAGCAGCGTCGCATCGGCGCCGAGCACGAGCTCGCCGAGCATGCGTTCGAGGTAGTTCCCGTTCCCTTTGATGATCCCGCGCAGGACGGGCGCCAGCTCGTTGCTGCCGTAATCGAGCTCGACGCCATCGACGATCACGACGCGCTCGTTGCTCTCTGCGCCCACCGTGAGCCCGACGAGGTCCCGGGTCGGGGCCACGTGCACGCACTTGAGATCGAGGTCGCTGTCGGGCGACGTGAACCCGTATGCGTGCGCGCCGGAGAGGTACACCACGACGTGTCGCCGCTCGCAGCTGCGCTCGGCGAGGAAGCGGCGCGCGACCTCGGCCTGGTGAGGTGTCAGCACGCTCCAGGGACCTGCATCAGTCGTCATACTTGGCCTCCGGTGCGGCAGGTGCATCGGCACCCCACGGGTCGCGCGAATTCTCGACGGCGCGGCGTGCGGCTTCATGCCGAGCCTCGCGCAGCACGCGATCGGCGCGCGCGACATCCCCGTACTCGGGAAGCCGGCTCGACCGACGCGCGGCTTCGAGCTTCGGCGTGAGCTCGCGCGCGAGGGCCATGACATCCGGCGTCGGGACCTCGCCCTGCTTGATCGCGAGCAGCGTCGGGCGCAGCCGATCGGACACGCGCACGTCTGGGGGTTCGCCACCCAGCCAGCGGATCGCGAGATCGAGCAGGCGAATCAAGTTGTACGCATTCTTCGGGCGCAGGTCGCGCGGCAGGTCGAGCTCGCGCTGCGAGGCCGCCCGCAGAGACACCCAGTCGTTCGCCGCGATGAGGCCCTGATCGTACATCGAGCGGTAGAGCTGCTTGATGTAATCGCGCGCGCGACGGATCGCGTCCGTGCGCGTCGGTGCGTCGATGCGCGCGGAGTCTGCGAGGCGCTCGGCCGCGGCGTCGAGCTCGAGGGCCGGGTCGTCGCGGAGCCACTCGATCACGAGGATGCGGTGTTCGGCGAGCCGCTGGTTGTGCTCGAGGCGATCGAGTTGCGAGATCGCGTAGCGGCCGAAGCTGCCGTAGATCTCCTGCGAGAGAAATCCATCACGAATCGCGACGAGAGGCTCGCCGATCGAGTCCACGACTGTCGGCGACGCGAACAGCATCTCCAGCGTGTTCGGGTCGGCGCGGAGCGCCTGGCGGACCGTCTTGCCGATCTCCCAGTACGTCTCCGAGCCGTCGAGGGAGACCAGATCCTGCGGCGCGTCGACGAGCCCGGTCGTCCAGCCGAGCGGAAGCACGAACACGCCGCGACGATCTTCGTCGGAGCCTTCGTGGGCGACGCCCCACGCCCGCGAGCCGACCAGCGTGTCGATCGCGACGCACGGACGGAGTAGCTCCCATGCGACCGCGCGCCGATACGCGTAGCGCGCGACGCCAGCCTTGCGTGGCGTCACTTCGCCGCGCAGATAGGTGGCATGTTTGCCGTCGACGAACACGACCTCGACACGGTCGCCATCGACGCTCGTGACGCGACCCGTGGCGCCGCGCGGCCGCAGCTCTCCACTGACTTCGCGATCCACGCGCACGACCACTTCGGTGCCGGTGGGCAGCGGAACCGTGGCAGGATCGATGTCGGTCAGACCGCCGATCCGGAGTGCCATCAGCGCGGGGCTCAGGGGCCGTCGAGGAAGGAGTAGCGGTAGTCGGTCGCGGAGAGCAGGGTCTCCTTGATCGTGCGGGGCGCGGTGAAGCGGATGAGGTTCAGAGGCGAGCCGGCCTTGTCGTTCGTGCCCGAGGCGCGGGCACCACCGAACGGCTGCTGGCCCACGACGGCGCCCGTCGGCTTGTCGTTGATGTAGAAGTTGCCGGCGGCGTCGCGCAGCGCCGTGGTGGCCTCGACGATCGCGCCCCGGTCGCGCGCGAAGATCGCGCCCGTCAGCGCGTACGGCGACGTGCGGTCCACGAGGGCCAGTGTCTCGGTCCACGCCTCGTCGGGATAGACGTGCAGCGTCACGATCGGGCCGAAGAACTCGTCCTGCATGTGCCTGACCATCGGGTTCTCCGTGGTCAGCAGCGTCGGGCGGACGAACCAGCCGACGTCGCCCTTGGTCTCGCCGCCCGCGAGCACGGCCATGCCCGCGGTCTCGCGCGCCTCCGCGATCGCCTTGGCGTGGTTGTCGAACGCGGTCCGCTTGATCACCGCGCCCATGAAGTTCGTGAAGTCCGAGACATCGCCCATCGTGAGCGACTGGATCGTGTCGACGAGCGCGTCCTTCGTCTTCGCCCACACCGACCGCGGCACGTACACGCGCGACGCCGCCGAGCACTTCTGGCCCTGGTACTCGAAGCCGCCGCGCACGATGCCGGTCGCGAGCGCGAGCGGATCCGCCGACGGATGCGCGAGGATGAAGTCCTTGCCGCCCGTCTCGCCGACGAGCCGCGGGTACGTCTTGTAGCGCTCGAGGTTATTCGCGACGCGCTTCCACATCATGCGGAACACGTCGGTCGAGCCCGTGAAGTGAATGCCGGCGAGCGCCGGGTGATCGAGCACGATGTTCGTCGCGCTGTGCGGCAGCCCGGGGATGAAGTTGATGACGCCGGGCGGCAGGCCCGCCTCCTCGAGGAGCTGGTACAGCTCCCAGGCCGCGAGCACCTGCGTCTCGGCCGGCTTCCACACGACGGTGTTGCCCATCAGCGCGGGCGCCGTCGGCAGATTCCCGGCGATCGCGGTGAAGTTGAAGGGCGTCAGCGCGAACACGAAGCCCTCGAGGGGCCGCAGCTCCATCTGATTCCATACGCCCGGCGACGACTGGGGCTGCTGCGCGTACAGCCCCTGCGCGAAGTGCACGTTGAACCGCCAGAAGTCGATCAGCTCGCACGCCGCATCGATCTCGGCCTGATGCGCGGTCTTCGACTGGCCGTGCATCGTCGCGGCGTTGACGCGGGCGCGCCACGTGCCGGCAAGCAACTCGGCCGCCCGCAGGAGCACGGCGGCTCTCGCCTCCCAGCGCATCGCCGCCCACTCGCGCTTCGCGTGCAGTGAGGCCCGGATCGCGCGCTCGGCGAGCTCCGGTGTCGCCGCGTGGTAGCGCGCGATCACGTGCTGGTGGCGGTGCGGCATCACGACATCGCGCAGCTCGCCCGTGTGAATGCGCTCGCCGCCGATCACGCACGGGATCTCGACCACGGTCGACTCGATCGCCGCGAGCGCGGCTTTCAAGCTCGTGCGCTCGGGCGAGCCGACCGCGTAGCCGCGAACCGGCTCGTTATAGGGCGCGGGGACCGAGACGATCGCGTCGTGCATTCGCGATGGTTACCACGCGAGCTGCGGCCTCGTCGGGCCTACGTCTTCGTACCGGGCAGCGGCGGCAGCGGCGGCGCGACCGCAGGCTGCCGGGGGCGCGGCCGGGGCCGCTCGAGCTCTGTGCGGCATGCGGCGAGGCCCGGCAGATCGGTCGCGCGCATCATGCAGCGGCGCTCGTCCGCGGAGAGCTGGCGCGCCGTGCAGCCGGCGATCTCCTGCAACCGGCGGCTCGTGAACATGTCGCCGTGGCCCGGGTAGGCGGCGCTCGTCAGCGCGATCACGTGGTCCGTCACCTCCGCGCACGACGGGGCAGGGACGCGGTCGCGACCCTGGCAGGCCGCGAGCAAGACGGCCGCGAGGACGGCCGCGAGGACGGCCGCGAGGACGGGACGACAGGCCATCGCGCGGATCACGGCGCGACCTTACGACAGCCGGGCGACAGGCGGCGCGTCATCACGACCCGCGGCGACGCCGTCCAGCCGAGCCGATCGTAGAGGCGCTTCGCCGGGTTGTCGGGGCGCACCTGGAGGTGCACCGCGTGGACGCCGCGCGCCACGAGCTCGGCCTCGAGCAGCGTCAGCGCCGCCGCGCCGGCCCCGCCGCCGCGATGGGCATCCTCGATCCACAGCTCGGTCAGCCAGGCCTCGCGCCCACCGAACTCGAGATCGTACGAGTACGTGCACAGCGCGTAGCCGGCGGCCGCCCCGCCGCGCTCGATCACGAACACCGCGCCGAGCCGGGGATCCCCGAGCAGGTGACCCAGTGAAGCGGCGAGCGCGTCATCCTCGAGCGCGATGTCCTCGTGCGCGTTCAGCGCCTTCGTCATCGGAAAGATCTGGCCGAGGTCGTCGACCGTCGCGAGCCGCAGAGTGAGCGCTGCCACGAGCATCCGCGCAGCATACGCGGTTGTCGCAGCTGGCTGCCTACACCAGCCGCCAGTGTGCGCAATTGCCACACATTCGCGGCGGTCAACCGCCTGACAACGCTCAAAACGCGCTTTTGACGCGGCACGTCGTTTGCTCCTGCGGCGCTTCATGAAATCGCTGTGTACGAGCCTCGTGCTCCTGACGTCCCTTGCGGCCTGCGCCGCCGAGAAGCCCGACCTCGACCCTGCCGCGCTGGACGGGATCGACATCAACGAGGGCAAGGCCGACTCCCTCGGGGTCCCCACGGTCAAGGGCTCGCTCGGAATGGGGCAGAACGCCACCGGTCGGGTCACGCCGGCGCACTCCTATCACGCGTACGACTTCACGTATGACGGCCAGCCCGGCCTCGTCCGCCTCGACGCGAGATCGACCGCGGGCCGCGACCTCGTGCTCGCCGCGTACCGCCGCACGAGCGGTCGCTGGGTGCTCCAGGCCTGGAACGACGACTGCGGCGATGGCTCGCTGAACTCGTGTCTCGCGCTGCCCTCGACGGCGGGCACCTACCGCTTCGTGGTCACCACCTTCGATGCCCTCGTCGGCTCGCCGACGACTGCGAACTACTCGTTCGCGATCAGCTGCAAGGACGGCGGCTGCCTGCCCGCACCCGCGGCCACGACCTGCGGCGGCATCGCCGGCCTGCAGTGCGCCGACGGCAAGTACTGCGCGTACGCTCTCGAAGCCACCTGCGGCGCGGCCGACCGGACGGGCACCTGCGAGGCGATCCCTGATATCTGCACCCAGCAGTACGCGCCGGTCTGTGGCTGCGACGATCAGACGTATGGCAACGCGTGCCAGGCCGCTGCGACCGGCGTCGCGGTCAGCGCCGAGGGCGAGTGTCCGGCCGTCGCGTGCGGCGCCCGCGCGGGTGACACCTGCAGCGCGGACCAGTTCTGCAAGTACGAGCGCGGCGCGGTCTGTGGCCACGGCGATGCCCAGGGCGTGTGCGAGTCGCGTCCCGATGCGTGCACCGCGAACGTCGCGCCCGTGTGCGGCTGTGACGGCGTCACGTACAGCAACGAGTGCACCGCAGGCATCGCGGGCGCTGGCGTGCTGCACGACGGGGCCTGCCAGTAGGCGAGATCACCGGGCGGTCACCGGGCGACCGCGAGCCGACTGAACTGCTCGGCCGCTCGGCCGGCTACTCGCGATCGAGGTACGTGTAGCCGATCATGCCCTGACGGAATCGATTGATGAGCGTGCGGCTCTCCTCGATCGTCATCAGCTTCTTGCGCAGCGCCTGCTCGACGCTGTTGCGCAGGCGCCCGAGCAGATCGCTCGGGTTGTAGTCGACGAACGAGAGCACCTCGCTGACGGTGTCGCCGGCCACGACCTCCTTGACGTCGTACTTGCCCTCCGGCGAGAGCTGCACGTGCACGGTGTTCGTGTCGCCGAACAGGTTGTGGAGATCGCCGAGGATCTCCTGGTACGCGCCGACCAGGAAGATGCCCAGGTAGTAGTCGCTGCCATCGGGCTTCGGGTGCAGCTCGAGCACGTGCTTGACGTCGCGGACGTCGATGAACGACGCGATCTTGCCGTCGGAGTCGCACGTGATGTCGGCGAGCGTGCCGCGGCGCACCGGCTCCTCGTTGAGGCGGTGGATCGGGCAGATGGGGAACAGCTGGTCGACCGCCCACGCATCCGGCATCGACTGGAACATCGAGAAGTTGCAGAAGTACGTGTCGCTGAGCGCCTTCTCGAGGCCCTCGAGCTCCTCTGGCAGCTCGTCCTTGCCGCGCGACATCAGGAGGACCTTCTCGCAGGTGGCCCAGAACAGATTCTCGCAGAGCACGCGATGCTCGAGCGACAGATGTCCGAGGTTGAACAGCTGGAGGACCTGGTCCTTGTACTCGATGGCGTCGTGATACGCCTCGAGGACGTTCTTCGGGCCGACGCTCTGGTACGTCTCCCACATGTTCACGACGAGCGGGGGCGCGGGCTTCGAGAGCTCCTTCGGCACGCTCGTGTTGAACTCGGTCACGCCGAGGACGTTCACGACGAGCACCGAGTGGTGCGCGGCGATGGCGCGGCCCGACTCGCTGACGATGTTCGGATGCGGCACCTGGTCGGCGTCGCAGATCTCCTTGATCGCGAAGACGACGTCGTTGGCGTACTCCTGCACCGTGTAGTTCATCGACGACGCGAAGTTCGTCTGCGAGCCGTCGTAGTCGACGCCGAGCCCGCCGCCGACATCGACGTACGACAGCCCCTTCGCACCCATCTTGTAGAGCTCGACGTAGAGCCGGCCTGCCTCGCGGAGCGCGTTCTTCACGCTCTTGATCGCGCTGATCTGCGAGCCGAGGTGGAAGTGCAGCAGCTTCAACGTGTCGACCTCGCCCCGCGCCTTCAGCTTGGCGATGGCGTCGACCATCTCGGCGGCCGATAGCCCGAACTTCGAGAAGTCACCGCCCGACTGCTCCCAGCGGCCCGCGCCCCGCGACGACAGGCGCGCGCGCATGCCGAGCGCGGGCTTGATGCCGACGCGCAGCGCGACGCGGTGAATCTGCTCGAGCTCGGTCGGCTTCTCCACCACGAGGATGACGAGCTTCCCCATCTTCGAGCAGAGGAGCGCGGTCTCGATGTACTCCTCGTCCTTGTAGCCGTTGCAGATGATGAGCGCTTCCTCGTCCTGGTGGATCGCCATGATCGCCAGGAGCTCGGGCTTGCTGCCGGCCTCGAGGCCGTAGTGGAACGGCCGGCCGAACTCGATGATCTCCTCGACGACCGTGCGGTTCTGATTGACCTTGATCGGGTACACGCCGCGGTACTGGCCGGTGTAGCCGTACTCGCGAATCGCGCCGTTGAACGCGCCGCACAGCAGCTCGATGCGGGCGCGCAAGATGTCGCTGAAGCGCAGCAGGATCGGCAGCTGGATGCCGCGCGCGACGAGCTCGTCGATGAGCTCCTTCATGTCGATCGTGCCGAGCGCCCCGGCCGGCATGGTGCCCGCGCGCACCGACGGCCCGTCTGTCGCCCCGGGCGTCGCGGCTTCCGAGCGGGGCGTGCAGATCAGGTTCCCCGCGTCGTTGACGCCGAAGTAGCCGCAGCCCCAGCGGGGGATGTTGTAGATGTCGTTCGCGTCGGCAGCCGTCCAGCGGCGCAGCGGATCGTGAGCGAGAAACGTCTTCGCGCGCGCCATGGTTGATCAGCAGATACGGCACATTGCCCCCTGGTGCAATGCCCGGGTGCGGGTGACGACCCCCATGGGGATGCGGCGCGCGGCCACGGGCCCGTGCGCGAGAAAGCGACGACCAAGCGGGTGGTCGCGATTCCCCGGACCCGGCCCGGTGGGCTAGATTTGCTGACCCCCATGGGCACCGTCGTCGACCTTCCGAGCTCCGGTCCGGGCAGTCCCACCCAGGGCATCATCGCCGACGAGGAGACGCTCTTCGCGCAGATCCAGGCGCGCGTCGCGATGGGCGACGAGGACGACGGCCGCCCGCGCATCGACGGCAGCGACCTCGACAAGGACCTCCTCTCGCTGCGTGACCAGATCTCGGAGGCGCGCGCGGAGGACCTGCCGCCGCTGATCGAGCAGATGACCCGGCTCGCCGCGCTGCGGGCGCGCGTCGGTGGTGGGCAGTCGCTCCCGGTCGACATCGCATCGCCGTACTTCGCGCACATGCGGCTCGGCGAGCACGGCAAGTCGCGCGAGGTGATGATCGGCAAGCGCGGCTTCATCGATCGTCGCTCGAACGTGCAGATCGTCGACTGGCGCAACGCGCCCATCTCGCGGATCTACTACCGGTACGAGGAGGGCGACGACTACGACGAGGAGATCGCGGCGCGGCGCTCCGAGGGCGTCGTGCAGGTGCGGCGCAATGTCTCGATCAACAAGGGCACCTTGCGTCGGATCGGCGCGCCCCAGGGCACGTTCCTGAAGGATGCGCGCGGCAACTGGGTCGAGGCGGTGGGCTCGCTCGCGCCGGTGCTTCACGGCGGCATGGGGAAGGCCGCGCGGCCCGTCGCCGCGAAGGGCCCCGAGGTGCGCGCGATGGGCAAGCTCGGCGTGCATCACGGGACGCAGCGCGCCGACAAGGCGCTTCCCGAGATCGCGGCGCTGATCGACAAGGAGCAGTTCGACCTCATCACGCATCCCGACAGCGGCATCGTCGTGATCCAGGGCGGCGCCGGCAGCGGCAAGACCACGGTCGCGCTGCACCGCGTGGCGTACCTGAACTTCCAGGACTCGCGCCGCTTCCGGGCCTCGAACCTCCTCTTCGTGGTGCCCTCGCAGGCCCTCGTGCGCTACGTGGCCGGCGTGCTGCCGTCGCTCGGCGTCCCCGGGGTCGCGGTCGTGACGTACACGACGTGGGCGCGCTCGACGCGCATGCGCTGCTTCCCGGACTCTCCGACGCGCTACAACGCCGACCCGCCCGAGAGCGTGGGGCGGGTGAAGAAGCACCCCGCGATGCTGCTGATCCTCGCGGCGTGGGTGCAGACGCAGGCGGCCACGGTCCGTGCCGAGCTGGCCGAGCTGGTCGACCCGGCGGGGGCCGCGCTCGCGGTGGCGGAGTGGGACCGGCTCGCGCGGCGACCGCTGATGCCGCGGCTCTCGGGGCTGAACAGCTGGCAGAAGAAGTCGACGGAGCTCGAGCCGACGGCGCGCATCGCGCTCGAGGGGCTCGTCAAGCGCTGGAGGAAGCGCGCGGACAACTGCGTGCTCGACTGGGCCGAGCTGATGACCGATGCGTCCACGCTCGCGGCGGGCTTCGCGGGGACCGATGTCACGCCGCGCGACATCGATCGCGTCGTGGCCTGGGCGAAGCGGCAGCTCGTGAAGCCGCAGGTGGCTCCCGTCGACGAGGAGGGCCGCCCCGTGCTGGACTCGCAGGGCGAGGCGGTCACTCCCGACGAAGACGATCCGGCCGGCCGGTTCGACGACGAGGACGATCCGATCCTGCTGCGCCTCCTGCAGCTCAAGCGCGGCGGGCTCGAGCTGCCCGGCGGCGACGAGATCCAGTACGAGCACGTCGCGGTGGACGAGGCCCAGGACCGCAGCGCCCTGGAGATCAAGGTCCTCGTCGAGGCGGTCCGGGCGCCGGACAACGATCCATCGAAGCGCTCGGTGACGATCGCCGGCGACACGGCGCAACGACTCGTGTTCGACAACAACTTCTCGGGCTGGTCGGAGCTGCTCCACGACATCGGCCAGCCGGCGATCGTGCGGCCGCTGAAGCTGTCGTACCGGTCGACGGCCGAGGTGATGGTGCTCGCGCGGGAGATCCTCGGGCCCGACCTCGCGCCTGAGGATCCGATCGCGGCGCGGCCGGGCGAGCCCGTCGAGCTCCACGAGTTCAGCGACCTCGGCGAGGCGGTCGCGTTCCTCGGCGACGCGCTGCGCACGCTGATGCTCCGCGAGCCGACCGCGTCGTGCGCGGTGATCTCGCGGCACCCCGAGCAGGCCGACGCGTACTTCGAGGCGCTGAAGCGCTGCGAGGTCCCGGCGCTCCGCCACATCAAGAAGGACGAGTTCAACTTCCAGCCCGGCGTGGATGTCACCGACGTGACGAACGTGAAGGGTCTCGAGTTCGACTACGTCGTGATGGTCGACGTCAACGCGAACAGCTATCCCGACCAGCACTGGGCGCGTCACCTGCTGCACATCGGCGTGACGCGCGCCGCGCACCAGCTCTGGATGGTGTCGACGGGGGAGCCGTCGGTGCTGCTGCCGCTCGCACTGCGCGATGGCGGCCGCATGACGGTCGGCTGAGCCAGCAGCTACTGACTGGTCAGCTCCGCGTCGCCGAGCGTGAGCTTCTCGCGACCGGGCCACGCTCCCGCGCTGCGATCTGCCGCGACAGCTGGCCCGAGAACGGTGCGTTCAGCTCCGCCACCGCAGGTGACGTCGATCCGGGGCCGTCAGGGCGTCGACCCGGCGTCATCTCGGCGGTCTGACCCGTGCCGTCTGCGCCGGGCGGTCCGAGCCCGGCGGTCTGACCCGGGCGGCCCAGCTGCGCGCGTCGCGCCACGTGCGGCTCGCGGACGACGCGGGCATCGACGGTGGTGGCTTCATGGTCCCCGAGGTCGGGCGCCTGTCCGAGTTCCTCGAGTTCCTCACGCTCCGCGACTGCTTCGGAGCCTAGTGCGGCGATCGGTGCCCGGCTCGATCCCGTCCGCGAGACGCGCTCTGGGAGCTCGTCGGCGCGGGCCCGGCGACCGCGCATGGCTTCGCGCGATTGCGCGTGCTCCGACGCGGGCGGTCCGACCGCGGCATGCCGGCGGTCGAACCCCGCATGACCATCGGGCGCGTCACCCTGCGAACGGATCCGGCGTGTCGCGGCAGCACGGCTCGTCGAGCTGCGCGACGGCGCGCTGTGCTGGGATGAGGGCCGGGTCGATCAGCGCGTGGAGCGTGCCCGGGTAGCATCCACGGGTCGACTGGGCCCCGGCGTTCGCCGGGGTGACGGGCGGGGGGGTACGAGGGGCCGCGTCTTGCGGCCCCGGACCCGCCTCGCAGTCGTCGCGATCGTGCCCTCCGCGAGGACCGCGATCCGCGCGATCCGTGCGGGCCTGTACACTCGAGAGGCCGTGGCAGCCCGTCTCGCGCTCCACCTCCGCAGCCTCTCGACCAGGTTCCAGTCGAACCACGCAGTCGGGGACTTGGTTCCGCTGCCCAAGGATCAAACCTTCGTGATCGGCCGGGGCACAGAGGCCGACCTGCAGCTGCTCGGCGACGGAGCCAACCAGCTCGGCGGGCACCGCAGCTATGTGATCGCACTCGGCGGGAAGTCCGTCACCCTCCAGCACACCGGGCACGTCGGCTGGGCTGCGGTCGACAGCTCGTCGAGGTGGCGAGCGAACGCTCCGGACCCGTATGGCCGGAGCTGCCGGAGGTCACCAACGCCGACCCGCGCAATCTCCAGCGGCGGATCGCCGTTGACGGCGCGCTCGTCTTCGGCGAAGGCGACCACACCGTGAGGCTGCCTCTGTACGCCAACACCCGCGCTCGGCGCAGCGACGAGCCCGTGATCCTGCCGCCGGGCGAAGCGGCGGACTTCGACGGGATCCCGCTGCGGGTCGAGCTCGCGCAGGTCTCGCGCGACGAGCGCACCCCGGTGGTCACCGCGGACGGCGAGCAGTTCGACCGCGCCTTTGTCGTCTCGGGTACCCCCGTCGCGCTTCGCAAGCGCGGCAGGGCCTTCGAGCTCGTGGCCCACGGGCGCGTGCTGCACGTGACGTATCTCGGGGCGCTGGACGGGATGAATCGGCTCGACGGCCTGTGGCCCATGGCCGTCGCCGGCACGCTCGAAGCGCGCGACGGTGAGGTCGTGGCGATCGACTGGCGCGAAGACCACCTCACCCACCGCGGGTCACTCCACCTGCGCACGCGAGGATCGGTCGCGTTCGACCTGGCTCGCGATGCCGTGACGGTGACCCTCGCCGATGACAGCCGTCTCGATGCGTAGGACCGCCTGCAGCGGACGCACGCGGCCGTGAGCTCGGCCGAGCAGTTCTTCGAGCGCGCGCACGCGGCTCGACCCGGCATGACGAGCGACGTGTTCGAGCGGACCAGCAGCTACGCGCGCCTCGCGGCGGCCGTGGCGGGTCACGCGCGCGTGCTCGACCTCGGGTGCGGGGACGGGCCGCTGCTCGTGGCGCTTCCGGACGCGATCGGCCTCGACCGTTCGGCGGCGGAGCTGCAGCGCGCTGTCGAGCTCGGGCGGGGCGCGGGCCGCGTCGTGCAGGGGAGGGCGCAGTCCCTGCCGTTCGCGGGGGCCACGTTCGACGCCTGCGCGTGTCACCTCGCGCTGATGCTGTTCGACGACCTCGACCTCGTCACCGCGGAGCTCGACCGGGTGCTCGCACCGGGCGGCGTGGTCGCGGCCATGCTCGGCGGCGGGCCGACCGCGTCGCCGATTTCCGCAGTGAAGCCGGACGCGTTTCATCGCTTCCTGGAGCTGGCGCAGCCGCACTTCAGCGCGCGGGCGTTCGGTGATGCACGTGCGCGATCCGAGGCGGGCTGGCGCGCGCTGTGGCCGACGTGGGACGTGGCCCCGTTCGAGCGGATCGAGCACGACCTGTCCGGATCCTTCGTCGAGATCTGGGCCTTCCTCGGGTCGTCGTATCAGCTGCCGGCCGCCGCGGCCGAGCCGGTGCGAACGGCACTTCACGCCGAGCTCGGCGACCTCGACGTTCGCCTCCGTGTCGTCACGTATCTCGCGGTGGCCCGCAAGCCCGCCCCTCGCTGACCGCGGTCAGAGCGAGCAGTAGGCGGGGAACGACGCGGGCAGTCCGCTCTCGTACGGCGACGGCGACACGCCGAACCCGTTCGCCTGGAAGAAGGCCCAGACGCTCGGGGCCGCGTCGCGCGGGATGCTGTGCCCGCCGCCGTGATTGCAGATCGCGGTGAAGTGGCCGTCGGCCATCAGCGTCGTCCGGTAGCGCTCGCTCGCTGCCTGGAAGTCGACGTTGAACACGTTGTCGGTGGGGCCGCCGTCGAAGATCAGCGCCGCGAACTTGTTCGTCGGGTCCTGATTCGGCACCGTGAAGCCCGGCGGCATCCCGCCCGAGTACGTCGTGACGCTCGCGACGTACGACGCGCGCAAGAAGCTGACGGCCGTCGTCTGCAGGGCACCGGCGCTCATGCCCATGCTGTGCACGTGCGCGGGATCGACCCGGTGCGCGGCCACCAGGCACGCGACGACCTCGTCGGCGAGCAGGAAGTCGTCCTGCTTCGGGCTCTGGTTCACGAGGAACCACTCGAACTGCCCGGCTGCGGGGTCCGCGTACGGTGCGGCCACGACCCCGCCCGCCGCGACGATCGCCGCCTGCGTCGTACCGAGCGAATACGCCGCCTCGGCGGGCGAGCTACCGGTGGCATGCCAGTAGAGGACGAGCGGGCCCGGCGCCTGGTCGGCCGCGCTCGGCATCACGAGCTTGACCCGGCGCGGCGGCATGCCGGCCGGCGCGAACGTCACGTCGCCGGTCGCGAGCGCAGGACACGTCCCGGTGGGATCGGGGATCCGCGCGGCCGGACCCGCGGGCAGGGCGGCGTCGGGAGTCGCCGAACCGGCCGCGTCGGGCTGGTCGGCCGAAGGGGAGCCGCCACACGCGGTCGCAGCCGCGATCGCGACCAGGCCAGCCGCCCACCTCGGGCTGCGGGCGGACGTGCGAGCTGCGCCGGATGGATGCCACATGCCGGCACTCCACCACGGCCGGGGCGGATTGGCGATGACCGAAACCGCGCCAGCGAGCCCGGCCGAGTCAGCGCGGGCGATCGTCGTGCTGCGCCTCGGCGGCGTGCTGCGCCTCGGCGTCCGCGGGCAATCCCCACACCGGCGCGAGCGCGACGTACTCGGCACGCGGGAGCAGCACGAACGTCGGGTGCGCGTCGGCGCGGAGCCACGCGAGCAGCGCGCGGATCGTGGGCTCGGGCATCGCGGTGCAGCCGACGGTCGGCGTGGCCACATCACTCCACACGTGGAGGAAGATGCAGCTGCCGGCGCCCGGCGTGTGATGTGGGTTGTGATCGACGAACACGACCCAGCGGTAGAGCTCGTCGGGCCGCCGCATCACCTCGAACGATCTCGCGTCGGTCGGGCCCGTGACGATCGTGTTGTACGCGGCGTGCGCGGAGTCATCGACGCAATCGGTGGCCGGCGTGAGCGGCGCGTACGGGAGCCCGGGGGTCGCGTCCTCGGGCGGAGATCCAGCGTAGCCATACGAAGCCGTCAGCGCGAACGCGCCTGCCGGCGAGCGCCCGTCGCCCTCGCGCTTCGTGCCGCCCGAGTGTCCGGTGGGCGGACCGTCTCCGTGCAGGCCCGCGCCCCATGCCGCACCGCTGCCGGGCACGGCCGCCCACGCGTCGCCATCGGCGAGCCACGGGCCGCCGGGGATGCGGTGATACCTGCGCATGGTCGCGGTCGAGGAATCCCACGCGGGCAGAATCGCGGTCACGAGCTCGGTGCTCGCCGCGGGGATCACGCCAGCGATTGCGGTCGGTGCAACCACCGTGGAGTCCGTCAAAGCCTTGCGCGCGACCGACTGGGCCGCCGGTGCGCTCGCCTTGCACGCGACCAGCGTCATGAGCCCCAGCCACATCCCGAGCCCGACTCGCCAGCCGCGCGCGCCGCGCGCGCTTTGCAGCGTCACACGCTCATCTCGAGCATCCGCTGGATCGGCGCGAGCGCCCTCACCCGCACCGCCTCGGGCACCTCGATCTGCGGCGTCAGATCGCGCAGGCACAGGTACAGCTTCTCGAGCGTGTTGCGCCGCATGTGTGGGCACAGGTTGCACGCGCACGACTCGTCCTCGGGCGGCGCGGGGATGAGCAGCTTGCCGGGCGCCGCCTGCTGCATCTTGTGGAGGATGCCGGCCTCGGTCGCGACGATGAACGCCTGCTTCGGGCTCGTCCGCGCGCGCTCGATGAGCCCGCTCGTCGACGCGATGAACGCGGCGTGCCGGAGGATGCCCTCGTGGCACTCGGGGTGCGCGATGACCTCCGCGTCGGGGTGCTGCGCCATCAGCGCGAGCAGCCGCTTCTCGCTGAACGTCTCGTGGACGATACACGTGCCCTGCCATGCGACCATGTCGGGGCGATTGGCCTGCTTCGCCACGAACGCACCGAGGTGCCGGTCCGGCGCGAACACGATCTTCTGATCGCCGAGCGCCTTCACGATCTTCACCGCGTTCGACGACGTGCAGATGATGTCGGACAGCGCCTTCACCTCCGCCGAGCAGTTGATGTAGCTGACCACCGTGTGGCCCGGATACTGCTCGAGCCACTTCGCGAACACCGGCGCCGGGCAGCCATCCGCGAGCGAACAGCCCGCGAGCATGTCGGGGATCACCACGATCTTGTCGGGGTTCAGGATCTTCGCCGTCTCGGCCATGAAGTGGACGCCGCAGAACACGATCACATCGGCCTGCGTTGTCGCGGCCGCCTGCGAGAGCTGCAGCGAGTCACCGACGTAGTCCGCGACATCCTGGATCTCGGACTCCTGGTAGTAGTGCGCGAGGATCACGGCGTTGCGCTCCGCCTTCAGCTGGCGGATCCCGGCCTCGAGCTCGGCCTCCGTCATCCGGAGGTCGGCATCGACGGGAGACGGGACGGCACCGACGACAGGAAGCTTGTCCATGTGCATTCCTACCATGCGTCGGTGGCGACTCCAGCGGCCACCGAATCGTGCTTGCAACACCACCTCTCGACGTGGTGAGTTGCGCGCGGCATGAAGACGATTCTCGTGGTGGTCGCACTGGGCCTCGCGGCCTGCGCGTCGGCCCAGCAGGGTCGCGACGGAAGCGGCGATGTCGACGCGCCCAACCCGGACCCGACCGCGGACGCGTGCGTGCCCGTCGTCGAGGCCTGCAACGAGCTGGACGATGACTGCGACGGCCGCATCGACGAGGACTTCGATCAAAAGGGCGCGGATTGCAGCGCCGGCACCGGGGGCTGCATGGCGCACGGTCAGCTCCGCTGCAACGGCTCGGACCTGTCGTGCGACGCGACGGCGGGGCCCGCGACGGCCGAGCAGTGCGACGGCATCGACAACGACTGCGACATGCTGGTCGACGAGGACTTCCTCGTCGGCACGGGGTGTGACGGCGCGGACGCCGACACCTGCGCGGACGGCATGATCGTGTGCGCGACGCTCACCACCACGCGGTGCACCGACATGGAGGGCAGCACGGCCGAGGTCTGCGACGGCATCGATAACGACTGCGACGGCACGATCGACGACGGCTTCGTGCTCGGCATGGCGTGCGACGGCGCAGATACCGATGCCTGCAACGAGGGTGTCACCGTCTGCGATGCCGCGACCGGCGGCACGAAGTGCAACGACACGACGACGAACAACCTCGAGCTCTGCGACGGGCTCGACAACGACTGCAAGAACGGCATCGACGACACGTTCGCGCTCGCCCAGGCGTGCACCGTCGGCCTCGGACAGTGCCAGCGCGCGGGGCAGACCGTGTGCAATACCGCGCAGAACGGCACCGCGTGCAGCGCGACCCCCGGAGTCCCGCAGCTCGAGACGTGCGGCAACGCCGTCGACGAGGACTGCAACGGCGTGGACGCGATGTGCCCGGCGAATGACACGGCCGCCGGTGCGGTCGACGTCAGCGCGGGCGGGACGTTCATGGTCGACCTGACCTCGGCGCACGACGACAACTGGACGGCCGGCTGCGGCCTGCAGGGCGGGCGCGACGTGTTCTACACGTTCTCGCTCGTGGCGCCCGACGTCGTCTACTTCGACACGTTCGGCTCGGCGTACGACTCGGTCGTGCGCGTGTACGACGGCGGCTGCGGCGCGATCGGTAACCTCCTCCAGTGCGGCGACAACGCGTGCTCGCTCGCGCAATCGCAGGGCGCGCAGGCGTTCGCGGCGGGCACGTACTGTCTCGTCGTGGATCAGCTCTCGTCCGCCGTCACGGGCGGCGCGACGACACTCCACGTCACGCGCGGCAATCGCGTCGGGTCGCCGCTGCCGGTGACACCGGTGATGGGCTCCACCGCAGGCCACGCCGACCTCTCGATCGGCAGCTGCGAGCCCAACTCGCACCAGCCCGACGATGCGTACTACTTCCTGACGTGCCCGGGCTCGCACACGCTGAACGCGAAGACCTGCAACACGGCCTCGCCGCGCGACACGGTGCTCTACTACCGCGCGGGCTCCGCGACGTCCGCGGACAAGGCCTGCGATGACGACACGTGCGCCGGCGACACCTCGCAGCTG
>JAYSYE010000023.1:0-7814 GCA_043716635.1 Deltaproteobacteria bacterium | reverse complement strand
GATCGTCAGGTCGTGGCCGGCCGCGGCGCCGAGGCCGTAGTTCGACATGCCGAGCACGGTGTTGCGGTTGAACTGCAGGAAGCCCGGGTCGTCGAGGTAGCCGCGGCCGGGCGGGTTGGCGGTCACCGGCGCGCCACGTCCATCGCCGAGCAAGCCGCCTCCGCCCGAGCTCGGGTACCCTCGCGCATCCTGCTTCCCGGGCGTGCCGTCCGGCATGTTGTTGCCGTACGCGGACGACGTGGCCGGATCGAACCAGGCGTCGTAGACGAGCTGACCGCTGAACAGGTTGTGCTCGACCAGGATCGGACTCGCCCCGGTGCCCGACGATGCGTAGAAGCTCACGAGATCCTCGGGCCGCGATGCGCCGGCCTCGTCCAGTACCTCGTTGTCCTGCACGAGCACGCGAGGAATGTCGTGGCACGCGTTGAGCTGGAGCATCTGCGCGTACGAGAAGTCGGGATCGGGGCCATCGACGGTGTTCCCGCGCTTCCACCCGGTGGGGCTCGACGGATCGGAGAACCGGCCGTCGACGTTCTTGAAGTAGTTGGCCGTCATCTCGATCGTCGGCTCGGGCTGCCCCGCCGTACCGACCCAGGACGCCAGGTACACCCCCGAGGTGCCGTAGTGAGAGGTATGGACGAGGCGTAGCGAGCGAAATCCCTCGGCGACGATGCTCCGGCCGGGCATCCAGTGTGCGTGAACCGGGTTGCGGCTGAAGAACGTGCAGTCCTCGATGTCGAGCCGGGCGCCGTAGGTGGACGCGACGATCGCCTTGGCCGTACCCGCGGTCGTGTACCCGAACAGGTTGCAATGGCGCATCACGACGCGCCCCTGGTAGTTGTCGAGCAGCACCGCGGGCACCGTCGCGTCGTCGCTGCGGATGTTGCGGTTCTCGATCACGTAGACGTCGGTCGGCGACCCGCCCGTCAGCACGATCGGCGGCTCCCAGGTCAGCGCCTCGGGATCCGGATCACCGCGTACCGCGGCATCGCCGGCGGCATCGCCGGTCGAGCCATCGGCGGTCGAGCCATCGGGCAAAGTCGGATCGGCGCCGTCGCAGCCGACGAGTCGGAGGAGCCCCGCGGCGAGCAGCGCCGAGCGTCCGAGACCGGCCATGCGAATGGTCATTCTCATTCGCTGCACTCTCTCACGGGTCCGCCCCTGTCGATCGAGTTTCGCGTGGCGATGCCGAGCACTCGCTGACCGCGTCAGCGGTACGTATTAGAATTGAACCACCACTCCGCCTGCACGCCGACGAAGTGGGTCCAGGCGTGGCCGTGGCGCGGGTCGTCGGGGACGAAGAGGTCGAGGGCGGCCTGGTTCGAGTGGGCGGCGCGATACACGAGGCGGAGCTGCGGGCGGTCGTACGCCGACGGGCCCATCGGCGAGTAGACGAGCATCGGCGCGACCTGGAAGACCGCAGGATCCTCGGCGCGCTCGGTGTTGGGATTCAGGCCGCGGGGGAAGCGGGCCTGATACGAGACGTCGGCTCCGGCGAACAGCTCGGGCACCACGCGCGCGAGCGGCCGGGCATCGATGGCGTACTCCCAGCCGTCGTCCTGATCGGCAGTGTTGTCGTCGGCGTCGACGAAGCGGCGCGAGAGGGCACCGAACATGACGTTGCCGAAGGTCGCGTCGAAGTTGCCGGAGGCCGCGAACGACAGCTCGCTCGCACGCGTGGTCTTGCGATCGCTGCCGAACGTGGTCGGCGCCACCAGCTCGTCGAAGGCGGCGAGGCCCTTCGCGTAGCGCGCGAACACGTTCAGGTGCCGGCGGAAGCCGGACTCGGGGGCGGCCCAGCCGAACGTCCCGAGCTGCGCGCCGATCAGGTAGCCGTGGTCCGCGGGCAGCGCCTCGAACGTGCCGTCGTCGCGGCGGCGCGTGCCGTCGCCGATGGCGTGAACCTCGCCGTGAACCTTGAGCTTGAAGCTCGGGCCGGTCGCGGCGCCTGCAAGGATGTACGCGGCCGTCGCGCTGGCCACGAATCGCTGCCGGTCGAGCTGCGTGACGGTGACGGAGCCCTGCGCGGGATTCGCCACGTCGATCTGCTGGAACTGGTAGTCGCGATTCAGCCGGTTCACGCCACCGTGCAGCGCGAGCTCGAGGACATCGCCGCCCTGTGCCTCGTGGGCCGCGCGCCGGTAGTAGAGCCCACCACCGACGGTGTTCTGATCGTCGAGCGGCCAGTACGAGAACAGATAGATATCGTCACCGCGATACATCCGCGACCCGACCCAGGCCGTGAGGTGGGTGGTGATGCCCGCATCGAGATACGCATTCCGGATCGCCGGCTTCGCGTCGAAGTCGCCGGTGTCGTGGAACAGCGTGCCATCGAACGCGAGCGTCACCACGGGGCGCAGCTGCATGCCGCGCGGCGTGATGAAGCCATACGAGAGATCGAGCTCGAGGTAGCTCGGCTCGACGATGCGCGGCCCGAACGCGACCACGTTCGCCGACTCGGGCTTGCCGCCGCGGAGGTCGGTGCCCGCGATGATGCGGCCATACGACCCGAAGCGAAAGCCCTGCCCGGTCGCCGGCACGGCCGGCGTGGCCGCGGGGCCCGCGGGGCCCGCGGTGATGACCGCCGGGGCCAGTGGATCGGGCGTGGTCGCGACGGCCGACGGCTTCGAGGGCTCGACCACCGGCGGGACGGGGTCCTCGGAGTGCGCGGTCGACGAGGGCGCGGCGGGATCCGCGGGCGTGATCGGTTGCCCGAGCGCGGGCGTTGCCGGCGAGTCGGGTGCAGCGGTGGCCTCGCCATCGGGCGCGCTCCCACCGGTGGGTTGCGCGGACGCAGCGCGCACGCTCGCGACAAGCGTGGAAGCGAGGACGATCGCGTGGCCAATCCGCATCGTGCGCGCACCACAGCACGAAGCATGCCTCGGGTGCCACGCGTGAATGGCGTGGAACGCGTGGCGCGGCGCTGCCGCGTCGAGTTGCGCAACGAGCAGTGTTCGCTACGGCATCGGGCGCTTGATGATGCGCTTCGACTTCACGACGGGCCGCTTCACGGGCGCCGCCGCCGCCCGATGCCGCCGGGAGCGGTGCACGGGCTTCGGCTTCGAGACCGCCTTCGGCGTCGCGCGGTGGCTCGCGTCGGGGCGAAACCGCATCACCTCTGCCGCGGCCGGCCGCATCGCCACGCCCAGCACGCCCGCGAGGACGACACTCGCGACGAGCCCGTGCACCGCGCCGCGGAGCAGACGAAGCATGCTTCAGTGGTAGCCGATCGGGTCCTCCCAGACAACGGCGTTTCGACTCGCCACCCGGAGCTGGCGTGCCCGTTGCCGATCGCAACGCGCTGGCGCCGCCACCCGCCACCACCTGTCCAACCCACCGTCGCGCCTGCCCCCGCGGACCCGCCCGCTGCCGGCCCGCCTGGCACGTCCCTTGAGTACGGTTCGGCTCATGCGTCTGGCCGTCGCGCTCGCGTTCGTCACTGCTCTGTTCGCCACGGTCGCGACCGGCTGCCCGTCGTCCCAGGACCCGGGCGGAGGCAACGACGTCACGCCCGATGGCGGCGTCGACGAGCCCGATGCGGCGACCTGTGACCCCGTCGCGACCTGCGACACCACGTTCCGGTACGCCGGGATTGGCACGACCGTCGAGGTCCGCGGCGACTTCGCCCCCGACGGCTGGACCGTCGGCGTGCCGATGACCCGGGGCGCCGATGGCGTGTTCACCGCCACGGTGCCCGCCGCCGACCAGCAGGTGATCGTCTACAAGCTCGTGGTCGACGGCAACTGGATCGCCGACCCCGCGAACACGCGCCGCTCGCCCGACGGCTTCGGCGCCTCGAACTCCGTGGTGCGCGTGGACTGTGATCACTGCCCGCTCGCGCGCAAGCCGTTCGACTGGCACGACGCGATCATGTACTTCGTGCTGATCGATCGGTTCGCGAACGGGAGCACGGCGAACGACGCGCCCGTGAACGACGTCGAGGTCCCGGGCCAGTACCAGGGCGGCGACTTCCTCGGTCTCACCGACAAGATCGAGGAGGGCTACTTCGACGACCTCGGGATCAACACGCTGTGGATCACCTCGCCGATCGACAACAGCGACCGCGCGAACCCCGGCTCCGACGGTCACTCGTACTCGGGCTACCACGGCTACTGGCCCGCTGACCTGACGAAGGCCGAGAGCAAGTACGGCACCGAGGCCGAGCTGAAGGCGATGGTGGACGCCGCGCACGCGCACGGCATCAATGTCCTCGTCGACTACGTCATGAACCACGTGCACTCGGACTCGCCGGTGTACGCGGCGCACCGCGACTGGTTCTGGCCGAACGACAACGGCCGCGGCGGCAACTGCGTCTGCGGCGGCGGCTGCTCGTGGGACACGGACCGCACGCGCTGCTGGTTCGACAACTTCCTGCCCGACTTCAACTTCCAGAATGCGGACGCGCGCCGCTGGTCGGTCGACAACGCGGTGCAGTGGGCCAAGCGCATCGGGATCGACGGCTTCCGCCTCGATGCCGTGAAGCACATCGAGACCTCGTGGCTCACGGATCTGCGCGCGCGCATTGACGCCGAGGTCGCGTTCGACCAGCCGTTCTACATGGTGGGCGAGACGTTCGATGGCAGCCGCGATCTCATCAAGTCGTACGTCGATCCGCACACCATGCTCGATGGTCAGTTCGACTTCCCGCTCCGCGGCACCGTGCTGTCCACCGTGCTCCGCCGCGATGGCTCGATGGCGGACCTCGGCGGGTTCCTCGCGACGAACGTCGGCTTCTACGGGCCGGGCTCCGTGATGTCGACGTTCCTCGGCAACCACGACGTCCCGCGCGCGATCCACCTCGCCGAGGACAGCCCGCAGTTCGGCGCCTGGGACGGCGGCAAGGACCGCGCGTGGACCAACCGTCCGTCGCTGCCCCAGTCCGCGCATCCATTCGAGCGGCTCGCCGTCGCGTACACGCTGATGTTCACGCTGCCGGGGATCCCGATGATCTATTACGGCGACGAGTGGGGGATGCCCGGCGCGGGCGACCCGGACAACCGGCGCTTCATGCAGTGGTCGAATTACAACGCGAATCAGCAGGCGCTGCGCGACCGCATCGCGGCCCTCGCCGACCTGCGCAAGCGGCACCCCGCGCTGCGGGTCGGGACGTGGGCGCAGCTCGCGGTGAGCCAGGACACGCTGACGTACGAGCTCACGGACCCGGGCAGCGCCGAAAAGGCGATCGTGATACTGAACCGCGGCGACTCGGAACAGCAGGTCACCAGCCTGCCGGATGGCGTTGTCGACGCATTCACGCTGGCCGCGGTGCACGGACCGGTCACCGTTCCCGCTCGCTCGGCGGGCATCTGGATTCAGTCCCCCGGCGGCTGAGGCGTCAGAACGCGCGGGCGAGGGTGCAGGCAAACGGACGTTCCAGCGTGAGGAACGATCGGCGGTTTTTGGAACAATATTCAGTAAAACCAGACAGTTCCTCCGTGAGACCGAACGTGAGCCGACGGATGATCTAATGTCCGCCCGTGCGAACGCTGCGGCTCCTGCCCCTCCTCCTCCTCCTCGTCGCCGCGTGCGGCGGCAAGCAGTCCGACCCTGTCACGGTGCTGCCGCCTCCCGGCGAGCAGATCGCCGAGGCCCCGGCCCTGGCTCCGCCGCCGGTGACTCCGGTGGTGGTCGCGCCCGAGCTGCCGCCGCCCGCGCCCCCCGCGCCGCCTCCGGTCCCGCTCACCGCGGTCGAGGAGACGGCGCTGATCGCCGAGGCCAAGCCGTTCGTCGCGCAGATGGATGGCGAGTTGCGCAAGGTCTACGTGCAGGCGTCGCTCGACGAGTGGGCGATGGAGACGAACATCACGGATGCGACGGAGGCGGCCGCCGCGAAGTCGAATGGCGACATGGCGAGCGCGATCACGCGCCTCATCAAGGCCGCGGCGCGATTCGATCGCGTGCTCGACAAGCTCGATCCCGTGACGAGGCGGCAGCTGCAGCTCGTGAAGATTGCCGGCCAGCCCGCGCCCGACGATCCGACGCAGGCGGCGGCGCTCGCGGCGACCGCGGCCGAGATGTCGTCCGTCTACGGCAAGGGCAAGCTCTGTCCGCCGGGCGTGAAGGACGGGGACCAGTGCAAGGACCTCGATGCGCTGTCGAAGATCTTGCAGACGTCCCGCGATCCCGCGGCGCAGCTCGCGGCATGGAAGGGGTGGCACGACCTGGTCGGTCGCGGCGAGCGCGATCTCTTCACGAAGTACGTCGGGCTCGCGAACGCCGGCGCGCGGGCGATCGGGTTCTCCGACGTGGCGACACTGTGGAAGAGCGGCTACGACATGCCGCCCGACGACTTCGAGGCGGAGACCGACCGGCTCTACTCGCAGATGAAGCCGCTCTACGAGCAGCTCCACTGCTACACGCGCCGCAAGTTGAATGGCCTCTACGGCGACCGCGTGGTGCCGAAGAGCGGCCCCATCCCCGCGCACCTCCTCGGCAACATGTGGGCGCAGAGCTGGGGCTATCTCTATCCCGAGCTGCAGCCCTACCCGGGTGAGACGGCGATCGACGTGACGCCGACGCTCGCGAAGCCTGCGTACGACGCGAAGAAGATGGTGCAGCTCGGCGAGGCGTTCTACACGTCGCTCGGATACCCGAAGCTGCCGGCCACGTTCTGGCAGCGCTCGATGCTGACGAAGCCGGCCGGCAAGGAGGTGGTGTGTCACGCGTCGTCGTGGGACGTGCAGTACAACGACGATCTGCGCATCAAGATGTGCATCAACAAGAACGAGGAGGATCTCGACACGATCCACCACGAGCTCGGGCACAGCTACTACTTCGCCGCTTACTACAAGATGCCGATCCTGTTCCAGAACGCCGCGAACGACGGGTTCCACGAGGCGATCGGCGACACCGTGGTGCTGTCGATGACCCCGGGTTATTTGCGGACGAAGGGCCTGCTCGACACGGTCGTGAAGAGCGACAAGGTCACGCTCAACCGCCAGATGGCGACCGCGCTCGAGAAGATCGCGTTCATGCCGTTCGCGCTGCTCGTCGACAAGTGGCGATGGGACGTGTTCAGCGGGAAGGTGAAGCCCGCGCAGTACAACCAGCACTGGTGGGACCTGCGCCTGAAGTACCAGGGCGTGTCACCGCCGGTGGCGCGCGCCTCGACCGACTTCGATGCGGGCGCGAAGTATCACGTCGCGGCCAACGTCCCGTACACGCGCTACTTCCTCGCGGACGTCCTCCAGTTCCAGTTCCACCGCTCGCTGTGCAAGAAGGCGGGCTTCACGGGGCCGCTGAACGAGTGCTCCATCTACAACAACAAGGTCGCCGGCAAGGCGTTCTGGAAGATGCTGCAGCACGGGGCGAACCAGCCGTGGCAGGACACCCTGTTCGAGCTCACGGGCTCGCGCCAGATGGACGCGACGGCGATCCTCGAGTACTTCGCGCCGCTGCAGCAGTGGCTCGTGCAGCAGAACCAGGGCCAGACCTGCGGCTGGTAGCGATGCGTCGCGTCATGCGGCGTGGCTGCGGTCAACCGGCTCCATGAAGCGACGTCGGCCTGGCAATTCGATCCGCCAGTCCTCGCAAGTAACTGCAATCGCACGGGTTTGAGTGCCCTCAGATCGGCACACCCCTAGCACTAGAGGACATCACGCCATGATGACCTCGAAGCACCTCACCGTCGCCCTCGCACTCGCTCTTGGCTCCGTTGCGATGGGCTGCGCCGGGGACGCCCCGCCGGATCTGTCGAACCCCGACGGGACGTCGAACCCCGACGGGACGTCGAACCCGGACGAGCAGGGGCAGCCGGTCACGGCGAACGGCAAGTACACGATGCGCTCGACGCTCGACCTCGCGGCCAGCGCGCC
>JAYSYE010000220.1:0-17438 GCA_043716635.1 Deltaproteobacteria bacterium | reverse complement strand
GAGATTCGCGAGCCCGGCGCGATCACGATCTCGTCGAACGAGAGCTGGCCGCGCTGCACCGGATCGATCCCCTGGCGCTCGAGGAACGCCGTCCGGTCGTGCACGGCGTGGTCGAGGACGACCAGCGGCACGAGATCGAGCGCGAGCTCCCCGGGGTCGACGCACACCGGTCCCGCGGCGGTGGCGACCACGAACGCCGTGCTCGCCTGCTCGCTGTGGACCGCCGCCGACGGGCGTCCCCGCAGCCGCGCGCTGGAGCGGTGCGCCACGCACGCGTGACCGGAGAGCGGCGCCGTGAGGACGTGCTCGCCGGCGACGACGATGCCCGTCACCGTCATGACCTCGTGGTCGACGAGCCGCGGAGCGCGCCGCAGATCACGTCGCCGCTCGACCCCACGCAGCGCGAGTCCGAGCAGCCCGAGCGCGAACGCGCCTCCCGCGAGGGCGAGCGGCCGTCCGGGTACGCGAGCGTGCGTGCCAGTGCACCGAGCGAGCGGGGGCGGAGGCGGCGCGCGACCATGGAGCCGGGCGTACCGCATCGGGACCCGTCGCGAAATAGGAATCGCGGTTCCAATCGTGCACGCGGACGCGGTGCGGCCGTTACCTCACGCCCGGCGCAGGTTCAGATCCACCGCCGCGACGAACCATCCGTCCTCGACGGTCACCGCGAGCGAGCCGCCCAGCAACGCCGTGATCTTGTGGCACAGCGCCAGCCCGAGCCCGGCGTGGCTGCCCGACGCGCGCGCAGCGTCCCCGCGCCAGAACCGCTCCGTCGCGTGCCGCACCTGGTCGGACGTCAGCGTGCTCCCGCTGTTGGCGACGCGCAGCTGCACGCCACCGCCGGCCGTCGCGACGAGAGCCGCGCGGATCGTGCCGCGCTCCTCGACGTAGCTGACCGCGTTGTCGAGCAGGTTCGACACCACGAGCTTCAGCTGATCGGGATCGGTCGTGACGACGAGGTGCTCCGGCATCGCCGCCTCGATCGTGACGCCGCGGGTGCGCGCGCGCGTCGCGAACGGCGGCAGCACCTCGCCCACGAGCCGGCCGATCTCCACCGGGCGGTCCGAGAGCGAGATCAAGCCCGCGTCGAGCCGCGCGAGCGCGAGGAGGGCATCGACCATGCCGTGGGTCTGCTGGCAGATCGCGAGGCAGTCGGTCATCGCGCGGCGGTACTCCTCGGGAGCCCGCTGGCGCGAGAGGGCGAGCTCGAGCGTGACCTTCAGCCCCGTGATCGGAGTGCGCAGCTCGTGGGCGAGCTCGGCCGTCAGCTCGCGCTCGCGGGCGAACGTGATCGCGAGCCGCTGGACCAGCTCGTCGAGGCGCTGCCCGATCGGGGCGAGCTCGACGGGGAGCACCGGCGACGTGAACCCCGCACCCGGCGCGCGCGGATCGATGTTCGCGATCCGGGCGGCCAGCGCCTCCACCGGACGCAGGCCGTACCACGCGATCCCCACGAGTATCCCGAGCCCGAGGAGCATCGCGATCGAGAACGACCACAGCAGCACGGACCGCAGATGCGCGAGGCTCGCCTCGACGTCGAGCGTATCTTGCGCGACGGCCAGCACGAGATGAATGGGCGGGCCGATCGCGCGGGTGTCGGCGTCAGGATCCTGGCGCGGCATGAAGCGGAGCGTCACCTGCCGCCCGTGCACGTGATCGGGGAGCTGGACGGGCTCGATCACGTTGCCGACCGTGACATCGGCGAGCGACCCGGAAGGCACGAGTACCGTGCCGTGCAGGGACTTCGAGCCATCGAGCACGCGACCATCCGGCCGCCAGATCTCGAAGTACTGCGGTCGCTCGAGCCGCGAGAACTCGGGCAGCGGGCTCCGACCGAGGTCATTCTCGATGCGCGTGGCCTCCTGCTCGACGAGCATCGCGAGCGTGTGGGCGCGCGCGACGAGGGCGCGATCGAACTCGTCGTAGAGGGACTGCCGCTGCAGCCGGTACACCAGCGCGCCGACCACGAGGAAGAGCGATCCGATGCCGACGCCCATGCCGACGAGCAGCCGGCGTCGCAGCGAGCCGTGCGTCCGCGTCATCGGGATCAGCCGCCCGGGCCGAGCATGTAGCCCTGGCCCCGGCGCGTGTGGATCAGGCGTTCCGAGCCCTCGCGCTCGAGCTTCTTGCGGAGGTAGCCGACGTAGACATCCACGACGTTCGAGCGCGCGTCGGAGCGAAGGTCGTACACGTGCTCCCAGATGTCGGTCCGGCTCACGAGCTCGCCCGCGCGATGCGCCAGGTACTCGAGCAGCGCGTACTCGCGCGACGAGAGCGTGATGACCTCCCCGAAGCGACGCACATCGCGGCGGACGGTGTCGACTTCGAGATCGCCGATCTTGATGGTCGGGTTCGGCGCGCTGTAGCAGCGCCGCAGCAGCGACTTGACGCGCGCGAGGAGCTCGGCCAGCTCGAACGGCTTCACGAGATAGTCGTCGGCCCCCGCATCGAGCCCGG
This sequence comes from Deltaproteobacteria bacterium, assembly GCA_043716635.1. Classification (GTDB taxonomy): domain Bacteria; phylum Myxococcota_A; class Polyangia; order Haliangiales; family Haliangiaceae; genus JABFXX01. The sequence continues at coordinate 14,981 of JAYSYE010000220.1, read as the reverse complement.
ACACGCGATCGGCCAGCGTATCGCGCGCGGTCAGCACGAGCACGCCCGCCTTCGATCCCCCCTCACGGAGGCTGCGAAGGATCGCGAGGCCGTCCACCCCGGGCAGCATCAGATCGAGGACGATGACGTCGTAAGAGTGGTCTCGCGCGAGGCCGAGCCCGTCCGTTCCGGTTTCGGCGGCATCCACGGCGTACCCTTGCTCCTCGAGTGCCTGCGTGACCGCCTTCCGGACGGGCCCGTAGTCTTCAATGACGAGTAGTCGCATGGGAATCGTTCCGCGGAGAGCACACTGTACCGTGGGTCGTCGCGCGGCGGTCGCGCTCGTTGCGATGGCAGGAGCCGCAGCCGCCGACCCGATCCAGGTGTCGCTGCCGGCAGCGGACGCACTGCCCGCGGCGCTGGTCACGCCGATCGCGCGCTGGCACCGGCAGAGCGAGCTGCCCTGGCTCGTGCTGGAACTCCCCGAGACCGCGATCGGGCTCGTGTTCGCTCCCATCGGGCTCGTCGTGCGTGCGGTCGAAGGGACGCGCGCGGACCGGGTCGTGCGCGCGCCGCATCAGATCGGCTCGTCGAGGGTCAAGCTCGCGCCGCGGTTGCAGTACCAGCGGGTCGACGGGGTCGGGATCGGGCTCGGCGTCGCGTTCGGCCAGGGGCGATTGCCCTTCGCCACGGGCGCCGGCGGCATGGTCCGGCTCGACGGCGACTGGACCGTCGAGGTCACGGGCGCCCGTGGGTTCGATGGGCTCGAGTCGCGCTTCGCGCACGTCCGCGTGGCGGTGGATCACGATGATCACCAGCGCTTTTACGGGATCGGCGGTGGCAGTGTCGTGGGCGATCGCCGTGCACTCGCGGTGCACGCGCAGGAGGTCACGGCCGAGGCCGAACTGCAGCCCGGCACCTGGCAGGACTATTCGGGGGCCGTGCAGATCGGGCTCGCGCGCCAGGATCTCGGCGCCGGCGATCCGGACGCTGCGGCGCCTGTCGCGGCAACGGATCCCGGCGATCCGGACGCGGCAGCGCCTCCGGGCTTCGCCGACGCGACCACGTACGGCACGCTGCGCGCAGTCGGTCGCATCGACAGCCGCGACACCCTCGGACGGCCGACCGACGGCGTGCTCGTCGAGGTGCTGGCCGCGCTACGCGCGGACGTGCAAGGCAAGGACCTCGCGGCTGCGACCCTGCGAGCCGATGTCGTGAAGTACCTCGCCCTCGGCGAGGAGAACCGCGTGCTCGTCATCGCCATCGGCGGCGAGATCGCGGTTCCGCTGTATCCCGGGGCCACGATCCCGCTGCTGGCGCTCCCCACGCTCGGCCGCGATGCCCGGCTGCGCGGTTACGACCGGGGCCGCTTTCGCGACCGCTACGCCGCGTGGGCGAGCGTCGAGTACCGGTGGCCCCTCTATCAGTACAACCAGTCCGGTGTGTGGGTGGACGCCTTCGTGTTTGCGGACGGTGCGGAGGTGTTCGGCGTCGACGCGATCGCGGCGAAGCGGCTGCGGTATTCGGGAGGCGGCGGGTTCCGGCTCGCGCACTCGACGGCGTCGATCGCGGACGTCACGATCGGCGGCTCGCCCGAGGGAGCGCAGGTGATGTTCGGGACGACGCTCGCGCTCGGCGGGCCCGAGCGCGACTGACACGACTGACGCGACTGACGCGCGAGCGGTCAGCGCTTCGCGGCGCGGGCGAACGCCGCGAGGTCGTCGAAGCTACCCGCGAACACGTCGAGGTCGACCGCGGGTCCGATGCCCGAGACCTCACCGCGCTCGCTGAATTGCCAGAACGCCCACCGGGTCCACGGCGGGGGGACGAGCGGGCACGCGTCGGTGTAGTGCGCGACCCAGAGCGGCTGCGCAGCCAGCGCCGGCGGTCCGCCGGGCCACAACCCCGGAGCCGTGTACACGATCGGCTCGACGTGGAGGCGAGTGCGCACGCGATCGACCCACGCCTGCACCCGCGCGACCAGCTTCGCGCTCGAGATGCCGTCGGTGACCTCGACGTCGATGACGGGCGGCAGCTCACCGGGATCGTGTCCGAGCGCTGCGATCAAGGCGTCGGCCTGCGCGACGGCGCTCTCGGTCGGGCGAAAGAACTGGTAGGCACCACGCAGCACGCCGGCGCGCTTCGCGTCCGCCCAGTTCGCGAGGAAGCGCGGGTCGACGGGCGCCACGCCGTCGGTGGCGCGAATGAACGCGAACACGATCCCCTCGCCGCGCACGCGCTTCCACGCGATCGTCTCCTGGTAGTAGGACACGTCGATGCCCCGGACGGTCGGGCCGGGCGCGCACACGGGCGGGACCCTGCCCGGGGACGGCCGATGTCGCGCGACGATCGCCGTGGCGACGGCCGCGATCGCGAGCACGCCCGCCGCCAGCAGCACGCCGACCCAGCGAGTGCGACCGCGAGCGCGCTTGCCACGCCGCGAGCTCTGTTTCTGCACCACGGCTACCGCGTGAACATCCCATCCACGTCGTTCATTCCAGGAACCGAGGCGATCTGTAACGTTGTTTTGTAAAAAAACTCTGTTACGTTAGGTCGCGTGCCTGACCTGCCCACGAGCCCGCTCGCCCTGACCGCGCTGACGCACGCCGCAGTGGCGGTCGGCGCCGCGATCGCCCTGCGTATCGATGCGGCGCCGATTCTCGGCGTCCACCCGGCCGCGAAGCCGCTCAAGTTCGCGGTCTCCATCGCGCTGCTGCTCGCGACGCTGGCGCTCGTGATCCCGCGCCTCGGCACCTCGGCGTCCATGCGCGCAGGGCTCGGCTGGGCCTTCTCGATCACCATGATCGTCGAGATGGTCGTGATCGTCGGTCAGGCGCTGCGCGGCACCACCTCGCACTTCAACACGCGGACGCCCCTCGACTCCGCGGGGTGGGGCGCGATGTTCGTGGCCATCTTCGCCGCGACCGTCGCGTTCGCGATCACCGCATGGATCGCCATCGCACGTCCGCTGGCGATGCCGATTCTCGTCGCCACCGCCGTGCGTGTCGGCCTCGGCCTCATCATCGTGGCCGCGGTCACCGGATTCGCGATGGGCGGTCGCATGCGCCACACGGTCGGCGGCGCCGATGGTGGCCTCGGCGCACCGCTCACGAACTGGAGCCGCGAGCACGGCGATCTGCGCATCCCCCACTTCTTCTCGCTCCACGGGCTGCAAGCGTTGCCGCTGGTCGCCCTCGTGCTGCCGCGGCTGACAGCGCGTCCCGAGCTCCAGTGGCTCGGGCTGGGGCTGGCCATGTTCGCGTGGGTGGGAGTCTGTCTCGTCACGCTCGTCGCGGCGTTCGGCGGACGCGCGGTGCGGCTCTGGTAGGGGCGGGCGCGTCCTCGGCGGTCCGCAAGAGGCCGGTCAGCGTCACGTCGAGCGAGGCACGCCCGAGCACGTCGCGCGACCGCCACCGGAACTGGGCATGCGAGCCCTGCACGATCAGCAGGGACACGAGCCCGTGCACGCTCGCCCAGACCACCTGGGCGGTCGCGTGCGGGTCCACAATGGCGCTGCGAAAGCGGCCGGTGCGGATGCACTCCTCCACGGCCGCGAACAGCACGCGGTAGCCCTCGATCCCCGCGGGGTCGTCGGCGTGCTTGCCAGCGCCGGTGGCGGGCGGCGTGAGGAACAGGAGCTGGTAGTGCCGCGGCCACGCGAGCGCAAAATCGACGTACGCGACGTGCATGGCGCGGATGCGTTGGACCGGATCTGCGATCGCGGCCGTCGCCTCGAGGCCGGCCGCGAACGCCGCGAAATCCTCGGTGACCATCGCTTCCACGAGCGCGGCCTTGTCCGCAAACTGCATGTAGATCGCGGTGGTCGAGTACTCGATCCGCTGTGCGATCTCGCGAAGGGTCACGGCCTCGACGCCGCGCTCCACGAACAGGTCCCGCGCAGCATCGAGGATCCGCGAGCGCTTCACTCGCCGCTCGCGCTCGATTCGATCAGCGGTACCCATGGCTGCGCGCAGCGTACCGGTCCCCGCTGCGCGCGGCGCGCCGCCGTGCAGCAACGTGCGAGGAGACAGGCCGTCGCGGTTGCGCCGCGGACAATCCGCCGGGGCGCAGCCGCGCAGAGCGCTCGCTCGTGGTCGGAGCGCGCTAGGCCGGGCGCGCCTTGCGCGGTTCGCCCGGCACAAGGGGGCCCCGAATGGCTACGCCATTCACCCTCCTAGTGGGCGCCAGCGCCGACGCCAACCGCGTGGTTCGCCGTCTTCACACCGGCACCGCTACGGCAACCGGTGGCAACGCCGGCGAGGGACAACGTCACGACACACAGGGTGAGGATTTTCTTCATCATGCCACCAGGAAGTGCACTGCGCGGGCCAGGCGAACGCAGGGTGCAACCGCGCGCCTGACGCGGTCGCAGGACGCGGCAGGGAGCGGCAACCGAGGTGTTCCGAGACGAATGCCACTTGATCGGCTGTGTACCGGACGCACGTTGTGCGGATGAAAGCGCTCATCGCGTTCTGGTGCGTCCTCGCGGGCGGCTGTGCGTTCGGCGCCGAGGTGAAGTCGCGGCCGCCCCCGGGTGGCTATGCGTGCGCGGAGGCCCCGACCGGGGTCGCGGGCGGGTTCCGCCACGCGGGCAGCTCGTTCGCCGCCGGAATTGGTGAGGCTCGCCACCGCGGTGTCGACATGATTGCCCGCGACGGGGACGCGGAGCAGTCGATCGCGGGTCGGCTCTCGTACACGTCCGCCGACAAGGCGCTCGAAGACGAGGCGGTCGACGTCTACACGTGTCAGCCGAACGGCTGGGACCTCGTCTCGACGACGCGCACCGATAACAATGGGCGGTTCGCCGTCAAGCTCGCCGGAGCTGCTCTGCTGCCGGTCGGGACGCACGAACTGTACGCGCGCGTCCGCGGTGACAACACCGGGATCCGGTTCTACGGCTTCGTGGTCCCGGCCGACCAGCAGGTGGTGGTGTCGGACGTCGATGGCACGCTGACGGACTCCGAGACGGCATGCGTCGGCGAGATCTTGCTAGGTCGCGACCCGGGCGCGCAGCCCGGCGCCGCACAGGCGCTCGCTGATACCGGCGAGCTGGTCGTGTACCTGACGACGCGCGGGGACCAGTACACCGAGCTCACCCGCCAGTGGCTCGAGGACCACGCGTTCCCGCGCGGCGCGCTCCGTCTCGCGCCGTCGACGCTCACGCTCCCGGGGGCCGCCCAGCGCGCCGCGAAGACCAGCATGCTCGGCTCGCTGGGAGTGCCGGTGTCGGCGGCGATCGGCAATCGCGAATCGGACGTGCGCGCCTATCAGAGCCAGGGCCTGCCCGCATCGAGGATCTTCATCAAGCTGCCCGAGTTCTCGGGCGAGCTCGCGGCCGACCTGAAGGCGAACCAGGCGACCGGGTTCGACGACTTCGGTTCGCTCTCGACGCAGCTCTGAGCTCGTCGGGCGCGTGGCTCGTGGCGCGTGGCGCGAGGCTCGCATCCGTGGCCGCCCGACAGATGAAGTCTCACCACCTCCGGTACTTAGCCTCCTCGTTGTGTGCGTTCGGGCTCGGTGGCGCGTTCTCCGCGTGCGGAGACGACCATGCCTCCGGTGCGCCTGACGGGTCGGTCACACCCGACGCGCGCGCGGCCGCGGACGCGCCTACGTCCCCCGACGGGCCCGCCAACCTATCGCGTCACTTCACGGTACGCCTCGAGAACATCGCGCCGTGGTCCCTGCTGAAGCTCAGCTCCGCGCGCACCAAGACAACTCTCATCGACGGCAACCTGGCGCCGGGCGAGGCGTACGAGACCCGCTTCACGGCGGCGCCCGGGCACCGGCTGTCGTTTGCGTTCATGCTCCTCGAGTCCAACGATTGGTTCTTCGCGCCCGATCCGGCCGGCTTGCCCCTGTTCGAGAATGGCGTCCCTCTCTCGGGCGACCTCACGTCCCGCATCAAGCTCTGGGACGCGGGGACCGAGCTCGATCAGGAGCCGGGTGTGGGTCCCGATACGGGCACTCGCCAGTCGACGAGCGTCTCCGGGGCGGCCGATGGCAACCCGAACCTGCGCGAGGTCCCTGCGTCGGTCGTGCTCGCCGATGGCTCCACGTTCGCCCGGCCCTCGGTCGCCTCGATGGTTCGCGTGACGTTGCTGCCCCCGGACTCCGATGGCGTGTTCACGCTGCGCTTCCAGAACGTGTCGACCACGTCGACCCTCGTGACCTCGGCGGGTACGCAGTCCGTCCATCTATCGCCTGTGATCTGGGCGATCCACCGCGGACCCGACGCGCTGTTCACGAAGAACGCCCCGGTCCCGGCGAACGGGTTCGTCTACCTCGCCGAGTCCGGGCAGCCCGACCCCCTGCTCGACGGCCTGCGGTTCCTGCGCGGAGTCGCGACCCCGCTGTCCCCGGGCGTGTTCGTGATTCATCGCGGGGACGTGCCGCTCTTCACGGTCGGCGCGTCAGACTCCGGCCGCGGCCTCGAAGCACTCGCGGAGGATGGTCAGCCGGCCGCGCTCGCCGTCGCGCTTGCGGCCGATCCGATGGTGCGCTCTGGCGTGTTCGATCGCCCGCTCGGCGCACCGGTCGCCGGACCCGCGATGGCCGGTGATGCCTTCGAGCTCCAGTTCGATGCGATGCCCGGCGACCGGCTCTCGTTCGCGACCATGTTCGGCGCCTCGAACGACTGGTTCTTCGCCCCGCGGCCGAGCGGCATCGAGCTGTTCCTCGGCCCCGATGCGCGCTGGGGCGACGTGACGTCCGAGGTCCGGCTCTACGATCTCGGCACGGAGTCCGACCAGGAGCTCGACGTTGGCTCCAGCACTGCCACCCAGCAGAGCGCCCCGGGCATGGGTGGAACCGATAGCAACGCGCTCGTACGAGTGGTCGCGCCGCTGCTGTACGACACGCCGGTGGCAGAACACCTGCGCGTCACCATCACGCCCTCTGCGCCCTGAGCGCGGGGCTGATCGCGCGTCTGATCGCGGGGCTGATCGCGGACCGCAGTCGGGAGCATACTGGCGTCGATGATCGGCGAGTCGCTCGGAACGTTCTACCTCGGCACCACGGTCCCGGCCCCCGGCGAGCCCGTGCTGTACGACTCGCGGGACCTCACCACGCACGCGGTGTGCGTCGGCATGACTGGAAGCGGCAAGACGGGCCTGTGCCTGTCGCTGCTCGAGGAGGCGCTGCTCGACGGCGTTCCGGTCATCGCGATCGATCCGAAGGGTGACCTCGGCAACCTGATGCTGACGTTCCCTGCGCTCGCGCCCGCGGACTTCGCGCCGTGGGTCGATCCAGCGCAGGCCGCGCGTGACGGCGTCTCGGTGGCGCAGCTCGCCGCGACGACGGCCGAGCGCTGGCGCGCCGGGCTCGCCGCCTCCGGACAGGGTCCGGACCGGATCGCGCGGCTGCGGGCTGCGGGCGAGGTGGTGATCTACACGCCAGGCAGCGACGCGGGCGTGCCGATCTCCGCGCTGAAATCGTTCCGCGCGCCACCCGCGACGCTGGCGGGCGATGCCGAGTCGTGGCGCGATCGCATCGAGGGTGCGGTGAGCGCCCTGCTCGGCATGATCGGCGTGGCCGCCGATCCGTTGCGGAGCCGCGAGCACGTGCTGCTGTCCCAGCTCTTCGAGCGCGACTGGCGCGCGGGCAATGACGTCGAGCTCGCGACGCTCGTCCACGGTGTGATGAAGCCGCCATTCGCGCAGGTCGGCGTGTTCGACCTCGAGACCTTCTTTCCGAGTGCCGATCGCACGCAGCTCGCGCTCGCGCTGAACACGCTCCTGGCATCGCCGAGCTTCGCGGCCTGGACCCAGGGCGTGCCACTCGACATCCCGAGCTTGCTGTTCACCACCGCCGGCAAGCCGCGCATCGCCGTCCTCTCGATCGCGCATCTCGGCGACGCGGAACGGATGTTCTTCGTCACCCTCTTGCTGAACGAGGTGATCGCGTGGATGCGCACCCTGGCTGGCACGTCCAGCCTGCGCGCGCTGGTGTTCATGGACGAGGTCACCGGGTATCTCCCGCCGACCGCGATGCCGCCCTCGAAGAAGCCGATGCTCACCCTGCTCAAGCAGGCGCGCGCGTTCGGCGTCGGACTCGTGCTCGCGACGCAGAACCCGGTGGATGTCGACTACAAGGCCCTGGCCAACGCGGGCACCTGGTTCCTCGGGCGGCTCCAGACCGAGCGTGACAAGGCGCGCGTGCTGGAGGGGCTCGAAGGCGCGAGCGCCGCGGCCGGCAAGGCATTCGACCGGGCCGCGATGGAATCGACGCTCGCCGGACTCGCGACCCGCACGTTCGTGATGAACAACGTGCACGACGATCACCCGATCGTCTTCCAGGCGCGGTTCGCGATGAGCTACCTCGCCGGTCCGCTGACGCGCGCGCAGATCCACACGCTGATGGCGCCTCTCACGCCGGGGCCGTCGAGCCCCGCGGCCACCCGACCGACAGCGCCGCCGCCGCCGTTGGAGCCGCGTGGCGTGCGGCCGGTGGCTCCGGGCGGGATCGAGGAGCTGTTCGCGGACGCGCCGGCGCTCGGTCCCGCGCTGCTCGGCGTGGTCAAGGTGCACTACGCACAGGCGACGTCCCAGCTCGATGCGTGGCGAGACCTCACGGTGGTAGCGCCGCTCGAGGCAGGAGCGCTGGGCGATCCCTGGGCGCATGCGCAGCTCGCGGACGCCCGGCGGCTCGTCGGCCTCGGGCCGCAGCCCGCGGCGGGTGCCACGTTCAGCGCGCTGCCGGCGGGGTTCGACGCGAAGGCCGTCGCGAAGCTGAAGGACGGGCTCGCGGCGTGGATCTTCCGCGCGGCGCCGCTGGAGGTGGCAGTGGCGAAGCAGCTGGGGCTCACGTCAGCGCCTGACGAGAGCGAGCCGGCGTTTCGCGCCCGCTGCGCGATCAAGGCCCGCGAGGGCCGCGACGCGGCGGTCGACAAGCTGCGCGCGAAGTACCAGCCGAAGCTGGATGCGCTCGCCGCGAAGGAGCGCACCGCCGATGCTCGCGTCGACCGCGAGCAAGCGCAGGCCACGTCGGCCACGGCGAGCTCCGCCATCTCGATCGGCGCCTCGATGCTGGGCGCCCTCTTCGGCGGGCGCCGCGGCACGGCGAGCAAGGTCGCATCCGCCGCTCGCAGCATCGGGCGCACGGCGGGTCAGCGCGGTGATGTCACGCGCGCCCGCGATGCCGTCGACCAGCTCGCGCTGCAGCACGCCGACCTCGAAGCCGCGCTCGCGACCGAGATCGCGCAGCTCCGCGCCGCGCCGGAGCCGGACGTGGCGACCGCGAAGGTCGTCGCGAAGAAGGCCGACACCGTGGTGACGCGCGTCGCGCTCGTGTGGCTACCGCTCTGAGGTCACGTCCGAGGCCGCGTCGTCACGCTCGCCGTGAGGTCCGGCGGGCGCGCGGTGCGGCTCGGCGCCCATTGCTCTAGCGTCCGAAGTCCTGAATGATCGTGACGGCGTCGCCGCTCGCGTAGATCCCGCATCCGAGCGTGCCGTAGTTGCCGGTCATGTTGTCGTAGTGTCCGCCGCCCGGACCTTCGGAGAAGAATGCAGCGATGCACGCCTTCACGAGCCGCGTGTAGTCGCCCGCGCCTTGGCCCGAGAGGCTCCAGTGCGGACACTCGTTCTCGGCGAACGAGATGCCGCCGCCCTGCGTGCGACGGAAGTGATCGTGCGGGCTCCCGGCGAAGTCCTCCTGGGCGCCCGCGTTCGCATACGTCTCGAGCGTCGCGGACTCCGCGACGGCGGGCTTGCCGACCGTGGCGCGCAGGCGGTTGGTCTCCGTCACGCACGCCGTACGCGCGACCTGGACGGGGTCGGCTGATCCATTGCCGCTGTCAGGTCCGCTGTCGCCAGGGACGACAGCGCCATCGGGGGGGGGGATGCCGAGATCGTCGCCACCGCCATCGTCGCCGCCGCAAGCACCGAATAACACCGCCGCTGTGATCAGAAGGGAAGCACGCATGGGTTTCACGATAGACGATCGGACGCCAAGCGTGGGGTAAAGTGTGCGGGGGCGGAGCGGTGTGTCAGACCGACCGCGCGGGTCGCGCGCTGGTTCCGCGCATGAATGGATCCAAACGTTCCTGCTCGCCGGCGTCCTGGCGCTCTCGTGCGCTGGCACGCGGCCGGCGCCGCCAGCCTCGTACGCGGCGCTGTTCGAGAACCTCGCCCGTCGCTCTCGGCTTGTGCGCGCCCCGGTGATGTAGTTTGTCTGCTGCCATGTTCGCCGACTTCAAAAAATTCATCTTCAAGGGCGATGTCGTGTCGCTCGCCACCGCCGTCATCATCGGCGCAGCGTTCGGCAAGATCGTCAGTGCCTTCACCGATGGCATCGTCACGCCGTTCCTCTCGCTGTTCGGCGGCGGACACAACGTCTCGCTCGGGTTCTCGATCGCGGGGACGCGGTTCGACCTCGGGATCATCATCAGCGCGATGATCTCGTTCCTGATCACGGCGGCCGTGATCTACTTCTTCCTGGTCAGGCCGGCCCAGCACATGATGGCGCGCATGAAGAACGAGGCACCCGCGGCCCCGCTGCCGCCGACCGAGGACATCAAGCTGCTGACCGAGATCCGCGACCTGCTCGCGGCGTCGCGCGCCGCGCGTTAGGACGCTAGCGGCTACAGTCGAACAGCGTGCCGCCGGCAGGCCACTTGTACATGCCGGTGAAGCACATCTCGGCGGTCGACGAGTCGCCCCACGAGATCGTCGAGCCCGAGTTGTTGACGTATGTGCACGTCACGTCGAGGCGCGAGCCCTTCGGGATGGCCTTCGCGACGTCGGGGTAATTGCGCTGCTCGGTGAACGTGAACGGGATGTCGAGCAGCGACTCCTGCGCCTGACCGGGGAGCGTGACGGTCACCTTCTGGTGCGTCGCGTACTGGTGCATGTGCGGCCACAGCGTGAACACGTTCCAGTCGCGGGGCGTGGTGCAGCCACCGAGCACGTCGTGCGGCTGGCCGTCCGATGGGATCGTCAGGTCCATGGTGCCGGCGAAGACCATGTCGGCGGGATGGACGACCGCTGCCGCGTCCATGGTCTTGATGAGGATCCCGGACGTGCCGGTGATCTCGCCGTCGGTGGCGTTGAAGAGGTGCAGGTTCAGGTTGATGTACTGCCCCGCCTTCACCTGCATCGCGACGCCCGCGGGGAACCGCAGCTCGTCGGTGTTCACGCCCGACGCGTAGAGCATCTGGTAGTCGAGGCTACCAACGTTGCAGTCGTAGTCGCCGAGCGGCGTTGCCGTGCTCGAGATGGTGACGACGGTGTGGTGCGTGCCCGTGGGCGCGACGGCGCGGAACCCCGAGATCCACACGTCGTGATCCATCTTGATGCGCGTGCACTTGTAGGTGTCCGACGAACCGGCGGGGACCGACCAGCTCCGCCCGACGAGCATCTCCCAGCCGGGTGGCGCGTCCGGCGCGTCCACGACGGCTGCGTCGGCGCCGTCACCCGACACGTCGCCGTTCGAGGCACCGCCGCCACACGCCACCACTGCCACGCCGAGCATCAGCGCCCCGAGTTGATTCATACCCGACACTATACGTGCCGAGGCCGAGCTCGTGACCCGCAAATCATGCGGCGGGGCGGGCGGGTCAGAAGGTGTAGGCGGCCTTCAGGGTCGCCGTGAGCGGCATCCCGGGCGTGTACTGCATCTGCTCGACGATCGGGGCCGTGGGCGTCACGGCCGACGACTCGGCGAACTGCGCCTCGCGCCACTCCTGATCGAACAGGTTCGCGATGTCGACCTCGACGTTCAGCTTGCCGAAGTGTCGGCCCGCGACGAGGTCGAAGATCCGGTAGCCCTTGGCGATCAGCGAGGCGTCGTCGTTGCCGGCGCGGTCGGCGATGCCGCGCGTTCGCAGCGAGAGGAACTTCAGCTTGTCGTGGACCGAGATGCCGCCCGAGCCCATCCAGCGCGGGGCGAGGGCGAGCGCGCCGCCGTTGCCCTGGTTCGCGACGATCGTCGACTTCGCGTACGTCACGTTCGCGTCGAGCGAGAGCCACGGCGTCGCATCGATCGAGCCCTCGAGATCGAGACCGAAGCGGCGGGTCGGATCCGACGGCTCGGTGCCTCCCGCATCACCGGACCACACCTGCTCCGACTGGAGGTGCAAGTACCAGAGGTCCGCCGAGACGCGCGCACGGGCGCGGGGCACCATGCGCACGCCGACCTCCGCACCGAGCGCGCGGGCGAGCGAACCGTGACCGTTGGTCGCGACCGCGGCGCGCGCATCGTTGCTGTGAAAGCCCGAGCCGCCGTTCACGAAGAACGTCATCACCTCGTCGGCGTGCGCCTCGATGGAGAGCTTCGGGCCGACCATCGTGCGGTTCGCGGTGCCGCCCTGCGTGGTCATCGGGTCGCTCTGCGTCTTCGCATCGAGATCGGCGACGTTCCAGTAGAAGCCATCGACGCGGAGTCCCGGGCGCACGTGCAGCCACTTCAGCGGTGCGATGTCGGCCTCGCCGTAGACCGCCGCGTCGAGGATGCGGTTGTCCGTGTGATTGCACGGGTTCGGACCCGCGTCGAAGCACTCCGGCAGGATGATCCGCTTCTCCGCGTGGTTCAGGCTCGTCTCGGTGTCGTCGTAGCGGCCCTGCACGCCGAAGCGCAGCAGGGTCGGCACCGTGTCGGACTCGACGAGCTTCTCGTACGACGCGTCGATGCCGGTCATGTAGCGATCGTCGGTCTGGCGGATCTCGTCGCCGTGCACGCGGTCGCGCGCGAACAGCGTGAAGTCTGAGAACAGCTTCAGCTTGTTCCGGACGCCGTAGCCCATGAGGCGGAACACGGAATGCGCGTCGTCGTCTCTCACCACGTAGCTCGCCGAGAGCGAGGCACGCGTCGCGAGGCCGCCCTCGGACGGATCCACGGACCCGAAGCGATCGAGCCGACCCGCGTCGACCTCCAGGGACGGGACCTGGCCGGACTGGTTCCACGTGCCGTGGTAGCCGGTCGCCTCGAACGTCAGGTCGCCGGAGCCGACCCTCGTCTTGTACTTCGCGAGGCCGCTGCCCTGGCGATAGTTCTGCTCGTTGACGAACGGGCCATCGACCTCGGCGGCCTGCACCGCGATGAGGGTCTTGTCGCCATCCCGCACGTGAGGGCTGGCCATGCCGACGATGCGGCGATCGAAGCGGTCGAACTGCGTGCTCGCCTTGCCGGTGGGCGTGCTGCCCGCGATCCACACCGTCGCATCGCCGTGATCCGGGACCTCGTCCACGGTCTTCAGCTCGAGTGCGCCCGCCGTGTAGAAGTCGCCGTAACGCGCGGCGTAGGGACCCTTGTGGATGTCGACGGTGTCGATCGTCTCCGGGATCATCCAGTGCGTGTCGGAGTAGCCCTGGCCGTGCCCGTGCGAGGTGAGGTTCACCGGCACGCCATCGGAAAACACGGCGATGTCGGTGCCGTGATCCGAATCGAAGCCGCGGATGAAGTACTGGTCCGACTTGCCGCCACCCGCGTGCTGGGACACGACCAGGCCCGGGATCTGGCGGAGCACGTCGGACGGCTGCGTGCGCAACCGGAGCCGCAGCTGCTCGGCACTCAGGTGTACGGACGAGGCGGACTCGGGGGGCGCCTCGCCGGAGATCTCGATCGTCTCGCCGGCGTGGGCGGCGTCCGCTTGCGCATCGGCGAGCTTCGCGAGCTCGTCATCGGTCGTGGTACCGGCGGCCTCGGGTGGGGGCGGCAGCGTCGGGTTGTGCGCGACGGTCCGCGGGGGTGCGTGCTGGGGATGGATCAGAGGCTGGGGATGGGTCAGAGGCTGGGGAGGAGTCAGCGCGACAGCGGCGCTGAAGGCGCGCTCGGCGAGTGTGAGAAGCGACATGAATGGAGGGCCTGACGAGCGAGTAGGGCGTCGCGCGCGCGGGCGTGCGCACGAGGTGACGACAGGCCGACGCGCAGTTCGCGCGATCGGCCGGCCATCGGGGGGGAGGATTCAACCGTACGTGCGGGCGAGGCGCGGCGGTCCACGAGCGCTCGGACGTACGTCCGGGCTCGAGGTCAGCCGGTCGACGAACGCACACTCGACGAGGTACGCGAGTGCGTCGAACGTGCTCGCGGAGAGCACCGGCGGCGTCGGATCGAGCAGCGCGACCGCATGGTGCGCGGCGCCACTGGCGTCGTGGCGGAGGTGGCGGACGGTATCGGCATGCGAGCGGCCATCCGCCACGTGCGGCGCGGCGAAGGTCGCAGGGACGTCGTGACCGGATGCGTCGTGCTCGTGGCCTTCGACGGAGCTCGGGCCGAACGAGACGCGGACGATCGTGCCGTCGGCTGCATGCGAGTGATCGTCGCGGTGCAGACCCTCGTGGAGACCCGGCAGCACCTCGACGGCGAGGAGCCACAGGAAACACGTTACCAGCGCGATCGCGGGTCGGTTCCTGGTCCACCTCGTTCGCATACGCCCCGCCACACTACGCAGGACTCGAGGAATTGGATCGCTCGTCGCTGCCCGGCACGTTGCTTTCCAGGAACCTCACGTCGCCCTCCCTCGGCACGCGCGGGGAGCGGGGCGGGCGACTCACTTCGGGTCGGTGACGAGCGCCTGCACGAGGGTGTCGGCGTTCCTGCTCATCACGGCCTCGAACTCGCCCGGCGAGTAGGTGCCCATGGCGACGTGACTGATGATGTACGTCCTCGCGCTCGTGGCGTCGCGCAGCGTCGCGAGCAGCTTCTCGGGAAAGTCCTCCTCGGTGAGCACCACCGTGAGCTTCTGCGTCTTCATCAGCTCGATCATGTCGCCGAGCTCCTTCGCCGACGGGACGAGGCCGTGAGCGGGCTGCACCACGCCGGCGATCTCGATGCCGAGCTCCTGCAGCAAGTACGCGTACCCGTCGTGCACCGTGACAACGCGCTTGATCTTCGCGGTCGCGAGATGCGTGGCAGCCGCCCCCTCGATCGCGCGGAGCTTCGTGGCGTAGGTCGATGCATTGGCCGCGAATGCGTCTGCCGAGGCCGGGCGCAGCTCGCCGAGCTTCCGCGCGATCAGCTGGCTCTGCTGGACCGCGTTCGTGAAGGAGATGAACGTGTGCGAGTTCTGG
>JAYSYE010000219.1:0-1846 GCA_043716635.1 Deltaproteobacteria bacterium | reverse complement strand
CGAGCGCAGCGGGCGCGACCTTCGACTTCGCGACCGCGGGCCAATCGACGACCACCCCCACCATCGCTCACCCGGCGCTCGACCGGTTGTGGGCCGAGTCCGTCGCGCGTGCGGTCGCGGCGCCCGAGTCCGAGGACGACGTGCTCTCGCTCGTGGAGACCACGCTGCAGGCAGCGGCCTCCGAGCTCGAGGTCGACGTGCTCGTCCGCTCCGAGGGCGCGGGTGCCACGCGGCGCCTGCTGGTCGAGGCGCGAGGCTCGACGCGAATCGTGGCGCTGTGCAATTTCCCGCCGCAAGGAGGGCATCTCCTGCGTCAGCTCGAGTCGCTCCGCACGCGGGCGAGCCAGCGGCCGGGCGCCATCCCCATCGCGCTGCGCAACTCCGACTTCCAGTTCGGAAACGGAACCGCCACCTCGAAGAAGATCGGCGAGCTCCGCGCCGCGGGCGGGATCCCCATCGCGCTCGAGGAGCGCGAGCTCCGGGCGGCCGCCGTGGCACGCGAGCTCGCGACGAAATCCCTTCCCGGGTTCGACGCGTGGCGTCGCCTGCACCGGCCGGTCGCGAGTCTCGCCTTCGTTCGCGAGCTCCTGGGCCTCGATGTCGCCGCGCCGCTGGCTTCCGCGCCGGCCGATCCGCAGCCCCCATCGATCCCGGAACCGCCGCGGGTCGGTTCCGGCGCAGCGATGCCCTCTGGCACCCTGCCGTCTCGCAACCTGGTGCCGGTTCCGGTGCATCCCGATCAGGTCCGGCTCGGCGTCACCACCACGATGCGCGCCGAGCCGCAGCTCCTCTCGTTGACCGATATCAAGACCCACGTCGCGTTCCTCGGCACGACGGGCAGCGGCAAGACGACCGCGGCGTTGCACGTGGTCGAGCAGCTGCTCGAGCGCGGGGTGTCCACGTTGCTGGTCGACCGCAAGGGTGATCTCGCGCGCTACGCGAGCGAGGCGTGGTGGCACGACGCGACCACGCCGGACCACGACCGTCGACGCGCGTTGCGCGAGAAGATCGACATCGCGCTGTACACCCCGGGCACCAGTGCGGGCAGGCCCTTGCGGCTGCCGCTGGTCCCGTCGCTTGCCGACGCGAGCCGTGACGAGCGGGACCGGCTCGCGCTGTTCGCGGCGACTGGCCTCGCGGCCATGATGGGATACGGCGCGGGCACCGCCCACGGTCACAAGCGCTCCGTCCTGCAGTGCGCGATCGAGCTGCACACCGGAGAACGCGAGATCACGCTCGACCTGTTGCTCGACACGATCGATCGACCCGACCCGGATCTCCTGCGCCGCGTCGGCAACCTGCAGCGCCACTTCGCGCCACTCTCGGAAGATCTTCAATCGCTGAAGATCCAGCGCAGCGCGCTGCTCACCGGCGAGGGCGAGCTCCTCGATGTCGCGGCGTGCCTGCCGCCCGCAGGCGGTCGCCCGCGGCTCACGATCATCAACACCGCGGGCCTCGCCGAGGTGCCGGTGCTGCAGTTCTGGGTCTCGCGGCTGCTCGTCGAGCTCGCCCGCCTCGCGCGCGGCCGGCCGTCGCCGACGCTCCAGGGCGTCGCGTTCTTCGACGAGGCGGATGCGTACGTCCCCGCGCAGTCCTCGCCGCCCACGAAGGAGCCGATGTTCGACCTGCTCCGGCGCGCCCGCTCGGGCGGCATCGGCATCCTGCTCGCGACGCAGAACCCGGGCGATTTCGACTACCGCGCGCGCGAAAATATCGGCACGTGGCTCGTCGGCAAGGTCGCGCAGGAGCGCGCCATCGACAAGATGCGGAACCTGCTCGGCGCGTACCCGAACGTCGGCGGCCGCCTCGCCACCCAATCCACGGGCCAGTTCTTCGTGCTGACGAC
>JAYSYE010000218.1:0-17466 GCA_043716635.1 Deltaproteobacteria bacterium | reverse complement strand
CGGTGCGTGACGAGGTTGCGGACCGCCGCGAGCGAGTGCAGGCGATGCGCGAGCGACACCGTGCGATCCGCGGCCTTGCCGGGGACGCCGGTCAGCTTGAAGAGATTCTTGAACCCGGACGGGTGATCGACTGCGAACAGCAGGAGCATGCGCGCCCACTCGGTCACCGACAGCGGCGAGTCGAGGCGCTTGCGCCGGTGCTCCTGGAGCTCGCGCACGCAGTTGGGAATCGCGCGCAGCGGAATCTCCACCTTCGCGCCGCCGACCTCGGCGGGATCCTTCCACTTCGGCTCGAGCCAGCGCTGGTAGCCCGGCCAGCCCGAGGCGATCACCCGATCGACGTAGTCGAACAGTGCGGCGGGCTCGCGCTGCAGGGCGGCGAGCCGCGGCCCCAGGAACGCGTGCACGTAGTTCTCCAGCACCTTCATCCAGAGCGTGATCGGCAGGGAGACATCGGCATCCGCCACCGTGCCCGTGCCCGTGGAGTGGAACAGGGATTCGGCGGTCCGCAGGCTGCGGATCATCGTGTCGAAGCCCGCGAGCTTCGACATGTGCGCGAAGCTCGGAAACATCGCGGTGATCTCGCCATCGACATCCACCGGCATCGGCGGGGCGGCCGCGCTCGCGGAGGCGGTCTCGATCTTCATGCGCAGGAGCGGCTCGAACGCCGGATCATCGACATCGATCTTGTGCAGCGCATCGTCGACGGCCCCCGCGAGCGCGGCGGCGTGGGCCCGCGGGATCACGATCGCGGCGGCCAGCGCACCGCGCGCGGTGGCATCACCATCCCCCGCGGCGAAGGCGATCGCCTGCGCGAGCGCGGCCTCCGTGCCGATGCGCAGGAGCCCGGTCGCGGCGCGCTCGTGCACCGCGGGATCGTCATCGCGAAACGCCGCCAGCAACGCCGCCTCCGTCGTCGGATCGGCGAGCCGGCCGAGCGCGGATACCGCCGCACCGCGCACCGCGGGCACCTCGTCGGTCGCGAGCGGCACGAGCGCGCTCGCAGGCACGAGGCCCCCGAGCAGGCCCGCGATCTCCGCGCCGGCCTCTCGCAACCGCGGCTCGGTCGCCGTGAGGAGCTCTGCCGCGCGCGTCGCGAGGCCCGCGAGGGGCTTCGCGTCGGGGGCCGCTGCCACGAGGGCATCGGCAGCCGCGCCGAGCACGCGCGGATCCTCTTCGGCGAGCACGGCGGCAGCGACCTCCGTGGCGACGCCGGGCATGCCGAGCTCGCCGAGCGCGACGTAGGCTGCCAGCCGCAGGTCTGGCGGCTCGGTCGCCGCGCACCGGCGCGCGAGCGCGGGCGCGAGCTCGACGAGCCCGAGATTCCCGGCGACGTAGGCGGAGCGCCGCCGGACCAGGGGGTCCGCGTCGTCGAGCATCGGCGCGACCACGCGTGCGATCGCACTGGGATCGCCACCGGCCCGCCCGCCGAGCTGGAGGGCCCACAGCAGCGCGCCGCGGATCGCCGCCGAGGGCGACGTCGCGAGATCGGCCAGCCGGTCGAGGATCTCCGTCGTCGTCGCGAACGCGCCCATCGCCTGGATCGCCGCCGCGCGCAGCGCCTCGTTCAGATCGGCGCGGTGCGCGAGGTCCGACAGCGCCGCGCGCTCCCAGGCCTGGTCCGCCTCGATCGCGCCCACCGCGCGGGCTCGCGCGTCCATCGGGAGCGCCTCTCGTGCTGCCACCGCGAGCAGGTATCGCGTGATCTCGGGATCGCGCACCTCGCCGAGGATCTGCACCACGCCGCGGGGATCGTCGGACAGCAGCACCTCGGCCTGCTCGATCACGTCGGCGACGCCGAGCGTGCGCAGCCGGCGTGCGAGCGCGGCGCGAACCGCGCGATCGGGCTCTCCGAGCGCGGTCAGGAAACGGTTCGCCGCATTGCGATGTCGCTCGTCGTCGAGCGCGCGCGATGCGAGTCGCGACGCGAACCGGATCTCGGCGTCGTCGTGACGCTGGAGCCGGCGCAGCATCGGCATCACCTCCAGGGCACCGAGCTCGGCGAGGTACCGCACGGCGGCGATCTGCACCTCGGGCTCGAGATCGTGATCGAGCACCACCAGCGCGGAATCCCGGCCCGCCGGTGAGCGGATCTCCGTCAGCGCCGTGAGAGCCGCCGCGGCCTCCGTCGCGTCGCCGAGCACCAGCGGGACGAGGCGGTCGACGGCGCTCATCGCGCCCATCCGGCCGAGCGCGCCGATGGCCGCGCGTCGCAGCACCGGCGATACGGAGTCGCCGAGGAACCCGGCGACCGCCTCCTCGAGCGCGGGAAACCCGAGCCCGCCCGCGGCCTGCAGCGCCGCCGCGACGATCGTCGGATCCCGATCGGAGAGTCGCCGATGCACGTACGGCAGGAGCCAGATGTTCCGGAATCCGCGCCCCATCGCTCCCAGGACGCCGCGCCGATCGGCGGCGGTATCCACGAGCCGCGCCGCCTCGAGCAGCGCGAATGCGGCGCGCTCCGCGGCCTCCCAGCTCGCACCGAGTGCGCGCCCGGCGAGATCACCGAGCAGCCGACACGCCTCGAGCCGCGCCGCCCGCGTCGGAGCGTCGATCGCGCTCACCGCGAGCAGCTCCACGCTCTCACTCGCGTCACCTTCGCCGTGCTCGAGCCGGGCCCGCAGCGTCACCGGCGGAGTCGTCGTGCTGCTGCTGCGCCTACCGTGCGGCCCCATCATGGCGTCACGGTACCGCCAGGGGGGTGAACCGTGTTGCGCTTCGGGCATCACGCGCGCGTCCGCAATCGGGTTCGAGGGGCGCCGCCCGCCGGGCGCCGACTATGCGAGACTTTTCGCGTGCGTCGAAGCGAAGATCGCCTCTTCACGTTTCGGCTCGTGCCGCTGCTCGCGGGCGTGCTCGCCCGCAAGGGCATCGATGCATCGGAGCTGCTCCGCGACACGGGGCTACCCGCGGAGGCGATGCACGGCGAGTTCACCGCGCCTCTCGCCCGCATCAAGGCGTTCGTCACGCTGGTCGCGGAGCGCCTGGAGCGGCCGCTGTTCGGCCTCGAGCTCGCCGAGCTCGTCGGTAGCGGCGCCTACGGGCTCCTCGAGTTCATGGCCCGCAGCGCGCCGACGGTGGGGCGCAGCTTCGAAGCCGTATGCGAGTTCGGGGCGTTGATCAATCCGATCGCCGATTTTCACCTGCTCCCCGGCCCCGACGACACGACGGAGCTGCACTACATCGTCGTCGGCCAGCGCGACACGCTCGGCATGGTCTTGAACGAGTACACGCTCGCGTTCCTCGTGCGCGCGCTGGGCCTCATCCTCGGCGAGCCGTTGCCGGTCGCGCGCGTGTGGTTCTCGCACTCGCGCCCGGGCGGTGGCGACGCGGTCGCGCAGTGGTTCCGCGCGAATGCCGCGTTCGAGCGCCCCGACTGCGGGTTCGCCGTGGCGACGGCGACGCTCGCGCGCGTGCCCCGCACCGCGGATCCGGCGCTGTTCGACTTCCTCGTCAAGCAGGCTCGGGCGCAGCTCGCCTACGTGGGCAAGCACGACATCGTGTCGCAGGTCGTGCGCGTGATCGAGGTGCGCATGGCCCATGGAGACGTGGGGACGGCCGCCGTCGCGAACGCGATGGCCAGCACCCCCCGCAGCCTGCAGCGCCACTTGCTCGAGGCCGGCACCACCTATCGCGACGTGCTCGCGCACGTGCGCTCGCGCCATCGGACGCAGCTCGCGCGCGCGGGGCTCACCGAGCCCGAGATCGCGCACCGCCTGGGCTTTGCGGACGCGCGCTCGATGCGGCGATCACTCGACGAGGCGCCCGACTCCATGCCCGACTCCATGCCCGACGCCGAGCGCGATGCCGACCGCGCGCGGGAGGTTGCCGAGTGAGCTACGCGTACCGGATCATCAACGTCTTCACGGTCGACGGTGACCGCTTCTCCGGCAACCCGCTCGCCGTGTTCGAGGATGCGCGCGGCCTCACCGATCACCAGATGCAGGCGCTCGCCCGGCAGCTGAACCTGTCCGAGACCACCTTCGTGCTGCCGAGCACGCGCGCAGATGCTCGAGTTCGCATCTTCACGCCCGGCTACGAGATGCCGTTCGCGGGCCACCCCACGCTCGGCACCGCGAGCGTGATCGGCGCGCTCCGCCAGCAGCCTCGGCTGCGCCTCGAGATGATCGCCGGGCTCGTGGACGTCACGGCTGGCACCGGCGACGAGTGGACCCTGCGGGCAGCGCAGGCCCCCGTCACGCGCCCCGTCGCCGCGAGCCGCGCCGAGATCGCGAGCATGGTCAGCTTGCCGGAGGCCGCGATTGTTGGAGAGCCGCTGTGGGTGGACACCGGCGTCGAGCAGCTCGTCATCCCGATCTCGACTCCGGCATACGTTCGCGCGGCGAAGCCCGTCCCGGAGTGCATCGAGCGCTTCGGCTACTCGGCGGCCCGCACCGAGGCGATGGCGTATCTCTGGACGCGCGATGCCGGGGAGTGGCCCGTGCGCTTCTTCTTCACGTCGCACGGCGCGGTCATCGAGGATCCGGCAACCGGCTCGGCGTGCGCGAACCTCGGTGGCTACCTGCTCGCGACCCACCAACCCCTCCCGATCAGCGCGAGCCTTCGACAGGGGGATGCGGTCGGGCGCCCGTCTCGGCTCGGGCTGCGCGTGGACTCCGATCGCCAGATCTTCGTGACCGGCGCGACGCTCGAGCTGGGCCGAGGGACGGTCGACCTGTGACCGGGGCTGAACCCACCCGTTGCGCGATCGAGCTCGTCGCCGGGCCGGATGACATCGACGAGCTCGGACACGTCTCGAACCAGGTCTACCTGAGGTGGGTGCTCGAGGTCGCGATGGCTCACACGCGCGCCTGCGGGTGGGACCACGCCGAGTACCGCGCGGCGGGCGCCGTGTTCGTGGTGCGGCGACACGAGCTCGACTACATCGCGCAGGTCCGCGCCGGCGAGTCGCTGGCCGCCGAGACGTGGGTCAGCGCGTGGCGCCTCGCCTCGTGCACGCGCTCGACGGAGATCCGCCGCGGCACCCAGGTCGTGATGCGCGCGGCGACGACGTGGGCGTTCGTGGCGTTCGCGAACGGCCGTCCGCAGCGCATCCCCGACGAGCTGCGCGCGCTATTCGAGTGAGCGCGGCGGCGCGAGTGCCGCGGCGAGCACGTCCGCGAGTCGCGCTGGCTGCTCGAGGGTGGGGTCGTGCCCGCAGTCCGGAATGGCGATCCGGGGTGCGTCCAGCCCCGCGGCCAGCGCGCTGAACTTCGCGTCCTCCGCACCCACCACGAGCGTCACGCGCGCGGGCTCGATCGCGCCGCGGTAGTCGGGCATCTCGGCAAGGCCCATCACCTCGAGGCAGCGCGCGAGCTCCTCGGCGTCGAGCCGACACCTGGCGCTTCGTCGCGCCGCGAGTCGTGCGGTGGGAACGCGCGCCTGGGTCGCGAACAGCGGCTGCGTGCTCCACGCATCCGCGAACGCCGTCGTGCCGTCGCGGCGGAGCCTCGCCGCCCAGGCCGCATCGTCACGTCGCCGCGTCTCGCGCAGCACGCGGCCGTCGGTGCGCTCCGCTCCCGGGAGTCCCGGATGCACGCTGATCAACACGACGCGCTCGACCGCTCCCATCGCGAGCAGGCCGAGCGCGACGCGGGCGCCGAGCGAGTAGCCGATCGCGACATCGGTCGGGCCCAGCTGGGTCCGCACCGCGCGGAGGTTCGCGTCCCACGTCTCGCGAACCCAGCCGCCGCCGTGGCCCGGCAGCGCGACGTGCTGGCAGCCCGCCGGGGTGACGCCCTCCCAGACCTCCGGGGTGCCCGCGAAGCCGTGGATCGCCGCGACTCGCATGCGCCGAGGGTACCGCGCGCGAAGAGATCGACGCCACCCCGGCCGCCGGCCGCGCTGCGCCGCCTTACTGGAAGACCTGCACGCCTGCGTGGTCGAGTGCGCGCGCCGCTGCGACGCCCGCCCGCGAGAGCCGGTCCTGCGCCAGGCCGAGCACGCGGAGGTTGGGCAGGCTCGCGAGCGGCGCGGGGTTCGTGATGTCGGTGGCGGAGAGGTCGAGCGTGGTCAGCGAGCGGTGGCGTGCGAAGTCCACGAGCCGCGCGTCATCGATGTCCTGCCCGTAGAGCGAGAGGATCCGCAGCCGGGGCCACGCATCGAGATCCGTGATCGCGACGCGGATCTTCGTGTCGCCGATCGCGAGCTCGGTCAGCCCCGTGAGCTGACGCAGCGCCGGCACCGCGCCGTCGTCGACCGCCGTGTTGGTGAGATGCAGCACCTCGAGCTGCTCGAGCCTCGCGAGCGCGGCAACCGTCGTGTCGTCGGCCTGGGTCCCGTCGAGGTACAGGCGCTCGAGCGTGCCGAGGCCGCCCAGCGCGGCGAGGAGGGGCCGGGTCGCCGTCGTCCGGGAGAGCACGAGGATGCGCAGCGCGGGCAGCTTCAGGATCCGGGCGAGCGTCACGTCGCCGATCTGGTCCTTGCCGAGCCCCAGCGCTTCGAGCGCGGGGATGCCGTCGAGCAGCGCGAGCCCGACATCGGTGACTGCGGTCTCCGAGAGGTACAGCTCGACGAGCTCCGGTCCGACAGGTCCGGCCACCGCGGCGTCGGTGATCCACGTGGCATCGAGACGCAGCGACCGGAGGTGGGGCAGGGCGAGCAGCCCGGCCGCACTCGCGTTGTCGACGGGCGTGTGCGCGAGGTCGACGTCGCGCAGCTCGATGCGCATCGCGATCGTCGCGATCGTCGCGAGCGTGATCTTGGTGTCCGCCAGCCGGACCACCCTCAGATGCGGTGAGCGAGTCGCGGTGCCCGCCACGGCATCGGTGATGCGCGAACCGGACAGTCCGAGCTCGACGAGGTTCACCGCGCCGGCGAGCCACGCCACGTCCGCATCCGCCGGGCGATACTCCGCGAGGTCGGAGAGGTCGAACCGCACCAGGGTGGGCGCGAGCGCCGCGAGCGTCGCGATCTCCTTGCCGACGTGCGTGTGGTCGAGGAAGACCTGCCGGGGGTGCAGCCTCCGCAGCGCCGCGACCGTCCTCGCGGCGACCGCCGTGCCGCCGAGGTCGATCACGTCGAGCTCCGGCAGCGAGGCGAGCAGCGCGCCGCCGGCATCCGTCACGCGCGTGCCCGCGAGCGCGACCGAGCGGAGGTGCGTGAGCGTCACGAGCTGGCGCAGCCCGCCATCGCCGACCGGGCAGTTCTCGAGGTCCAGCGCGAGCAGCGTCGGGCCGACGGTGGTCGCGATCGCCTTGACGCCCGCGTCGTCGATCAGCGTGCGCTGCAATGACAGGCGCTCGATCGGGCCGCCGATCCCGCCAGCCACGACCCCGATGGCCGCGTCATCGAGGTCCGTGTCGTCGAGGAGCAGTGCGCGCAGCTCGGGCAAGTCGCGCAGCTCGTGCGCCACCGCCGCGATCCGCTGCCCGCGCAGGGACAACCCGGGGACATGCTCGCTGCGCACGATCCCGACGAGCTCGCGGACGGCGGCTCCGTCGAGCGTGCGCGTCGGCTCGACGTACCACGCGCTCCCCGGCGGGATCACCACCTCCGCATCGCCGGGGCCGCGTGGATACCGGCCGAGCTCCGTCGGGCCATCGGGCGTCCACGCCATCACGCGCACCTCGACGGTCCACGGACTGGGAGCCGATCCACCGGCGTCGGGGCGCGCCGAGGTGTCCGGGCGCGGGGCCACCACGGGCGCAGCGGCCACCGCACCGTGCATCGATGCGCGATGCACACAGCCGCCACTCACCAGCACCCACGCCGAGACCGCGAACCGCCGGACCATCCACGGACAGACACCCGCCCGTCCGGGTGGTTGCATCACACGAACGCCCTGGCTGGCGTCGTCACGAGCTCGATGACGAGTGCGAGCGCTGCGGGATGGAGCTCCACGGGTCGTCCTCGTACCGCCGGATGATCGCGTCGGTCGCGGCGACGATTCCAAGCTGATGAGCATCAGCGAACGAGAAACGCGCGAGCGCGTCGTAACTCGGATCGTCGAGGCCAACCAGCGACGGCGCCGATGCACATACGACCGCCGTCTCGATCCGGCGATGCGTCAACGTCTGCGCGTGCGTGGCAACGACCGCCTCGTTCACCGTGACCCCGGCGCGCTCGACGGCGTCACGCGCGGGGAGCTCCCACATGCCACCGTAGAGCCCCTCGGCCCGCCGCCGGGCGAGGACGACGCCACCTGGCGGCGTGTCGATCCAGACGAGCGTGCGCGCGAGCAGGGGGAGCTCCGACGCCGCCTTGCGCCTCGGCATCACGGGCAGCTCGTCCTGTCGCCCGGTCCGCCGCGCGACGCAGAGTCCGGCGACCGGACAGACTAGGCATCGGGGCGAGGTGGGCGAGCACACGGTGGCGCCGAGCTCCATGAGCCCTTGGTTCAGATCGCCGGGTGCGGTGTGCGCGGGGAGCGCGGTCATCAGCTCGCCGGCGGCCGCCCACAGGGCCTTCGTGCCCGCCGTGGACTTCACGTCGTGCTCGATGCCACCAATGCGGGCGAGCACGCGCGCGACATTGCCGTCGACGAGCGGGGCGCGCTCGCCGAACGCGATCGACGCGATCGCCCCCGCCGTGTAGGGCCCGATACCCTTCACCGTCCGCAGCTCGGACGCGCGGTCCGGCAGCGTGCCCCCGTGCCGCTCCACCACCACGCGCGCGCCCGCATGGAGGTTGCGCGCGCGCGTGTAGTACCCGAGGCCCGCCCACGTCGCGAGCACGTCGTCGAGGGCGGCATCGGCGAGCGTGCTCACCGTCGGAAACTTCGCCATCCAGCGGTGCCAGTACGGGATCACGGTCGCGACGCGGGTCTGCTGCAGCATGATCTCGCTGACCCAGATCGCGTACGGATCCCGGGTCTGCCGCCACGGCAGGTCGCGCTTCACGGTCAGGTAGTGCGCGACGATCGCGGTCGCGATCTGCCGCGCGAGCTCGGGGGTCACTGCGGTTTGCGCGGCGTCCCGTCGGCATGGATCGGCCACACGCGCCAGGTCACGCCGGTCTTTGCGTCCCGGTACACGAGCGCGAATTCACCGTCGATCAGGTCCTTCGTGTCCACGGTGATGTACGCCGTGGGCTGGTCGTAGTCGTGCACGGTGCCGACCGAGGACAGCCAGCTCGGCGCGTCGAGGGTCGTGGCGTCCACGGCAAGCCGGGTCTCGGCGGCAGCGTCGATCGTGATCGCGGACAGGTCGGCGAGCCGCATGCCATTGATGGTCGCCGAGTCGATCGAGGGGTTCGACCGGGCCTCGCCGAGGATCACGATCTTCGTCGCGACGAGCGCGCGGCCGTTGTACGAGACGGCGACCCTGAGCGGTACCGGCTCGGTCGGCATCAGCCCGAGCTCGGTGCGCGCGGCGGCGAGGGCGGCCTCGTCGGGCGCGGTCACGCTCGAGCCATCGGGAGCGAGCGCACTCGCGAGGCTCAGGGGGGACACGACGATCGCCTCCTCCGGAGGGGCCTCGTGCGTGGTCGCGCCTTCGGTCGCCAGCAGCGACACGAGGGTGGAGGTCTCGCCGCTCAGGATCCCTGGCGGATTGGCCTGCACCGCGACGATGCGGGTGTGATCGAGATCGAAGGGCTCGGGGAGGTCGCCCGTGCAGGCACCTCCGACCAGCGCGACCAACGCGACCAGCGCGAATCGTACGAACAGCGTCACCTTCACAGCACACCTCGGATCCCGATCGAGGGGATGATCGGAATGGATTTGAACGCAGCGCGCTTCGAGTAGTCGTAGCTGTAGAAGTACGTGACGGTGCTGTCGTTCATGTAGACGTTCTGCACGTCGATGAAGCCGGTGATCTCGAGCGCGCCGTGCCACGTGTGGTCGACGCGCAGATCGAGCTGGTGGTGGAGGGGGGCGCGCTGGCTGTTCGGGGGGCCAAAGATCGGGATGTAGAGATCGCGATCGCTGTCGTAGACCGCGCCGGTCGGTGGCGTGTACGGCAGGCCCGAGTAGAGCTGGAAGCGGCCGCCGAGCTGCCAGTTGCCGTGCTTCCACGACAGCGCGGCATTCATGCTGTGGGGCTGGTCGAACGTGAACAGCCGCCGGACATCTCCGGGGTGATCGACGCGCGTCGAGTGCGAGTACGAGTAGCTCAGCCACGCGAACCATGGCCCGCCGCGGTACGTGCCGAGCAGCTCCGCGCCCTTCGTGGTGCCACGGCCGTTGTTGCCGAGCGAGTTGTCCGGCTCGTGCGTGATGAGCTGCGTGCGGTCGGTGTAATAGACCGAGCCCTGGACGCGGATCCCGTCCTTCGGCTCGA
Source organism: Deltaproteobacteria bacterium (assembly GCA_043716635.1). Taxonomy (GTDB): domain Bacteria; phylum Myxococcota_A; class Polyangia; order Haliangiales; family Haliangiaceae; genus JABFXX01. The sequence goes on along the minus strand of JAYSYE010000218.1, from coordinate 7,246 downwards.
ACTGCAGGCCGCCGATCGCCTGCTTGCTGCGCTCGGCCTGGGCGGTCTCGGACAGGAGCTCGCTCTGGTACTCGGGCGGCCGACTGAACGCGCCGCCCGAGACGCGGGCGGTCCAGTGGTTCACCAGCTTCCACGCCAGGTCGGCGCGCGGCTGCAGCAGGGCCTGGCCCGGCCGTAAAAAGGCCTCGGCGCGCACGCCGAGGGTGCCGCGGATCTTCGGGTCGAGGTTGGCCGAGACGGCCGTCCACGCGGCGAGGTCGGGGCTCACGACGTGACCGTCGAAGCGAGTCGAGGTGTCCATCGGGTCGACCGCCGGCTGCGGCTCGCCCTCGCGGGGCTCGATCGGCAGCGCGATCTTGATGCCGTTGCGCGACGTCTGGGACTCGCCGCCGAGACGCCACACCACGTCGGCCAGGCCCGCCCAGTGCTTCAGCGACCGCGTGAATTCTACGCGCGGGGTGATCTGCGCGACCTTGGCCTTGATGAACTGGTAGCGCCCGATCTCGAACGTGAACTCCTGCAGCAGGCCCGAGAGCGCGAGGTTCGCGGCGTACTCGCCGTTGCGATACCGGGCGGCCGCGGTGAGGCGCGCGAACCGCGTGCGGTTGAAGAATCGCTTGTCCTTCGCAGAGTCGTTCTTCGACGCGACGAGCTCGAAGATGTCATCGGTGCCGACGTTCGAGAGCGAGAGCCCCCAGTGCTCGTTCAGCTTGTGGTCGATCCGCAGCTGCTCGTCCCAGTAGCGCGGCACCGTGGTCAGCGAGAGGTCGACGCTGGAGGGGATGATCGCAGGCAGGATGAAGTCGATCGTCGACCGCCGCAGCGCGAGCAAGTAGGTGGTGGCCTTGCCGAGCGGTCCCTGCGCGATGACCCCGCCGTCGATGAACGAGACCTCGGCCTGCTCCGTGCGCTTGTCGGAGCCAGCGCGCGTGGTGAGGTTCACGATGCCGGACGAGGCCCGCCCGTACGCGACATCGAACCCGCCCGGGATGTAGTCGAGCGAGGCGATCGACTCCGCCGGCACGATCGCGCGGAAGCCGATGTTGTGGAACAGCACGGGGACTTCGAAGTCGTCGATGAAGATCTTCGAATCCTGCGGCGACGAGCCGCGGATGACGACGCCGTTGTAGCCGAGCGGCAACTGGAGGTTCACGACGCCCGGCATGATGGTGAGCGCGCGGACCACGTCGCCACCGGTGCCGGGGATGCGCTGCAGCTCCTGGCGATCGAGCTTGGCCGCGCCGGGCGCCTCCGCGGGGCCCTCGCCGGTGACCTCGATCGTCTCGGTGGTCTGCGACGTGGTGAGCATCACGATGTCGTCGAGCACATCGCCGGTCACGGTCGCCAGGCCGTTGTCGTATCTGGGCTCGTCGACGAGGAGGGTGGCGCCGACGGCCGCGGTCAGCTTGAAGAACCCGTCCCGATCGGTCTTCGCCGTCGAGGTGCCACCTTCGACCGTGACCGTCGCGCCCTTGATCGGCTTGCCGAACGCGTCGATCACGTGGCCGCGCACGAGGATCTCGAGTGCGGGTCCGGGCGCGGGCGCTGGCTGCTCGGGCGCAGGCTGGGGCTGAGCGATCGCGACGCTGGTTCCGAGCACCAGCGAGGCGGTCACGACACGACGGAGACTGCGGATCACGGGCGCGAACGATAGCAATGGACGTGCCCCGAGCACGGACCTCGGGCTCACCAACTGAAGCCGATCGACCGGTCGGAATCCCGACACGTGTCGAGCCCGCGACAATCCGGTTCAGGTCGAGGATGTCGGGCGTGACGGTTCCTCGGCGGCGACCGTCGCGCGCCAGCGCGGCCGACCCCTGAGCTCGGCCGTGTACACGGAGTCCCGGCGCAGCGTTCGGGCCAGTGCCGTGGCGAGCGCGGTCGCGAGTACGAGCGGCAGCACGACGGCGTAGTCACCGGAGAGCTCGAATGCGAGGATCGCGGCCATCATCGGGGCGTGCGTCGCGGCAGCGATCGCGGCGGCCATGCCGACGAGCGCGTACCCGCCCGGTGGCCCCACGTCCGCTCCGGCGGCAGCGAGCGCCGCGCCACCGAGGTAGCCCACGCAGCCGCCGACGAGCATCACCGGCGTGAACACGCCGCCAGGGCTGCCAGATGCCACGGACGACGTGGTCGCGAAGCACTTCGCGATCACGAGGACGGCGACGACGCGCAGCGCGAGCGCCCCGTCCAGCACCTGGTTCAGGGGCTCGTAGCCGTTACCCGCAACCTGTGGCACCACGACGATCACGAGCCCGGCGCCGAGGCCGCCGAGCGCCTGCCGGTACGGCGGGGCGAGCACGCGATGAAACCCGCGCTCGCCGAGGTCGACGAGCGCCGTGAACGCGACGGCCGCGACGGCGGCGATGATCCCGACGCCTGCAAAGGCCGCGAGCTCGCCCGGCGCGCGCATCACGAACTGGCGCGCGCCGTAGATCGGTCCCGCGCCGACGACGGCACGCGTGAGCGCGGTCGCGATCACGGTCGCGACGAGCGTCGGCACGACCGTCTCGACCACGACGATGCCGGTGACGATCTCGAGCACGAACGCGACCGCGGCGAGCGGCGTGTTGTAAGCGGCGGCAAACCCGGCGGCCGTCCCCGCCGCGATCAGGACACGCCTGCGCGCATCGTCGAGCGCGAGCCGCTCGCCGATCGCGCTGCCCGCAGCGCCACCGAACTGGATGAGTGGTCCTTCGCGGCCGAGCGAGCCCCCGGTCGCGATCGCGCACCACGACGCGATGGACCGGAGCGTGGTGGCGCGCAGCGAGAGCCGCGTGCGCCCGATCGCGACGGCCTCCATCACGTCTCCGACGCCGCCCCCGCCGTAGCGCTTCGCGAGCACCGCGAACACCCCTGCGGCCGCGGCCCCGATCACGGGGATCGCGAGTCGCCACCACCACGCCGCCTGCTCCATCGCGGTGACGACGTTCGACACGCCGCTCGCCGCATGCACGGCCGCCCCGAGCACCGCCCGGAACGCGATCGCGAAGCCCGCCGCCGCCACCGCCACGCCGACGATCCCGACGCCGAAGCGCGCGCTCCATGGCGACGCAGCGTCACTCACGCGGCGAGCATACCCGGTGCAATCCGCCCGGTCGTCTATGCTGCGCGTCATGCGATCGTATCGGGCACTCGGGTTCGCGGCGGTCGTGGTCATCGCCGGGGCCTCGCTGGCGGGCGGGTGCAAACGGCGCTCGAAGGCGGCGGCGTCCGGGGCGAGCTCGTCGACGGTCGTGCCCGATGCAGCGCGAACGCCGGTGAAGACCCCGATGCCGGTGCAGTTCGGCGACTGCGCCGACGTGACCACCGTGTTCACGTCGGGCACGCGTCCGCAGGCGAGTGCGCCCACGCCGGGTGCGTCCGCGCGCTACGAGCCGGGCCAGGCCAATCCGCTGCAGTCACAGCGCGAGGCGCTCGCGGCCTGCTTTCGCCTCGCGACCCCGCGCTACGGCATCACGGTGATCGACTTCACCTACGACGCGACCGGCAAGGTGATCGCCGCGACCGAGCAGGGGTTACCCGATCCGACCCACGCGTGCGTGCTCGCGCTCGCGGCCCGGGTGACGCGGGTCGGGGCGCCCGTGCCCTCGGAGCGCTGCTCGCTCGCCTTCGGCAGCATGCCGGCATCGAAGCTGCCGGCGCTGGACCTCGCACCGTCGGGGACGCGGTTCCGCGGCACCGTGGTCGAGGACTCGGTCGCGGGCGCCCTTGGTGCCGCGGTCGCCCCGATGCTCCGCCCGGTGGCCGGCGAACCGCTCGCGCTCGTCGGTCCGATCGCCATCCGCCCGACTCCGGACGCACCCATGGGTGCCGTCGACCGCGCGGTCGCGGAGCTCCAGACCGTGAACGCGCCGTTCGTGCTCACCACGGCGGCCGGCGCGGACTGGCAGCTCGTCGAGGCGATCCAGGTCCCCGTGGCTCCGGTCCCGATCGGCACGGGTGGCGGCTGGCCCCACTACACGCCGGGATCGGCAGCGCGGCCCGTGGCCCCGGCCCCGCAAGCTCCGACACTCTCGATCCTCGTCGACGTGGACCGCATCGTGCTCCGTGACTCGAGCGTCCCGGAGCCCCAGACGTTTCCGGCCGGCCCCGAGCAGCCCCGGCACCTCGCCGCCGCGCTCGTCGCGACGAAGGCGAGCTCGGCGTTCCTCGGGCGTACCGATCTCGAGGTCGCCGGCGCCGCCCGGGTTCCGTACCAGGCCGTCATCGCGGTGATCTACGCCGCGAAGCAGGCAGGCTTCACCGGCTGGTGGCTCGGGCGCCCGCCAGCGCCCGCCGTGCCGCCGACCCCGTGACCGCGATGCCCGGGGCCCGCCGCCGGGCGAGCAGCGGAGTTGCACCAGCGAAGTGCGGAACGTAGCCCCCCGAAACGAGCAACGGGCGGACCCGAAGGCCCGCCCGTTAGTCGTCGCAACCGGTCACGCGCTCGCGCGCGCGAGGTGACTACTCGTAGTCGTGGTCGTGACCGCCGCCGCCGCCGGAGGACTTGTCGTCCTTCTTGGCCTTCTCGGCGATGAGCGTCTCGGTCGTGAGCATGAGGCCCGCCACCGACGCCGCGTTCTGGATCGCCGTACGGACGACCTTGGCCGGGTCGATGACGCCCGCCTTGACGAGGTCCTCGTACTCGAGCTTGGCGGCGTTGAAGCCGAACGCCCCCGAGCCTTCCTTGACCTTCTGCACGACGATCGAGCCATCGACGCCAGCGTTGCCGGCGATCTGGCGGAGCGGCTCCTCCAGCGCGCGACGGATGATGTTCACACCGTAGCGGCGGTCATCGTCGAACGTCAGCTTGTCGAGCGCGGCGATGCTGCGCACGAGCGCCACGCCGCCGCCGGGGACGATGCCCTCCTCGACAGCCGCGCGAGTCGCGTACATGGCGTCCTCGACGCGCGCCTTCTTCTCCTTCATCTCGACCTCGGTGGCCGCGCCGACCTTGATCACGGCGACGCCGCCGACGAGCTTCGCCAGGCGCTCCTGGAGCTTCTCGCGATCGTAATCCGACGTGGTGTCCTCGACCTCGCGGCGGAGCGTCTTGACCCGCGCCTCGATGGACTCCTTCTTGCCGGCGCCCTCGATGATCGTCGTGTTGTCCTTGTCGATCGTGATGCGCTTGGCGCGGCCGAGATCGGCGAGCGTCAGGTTCTCCATCTTGAGGCCGAGATCCTCGGTGATCGCCTGGCCGCCCGTGAGCGCCGCGATGTCCTGCAGCATCGCCTTGCGACGGTCGCCGAAGCCCGGGGCCTTGACGGCCGCGATCTGCAGCGTGCCACGGAGCTTGTTCACGACGAGCGTGGCGAGTGCCTCGCCGTCGACGTCCTCGGCGATGATCAGGAGCGGCTTGCCCTGCTTGGCAACCTGCTCGAGCACCGGGAGGAGCTCCTTCATGTTCGAGATCTTCTTCTCGTGCGTGAGGATGTAGACGTCGTTGAGGACGACCTGCATCCGCTCGCTGTCGGTCACGAAGTACGGCGAGAGGTAGCCGCGGTCGAACTGCATGCCCTCGACGACGTCGAGCGTGGTCTCGGAGGACTTGGCCTCCTCCACGGTGATGACGCCTTCCTTGCCGACCTTCTCCATGGCCTCGGCGAGCAGCTTGCCGATGGTGGTGTCGCCGTTGGCGGAGATGGTGCCGACCTGAGCGATCTCCTTCGGGTCCTTGGTCTGCTTCGCCTGGGTCTTGAGGTTCTCGACGATGGCCTCGACGGCCTTGTCGATGCCGCGCTTGATCTCCATCGGGTTGTGCCCGGCGGCGACGAGCTTGCTGCCCTCGCGGTAGATGGCCTGGGCCAGGACGGTCGCGGTGGTGGTGCCGTCGCCGGCGACGTCGGAGGTCTTGCTTGCGACCTCGCGGACCATCTGCGCGCCCATGTTCTGGAACTTGTTCTCGAGCTCGATCTCCTTGGCGACGGTGACGCCGTCCTTGGTGATCGTCGGCGAGCCGAAGCTCTTCTCGATGACGACGTTTCGGCCCTTGGGTCCGAGGGTCACCTTGACCGCGTCGGCCAGGGCGTTGACGCCCTCGAGGATGAGGTTACGAGCGGTCTCGGTGTAAACGATCTCTTTGGCAGCCATGGGAATGCTCTCTTTCAGATAGGTAGCTTGTTAGGAATACGCGGGCGGCGGCGGGCACACCCTCGGAGCGGGGGCACACACGCTGCAGGGGCGCTCAATCGCCGCCCCCTGCACCCCAGCTCGTTCAGCCCGGGGGAAAAAACAGTCATCGCGAAGGACCGACAGTCATCGCGAAGAAAAGACAGTCACGCGAGGGGAAAGACAGTCACGCGAAGGGAAAGACAGTCACGCGAAGGGAAAGACAGTCATCGGGAAGGAAGCGAAGCGGATTTCTCTCGAGGCGGTCTTTCGTCGCGCACAGCCGGGCAGGTGCCCGGCGAGCACGCGAAAGGCCGGATCGAGAGAAAGCCGCAAGCTAACTTTTCGATGACTCCGAGGATGTCGTCTTCTCGTAGGATGAGGTGTTCTTCGCCTTCGATCTTGACCTCGGTGCCGCTGTACTTGCCGAAGAGGATGCGATCGCCGGCCTTGACGTCGAGCTTGCGTACCGTTCCGTCCTCGAGAATTTTGCCGTTACCGACGGCGATGACCTCGCCCTCGATGGGCTTCTCCTTGGCGGAGTCGGGGATGATGATCCCGCCCTTGGTCTTCTCTTCTTCTTTGACGCGCTTGACGATGACTCGGTCCTGCAGGGGGCGGATGGCCATGGTTCGTTCTTTCGGGCTCGGGGCCGCGGGGCAGTCCCGGTGGTGGGTGATAGGTAGGGCTGGGTCCGGCTGCCCTCGGTCCGCGTCGCCTGCGGTTGCTAAGACAGAAAGGCTGCGGGCGAGGAGGCGGGAAGAGGGGTAGGCAACGGACGAAAGAGACTTTGTTGGCACTCTGCGCTGGTGAGTGCCAGCAAGCGCCGCGAAGGTAGCGCCCGGTGGGGGGGTGTCAAGGGCTTGGATGGGTTGGCAGTGTCCGTCGCCGAGTGACAGACGAGGCTGCGCAATGGGGGCCACGGGGGGCCACGGCGGCTTTCCTCCGCCAGAAAGTGGTGAACCGAAGAGGCTCCCGTATGCTTGAGGGAACAGGAGCGCGCCATCGGGCCGCACGGCTCGCTGGAACCTCCCCGGTTTCGCAGTGCGGAGGAACGAGCCATGACGACCATCCTGATGACGACCGATGTGGACAGCTTTTTCGGGGACGCCGTCGGCGACGCCCTCGAAGCCCGCTCCGTGCCCGCCTCCTC
>JAYSYE010000217.1:0-1858 GCA_043716635.1 Deltaproteobacteria bacterium | reverse complement strand
CGATCGCGGGCTTCGGCATGATGCTGCGCGAGTCGCCGAACAAGGGCTCGCTGACGTGGGCGCAGGTGGAGTCGCTCGCGAAGGGGGCGATCGGCACGGACAGCGAGGGCTACCGCAAGCAGGCCGTCGAGATGATCACGGTCGCGAGCAAGCTGAAGCGCTAGCCCGGACTATTCACCAGTCCGTCGGCTGCGACCGGCGCGCTCCCGGTAGCTCGAGGCGTACGGCCGGGTTTCGCTCGGCGCGTCCAGCACGGACGCGCGCTCGCTGCGCTTCCGGGCGGGCGCCCCGACCTGCCTCGGAGCGCGTGGTCTCGCTCGACGCCCTGATGATCATCCGGGCTAGCGGGTCCGGTGCGGCTGGATGTGACGCTCACGGGACCGGGTTGTGCGACAAGCCCTGTGCCTTTGCGTAGCCGGCCGGGTTGACGAATGCGACGGTCGCGACGTAGTCCATCGTGCGGCTCGCCTGCGGCCCCATCGACTGGATGAGGAACGTCGTCGGCGAGTAGTTCGGTGGCATGGCCGCATCGAGCATCTCGGCGGCCGACGCGGTCGCCTCGACCGGCGCGCCACCGGCACGCGCCGTGTAGAACTGGGACAGGGGGCCCATCAACGGCGCGACCTGCTCCGACACCGCACGGTGACCCGATGACAGCTTCGCGGGATTGCCGGTCGTGAAGATCTTGGCGACCAGCGGCGCGCGGATCTGCAGCGGGATGTCGAGCAGCGCGAGCAGCGGACCCTCGGCGAGCCCGACCTCGTTCGCGTCGTGCGCGACCAGCGGCATCGGCGCGAACACCTCGTCGACGCACGACGCGCCTTCGGCCGGTGCGCTGCGGATCTCGGTTGCGGTGCAGCTCGAGAGCGCGAGCATGTGCCACGCGAACTCGGAGCAGAACATCGGCAGCTTCGTGGTCGTGTCGACCTCGAGGATGATCTTGCCGAGCATCGTCACGGTCTGCCGCGTCGTCATCCCGGCGCTAACGAAGCTCGGCGTCAAGTAGTCGGACTGAAACTTCACCTGCTGTCGCTGCCCGTTGATCCGGGTCAGGCCGCCTTTGAGCACGCCGATCCAGGTCCGCAGCTGGGCGCGGCGCGCGTCGGTCATCTTGCGCGGCCGCACGATGTGTAGCGCGTCGACGCCGGCGTCCTCGCCGCCATCGCCGGCATAGTGGGACGTATCGAACTGGCCGACGTACTCGCTGTCGAGCGGCGAGTCGATGTTGAACGCGGCGCCCCCCGACGTGTAGACGAGCCCCGCGTGGGTGGTGCCCATCTGAATATGCGGATACGCCATCGTATCGGCGAGCTCGGGACGGAACGTCAGCACGATGTCGCCGTCCTGCAGCACGCCCGCCGCTGCCAGACTCTGCGCCATCTCGCGGCGCGCCTTCTGATGCGCCGCAACACCGGTGCCCTGCTGGATCGCGATCACGCGGAGACCGACCGCGCTCGCCTGCATCGACGAGTTCCACACGGTCGGATACGGATACCGATCACGAGCGAGCGACGCGGTCACCGCGGTCTTGGGCACGGAGAAGTAGAACGGCATGTCGAGCAACCGGCTGGGATCGGAGCTGGTGATCGTGTCGGCCTTACCACCACCATCGATGTCCGTCTGATCGTCGCCCTGTTCGGCGGTCGCGCACGCAACCAGCGAGTGCCCGATCGCCAGGAGGAGCAGCGCGCCTTTGAGCTTCGAGGAGTCCATGCCCCGTGCGGAGCAAGTACCACGCCAACCACGGCGGATCGCAACTGGCGAATTTATCGAGCAAATTCGTGCCGGGCCGCAGGCGTGGCTGATCCCACTGCCGGCCTCCGGGCCTGCGGTGGAGTCAGCACACCCGACACGCTCC
>JAYSYE010000216.1:0-1859 GCA_043716635.1 Deltaproteobacteria bacterium | reverse complement strand
CTCGCGACGTGCCAGTACGGGTGGTGCTCCATCCCGCCGTAGAAGCCTTCGCCCCACACCACCGACACCGACGCGACGTCGTGGCCGAACGCGTATGGGCCGATCGTGCGCTCGTACCAGTCGAAGAAGTACGGCTCGTAGCGGACGCGAGGGAATCCCCTCGCGCCGCCAGCCTGCGTCCATGCCCTCGACGAACGTGGGGTGGCCTACATGACGAGCAGCGGTTCCCCCCGCTTCGCCCACCGGCTCGTGATCACACCTGCACCCGCCCGCCAAACGCGGCTTGTACGTCCTCGCCGCCGCAGCGCGAGCTGGCGCTGACCACGCGGCGAGCTACGGGGCCGGCGGCGCCGCGCAGATCGCGAACCGGCGCATCTCCGCGGTGATCTGCTGCCGGTCGAGGTCGGTGAACCCGTCCTGCTGCTCCCACACCGCCTCGAGGTAGTGGTCCTCCTCGGTCTTGACCTCCGCGAGGCAGCCCGGATCGTGGTCGCACGTGCACGCGCGATCTGCGTAGGCGCCGAGTCGGGCGCGCATCCGGTCCGGGCCGTGATCCGGCTCGAGGCAACCGAGGTACGTCGCGCGGACCTTCTGGTACGCCGCTCCATCAGCAACCTCGTCCGCGATCTCCTTCAACGACATCGTCGCCGGGTCCTTGAACGCCGGACCGGCGCCGAGCGCGGCCTTCCATCGCACGCTGACCCGATCGCGGCACGCGGGGTCCGGGCACGCGCAGACCTCCGCGGCGAGCGAGCGCAAGGTCGCGATCGGATGGCCCGGCGCGCCTGCCGACCCCGACCCCGACCCCGACCCCGACCCCGGCCTCGCCGACGGCCCGCCGTGGTCGCGACACGCCGCGAGCACGAGCACCAGGGCGAGGACCCTCACGCGCCCGCCCGGCACGCCCATAGCGCGCGCTGCACCGCGCCCTCGTCGAGATCAGCGCCGATCAGCACGAGCTCGGTCGCCCGGCGCGCATCGCCCCACGGCTCGAGGGTACGCAGCTCGGTGCGAATGCCGGCACGCTCGACGAACCCGCGGCGGTCGTCGCCGGCGAGATGCACGAAGCCCTTCGCGCGGACCAGGCGCGGCCCGAAGCTCTCGATCACCGCGAGCACACGCTCGCCGACGAGTGGCGCGTCGTTGATCACGAGGTGGTCCGCGCGGAGGACCGGGATCGCCGCGCGCTCTCCGACGGGGCACTCGCGCGCGCGTTCAAGGACGCGCCGTGTGTGCCGCCGTTCCCGCCGTGCTCGAGCGTCGTGTAGGCGAGGTCGAACTCCTGACCGGTCAGCGGCGGGCACACCAGCGGCGCCGCGTCGGGCGCGACCGGCGCATCGGGGTCGTGGCGGACGGGGTCGGTCCCACCACAGCCGCCGACCACCACAGCGATCGACCACACCACCCACCGGGACACCTGCACTGTCCGATCATGCACGTCCCACCGGAATAGGTGGTGCCGAGCCGGGCGCTAAAAGTGCTTGCGGAGCCGCTGCGCGACGAGAGTTTTCGGGTCGAACCCGGTCTCGCGCCGGATCAGATCGACCATGTCCTGCATGCCAGCGGCCTGGCCGCGGTGGGCCATGTAGAACTTGTGGAGCACGCCGTCGAGCACGTCGGCGCCGACCTTCGCGGCCACGTCCTTGTAGAAGTACGCGCCCTCCATGTACGGCAGGTTCGTGAACAGCTTGTCGGTGAGAATGTCGATCTGGTTGCAGCCGGTCGGCCACGCCGGCGCGCCGCCGGTCGCGATCGCGCTCGCGAGCTCGGTGCGGTAGCCGTCCCAGATCTTGGCCTCGGCCTCGGCGCCGACGACCTGTCCGACCGAGCGCGCCGCGAGATACGAGACCGTGCCTTCC
>JAYSYE010000215.1:0-47850 GCA_043716635.1 Deltaproteobacteria bacterium | reverse complement strand
CCGGGACGCTCCAGCCGAGGCCGCTGGCCGTGAACTGGTTCGGGTTCATCTTGTACTTGTTCACGAGCGCCTCCTTGACGGCGTTCGCGCGGCGCGTGGACAGGTCCTTGACGAGCGCCTCGTCGGCCTGGCCCTTCATCGAGCCGTCGGTGTGGCCCTCGATCACGATGCGCGCGGCCCCGAACTGGCCGGCGAGCTTCGCGATCTCCTCGATCGTGTAGTCGACGTTGCCGTCGTAGTTGGTCTCGGCGCCGTCCTTGCCCGGCACCTTCTTGAACACCTCGTACGAGTTCGGGAAGAAGTTGATCCGCACGGTCTTCGTGAGGACCTGGCTCTCGACATTCAGGTCCGAGCCCGCGGGCGTGAACTTGAACTCGTACGAGTTCTTCGAGTCCGCGTACTTCGGGTCCGCGCCGAGCTTCTTGATCACGGAGAAGTCCATGATCTGGTCGAAGTCGACGGGGTCCTTGACGACCTGGATCGAGCGGTAGAGGCGAACGGCCGTGTTGTACGTGCGCTCGAAGTTCGTCGGGTTCGTCGCGACCATGAAGAAGTCGCGGTTCTCGGCATAGTTCGTCCAGTGCGCGTCGCCGAGCATGGTGAAACCCGTGCCCGCATCGAGCCCGTAGAACTTGTCCATCAGCGCGCCGACCGACTTCTTGTTCGCGTCCGACTTCGTCAGGTCCTCGGTCGCGTCGAGGATGCCGCGGACGAGCCCTTCGACGATCTCCGGGTTGTCACGCGCGAAGTCGGCGCGCGCGAACCACACGTCGGCGATGAGCTTGTTCGCCTCGAGCGTGCTGACCAGCATCTTGTTGGTCTTGGAGTTCTCCGTCAGCTTGTAGATGTCGGGCGACCACGTCACCACTCCCGCGAGGTCGGACTTCGCGTTGTACGCAGCGGCCGCCTCGAACGGCGTGTGCGCGAACTGCATGTTGACCTCGCTCGGCTGCACGCCCGCGTTCAGCAGCATGTTCAGGAGGAAGTAGTGCGACGGCGAGTTCTGCGCGAGCGTGACGGTCTTGCCGCGGAGGCTGGCGACGTCCTTGATGTCCTTGCGCACGACGATGCCGTCGCCACCGTTCGACCAGTCGATCTGCTGGAACACGCGCGGCATCGTCCGCGGGTCCTTCTTCAGGCGCTGGATGATGAGCGGCAGCATGTCGACGGTCGCCCAGCCGATCTGGACATCACCGTTCGCGACCTGGTTGCCCATGAGCACCGGGTCGTCCGCGAGCACGAGCTCGACCTGGAAGTCCTGGCCCTTGGCATCCTTCCAGACCTTGCCGGGCTTGCTCCCCTGATTCGCCCACACGATCGGGGCCCAGCCGGCCCAGATGTTCACCGCGAAGCGCACGACGCGCGGCTTGCCGAGCGCCTTGTACGACGCCGTGCCCGGAACCTCCGGCAGCTTGCTGGCCGGCTCGAACGAGTACTCCTTGACCGTCGTTGCGGGTGCGTTCGGATCCGGGTTTTCCGCCTGCCCGCCGCTGCCGGCCGAGGGATCTTTTCGGGGGTCGCTGAACCCGCTGCCGTTCCCTGTGCCGCCAGCGTTGGTCGCGACCTTCGCCTTGTTCGCGCTGTGCCGGTAGAACGCGAGCCCGAGGAGGGCCGCTACCACCACGAGCACTGCAATGAAAAATGCCGGCTTCGGCTTGCCTGTCCCTGTCGCCATCGTGGCCTCCCCTTACTCCGTGACCTTGGTGGCTTCAGTGCGCTCGCGCGCGGGCGCCTCGTCCGCCGCCGGACCGAGATCCTTCGTCTGCGCCGCGATCGGCGTCGTCTCCGGCGCGCGCATCCCGAGCTCGACCTCGAGATCCTTCAGCGCGTCGTCGGCCATGGATTGCTCCATCTTCTCCTCGGCGTTGATCCGGTCGATGCCCTCGGTCGACAGATCGCTGGCGACGCGCGCCTTGCCGCGGTTCGTGTCGATCTTGCGCTGGATGACATCCTCGAGCTGACCGAAGTCCGTCGTGACATCCATGTTGAAGCTCTGCGTGAGCTTCGCGACCTCGGCCTCCGCCTCGCTCATCTTGAGGTCGGCGTCGTACTTCTGGATCTTGTCCTTGACGTCGACGAGCTTCTTGTTTGCGAACTGGATCTTCTTGAGATTGTTCGAGTAGGCAGCCTCGTGCATCGCCACCTGCTGCCGGTTCTCCTCGAGCGTGGTCTTCGCCTTCGTGAGCTGCAGCGCGATCGAGCCGGCAGTCTCGCGATCGCCCGCCTTCAGATACGCCTTGGCCTGCGCGGTGAACTTGGAGACCTGGCTCTCGCCATCCTTCACCTGTCTCGTCACCCGCTCGACGAGCCCGCGATACTGCTCGAGGCCGAGGCGGCCTTCCTTCAGCTGTTCGACGGCCTGGTCGTACTCGTACTGCATCTGGGCGATCGGATCCGCCTCCCAGAAGTAGTTCGCGAGCTTGTTGAACTGCGCCCTGATCGCACCAAAAAACTTACCCAGGATCATCGAGTGCCTCCGCGAATCCCGAGCGCCGGCCCGGACGCCAGGAACGTAAGGTCGGACGTGTCCGCGATCAACGTATGGGGCGCCAGATTCGGGCACGAGGGTTGCCTACGGACGAGTCTCGACTAGGCTCGATCTACCGAATGACGCGCGACCGTATTGTGATTGCAGGCGCGACCGGCTTCGTCGGCAGCGCCTTTGCCGAGCGGCTGGCCAGTCGGCCCGATCAGCGGTTCGACATCGTGGGGCTCACCCGCAGCCGGACCGGGGCGCCGGGGGCGTGGTCGGAGCTGCTGCCGTGCGACCTCTTCAGCCTGAAGGATGTGGAGGTCGCGCTCACGGGCGCGCGGTACGCCGTCTATCTCGTGCATTCGATGCTGCCGACCGCGCGGCTCGTGCAGGGCGATTTTGCCGATCTCGACCTGATCTGCGCCGACAACTTCGGCCGGGCTGCCAGGGAGGCGGGCGTCGAGCACATCGTCTACCTCGGGGGATTGCTCCCGGCGGATGTGGATGCAGACCGGGGCCCCGATGCGGCTGCCGGGGCCCGACCCGCGATCTCGCGTCACCTGGCGAGCCGCCTCGAGGTCGAGCAGGCGCTCGCGATTCATGGCGTGCCGCTGACCGTGCTGCGGGCGGGGATGGTGATCGGACCCGGCGGCTCGTCGTTCGAGCTCATGCGGCGGATGGTCGAGCGGGTGCCGGTGGTGGTCGCGCCGCGCTGGACGGAGCACCGATGTCAGCCGATCGACCTCGGCACGGTGGTCGGGCTCCTCGAGCGCGCGCTCGACGACGCGATCGCGGCCGGGCCGAGTGACCGGTCCGTCGCGTACGACGTGGGCGGCCCCGATGTCCTGTCGTACCGCGACATGATGGCGATCGTCGCCGAGGAGCTGGGCCAGCGCCGCCGGTTCCTGCGCGTGCCGTGGGTCCCGAACTTCATCTCGCAGCGCGCGGTCACCCTGATCACCGGAGCGCCCAAGGTGCTCGTCGGGCCGCTCGTGGAGAGCCTCCAGCACGACATGGTGTGCCGCGATCGCCGACTGCAGGCCCAGGCGGATCTCCCGGGCTTGCCGTTCCGTGAGGCCGTGAAGTGGTGTCTCGCCACGGAGCTCGCTTCACCGGCATTGACCGACGCGAAAGGGGCGGCGGTGCGGCCCCACGCGTACAAGCCCGCGCCCTCGTCGCCGCTCACGGGCGTGCGGTCGGTGCAGCGCATCCCGCTCCCGCAGGGGCGTGATGCGGCGTGGGCGGCCGAGGAGTACATCCGCTGGCTCCCGAGGGGGGCGTGGCCCGTGCTCCACACGCAGATCGACCAGAACCGGACCGCCACGTTCTCGCTCGGGCTCACGAGGACGCCACTGCTCGTGCTGAAGTTTGCGCCCGACCGCAGCTCGCCGACCCGCCAGCTGTTCTACGTGAAGACGGGATTGCTCGTGCGGGAGACGAAGCGAGGCCGCCTCGAGTTCCGCGTCGCGCCTGACGGCGAGCACCTGCTGACCGCGATCCACGACTTTGTGCCGCGGCTCCCGTGGTGGATCTACGTGATCTCGCAGGCGCTCGTGCATCGCTGGGTGATGTGGCGCTTCGGACGCCATCTCAGCCGCTCTCCCGCGGTCAGCCCGAGCCCGAGCCCGAGCCCGAGCCCGAGCTTGAGCTTGAGCCCGAGCCCGTCTCCGAGCCCGAGCCCGTCTCCGAGCCCGAGCCCGTCTCCGAGCCCGAGCCCGAGCCCGTCTCCGAGCCCGTCTCCGAGCCCGAGCCCGCCCAGCTAGAACAGCGCCTGCGCCTGGACGCCGACGACGAGCCCGAAGTTATTCTCGGAGTAGTAGCGGTGACCAACGAGGTCGACGCTCGGCACGTACAGCGGATTTACTTCCTTCGTCCCCGGCGTGACGAGGTCGTTCGGGTCGGTCTCGCACGGCGAGGCGCCCGTCGAGCACCCCGGCAGATCGACGCCGGCGTCGGCGAACGTGATCGCATGATCCGACTTCCAGACCAGATCGACGCCGAACGAGAACCGCGCGTGCGAGCCGAGCTCGGCGCGGATTTTCGCGGACGCGGCGGTCTCGAGATAGTTCTCGACGTTCGAGATGCCCGGGTACGAGATCGCCTGCACGCCCGCGGCGACCGGATCGCGATCGAGCACGAGCGGGCCCGCGCCCCGGGTGTCGCCGGCGAACGCGAGCGCCTCCCACATCTCCGTGTACTCGCGGCCCTCGAAGTGGGCTGCGATGCGGCTGCCCACATCCAGGCTCACGCGCGTCCGGGAGACGGCGTCCTCGTACACGGCCAGCGCGAACCCGAATTCCGTCGAGCCGATCTGTCCCGGTCCCGCGTTCGTCGCGCCGAACCCCGGATCGTCGAACAGCGACGTCCCCTTCATGGCCAGCGGGAAGATCCACTCGGCCTCGAAGTAGCCGAGCGCAGGCCCCCGGCGCTTCGCGACACTCGTCCACAGGCGCAGGTCGTGGACGCCGCGCCCGACGCCGGTCTCGCTGCCGGGCGCATTGCGGTCGAACCGCGCCACCTTGCCGATCGCGAGCCGGATCTCCGCCCCGAGCTTCCAGGTCGGCTTCGTGTCGTCGCGGAGCTGGTTCATCGGGGCGACCGCGAGCCCGAGGTGGAGCTGGTCGAGCCCGGAGCGCGAAGGTCCGCGAAACACGGTGTCACCGCCGGGCGCCACCGTCGGGTCGCTCGCATCGAAGCCGCCGGCGGGGACGATGCCGTCGCGCAGCGTCGACGAGGTCGCGTCCGAGACGCCGCTGGCGTACGTGAGGTCGCGCGACTGCGTCACGATGATCGGCAGGGCGATCGAGAGCCAGGTGTCGTGATAGACGCCGAGCTCGGCGCGCGGCGTGATCGTGTGGCGGGCTCCGCGAAACTCGAGGTCCTGATGGTGGCGGATGGGATCGGATGCGCCGACGCCCACGCCGATGCTGTCGCGCGTGAGCGTGCTCGTGTCGAGCTCGTAGTCGTAGTCGACGCGCGCGAACAGGTCGAGCGGATCGCCCGCGTCCGCTGCGGAGGCGACCTCGGCCATCGGGTTCGCGCGCGCAGGGGCCGCGGCGCCAAGCACGAGCCCACCCGCAGCGCCTGCCACAGCCACCGCCTTGCGCCAGCGCGACACGGCGGAGACGCTAACACGCACGCGTATGCCTCGGTCAGGCATCGCGGAGGCCGAGCTCCTTCATCTTCATCTGGAGCGACTTCCGGCTGATCTTGAGGAGGCGGGCGGCCTGCGTGACGTTTCCGCCGGTCTCCTCGAGCGCCTTGATGATGAGCTCGCGCTCGACGCGGGACGTCTCGGCCCGCACGATGTCCTTCAGCGAGCCCGACTGGCCGCCCGCGAGCTCGCCCGAGACTGCGTCGGCCTCGTCGGCCTCGTCGCCATCCTCGAGCGGGGCCGTGGTGACCGGGGCCGGCGGCTCGGCGGCGGCTGCCGCAGCGGCGGCAGTGGCGGCCACGGCCGCAGCAGCGGCGGGGAGGGCAGCGGCGGCGGCCTCGGCGGCGCTCCCCATCTGGAGGTCCGCGCGCTCGATGCGGTCGCCCTGCACGAACAGGATCGTCCGCTCGAGCACGTTCTCGAGCTCGCGAATGTTGCCCGGCCACTGGTGGCTCTCGAGCACGGCGAGCGCCTCGTCGCTGATCCCGGTGATCGTCGTCTTCAGCCGCTCGTTGAAGCGCTTGATGATGTGCTTGACCAGCATCGGGATGTCGCCCGTGCGCTTGCGCAGCGGCGGGATCTGCAGCGGCACCACGTTGAGCCGGTAGAACAGATCCTCGCGGAAGTTGCCGCGCTGGGTCTCGTGCTCGAGATCGCGGTTCGTCGCCGTCACCAGCCGCACGTCGACCTTGATCGTCTTGAGGCCACCGACCCGCTCGAACTCGCTCTCCTGGATCGCGCGCAGCAGCTTCACCTGCATCTCGACGGGGATCTCGCCGATCTCGTCGAGGAACAGCGTCCCGCCATGGGCGAGCTCGAAGCGCCCGGGCTTGCTCGAGGTGGCGCCCGTGAACGCGCCCTTCTCGTACCCGAACAGCTCGCTCTCCATCAGCGTCTTCGGGATCGCCGCGCAGTTGATCTTGATGAACGGTTCGCTCTTGCGGCTCGAGTGCTCGTGGAGCGCCTTGGCAACCAGCTCCTTGCCGGTGCCGCTCTCGCCCGTGATGAGCACCGTCGAGGGCGTGTCCGCGACGCGCGCGATGATGCTGAAGATCGCGTCCATCTGGGGGCTCGCGCCGATGAGGCCGTATTTTCCCTTCGAATCCGGCTCGGCGTTCGCGTACAGCGGTGCGCTCGGAGCGGTGCGGTTCGCGGTGGCCTGGCCGACGGCCTTCTGCACGACGCCGCGAATCGTCTCCTGCTCGAACGGCTTCTCGATGTAGTCGAAGGCGCCGGCCTTGATCGCCTCGACGGCCTGCCCGACGGATCCGTACGCGGTGATCATGATGACGGGCACGTGCGGCACCGTCTTCGTCGCGGTGCGCAGCACGTCCATCCCGTCCGCGCCCGGCATGCGCAGATCCGTGATCACCACGTCGACCTCGCCGAGCCGCTCGATCGCCTCGAGCCCGGTGGCGGCCTGGACGACCTCGTGGCCCTCGCGCTTCAGCAGCGCGACGAGCACTCGGCGCAGGTTCTGCTCGTCGTCCGCGACGAGGATCTTGGCCGGTTGCATCGCGAGCACCTTACACCTCCGCGGCCACGGCCGGAGCCGGCTCTTCCATCGCGGGCATCTCGCGCGACAGGCGCAGCCCGCCGGTCTCGGTGATGTCCTCGACCTTGCTCGCGGGTACCGGCTCGGCGGCGGGCAGGAAGACGGAGAACGTCGAGCCCTGGCCGAGCGTCGAGCGCACCTCGATCGTGCCGCCGTGCTGGTTGATGATGCGGTGGGAGATCGCGAGGCCGAGCCCCGTGCCCTTCTGCTTCGTCGTGTAGAACGGGATGAACAGCTTCTTCAGGCGGTCGCGGGGGATCCCGATGCCGGTGTCGCGAAAGCGCACCTCGGCGAACTGGCCGTAGCCGAGGCGCGAGCGGCGCCGCCGTGTGGTGAGGATCTCGAGCGTGCCGCCGTCGGGCATCGCCTGCACCGCGTTCTGGCCGAGGTTCAGCAGCACCTGGACGAGCGACTCGGGATCGCCTGCGATCAGCGGGAGCTGATCATCGATGCGCACCCGCAGCTCGATGGTCTTGGGCAGGTCGGAGCGCAGGAGCTGCTCCGTCTTGCGGACGACGCTGTTGAGATCGACCTTCGCCGCGCCCTCGCGGCCTGGCCGCTCCGCGCGCGCGTAATCGAGGAATCGCGTGACGACGTTGTTGAGCCGGTTCGCCTCCTCGATGATGATCTCGAGGAACTCGACATTGTCGGTGGCCACGGCCGACTTGTCGCCGGCGGTGATCAAGAGCTGGGCAGCGCCCTTGATCGCGCCGAGTGGGTTTCTGATCTCGTGCGCGAGGCCCGCGGCCATCTCGCCGAGGGCGGCCAGGCGGTCGCGCTCCTTCACGCGCTCGTACGCCTGGCTCGACTCGATCACGCGCGCGGCGGCGATCGCGAGCTGGCGGAACGTCTCGATGTCCTCGGTGTCGAACGCCATCTCGGTGCGGTCGTCGTGGACGACGAAGAGGCCGAGGAGCCACGGGCCGAGCTCGGTCTCGGCGCTGCCGAACAAGGGGAACACGATCCCCGCATGCAGATCGTCGACGCGGGCCCGCAACGCGAGGAGCTGCGCGCGCCGCGTCTCGGTGTCGGCGGCGGTCGCGAGCTGGTCGATCTCGCGCTGGAGCTGGTCGCGGTCGAGCTGGCCCCCGCGAGCCCGATCGAGCAGCGCGCGCTCGACGTTCGCGTCGATGCGGTCGAGCGGGAGCTGGCCGAGGTACGCCGCCCGGTCGAAGCCGGCACCGTCGGAGTCGAGCAGGTATATCGAGGCATCCGTCACGCGACGCGACTCCTCGAGGGCCTTCATGATCCGCTGGACCATGTCGGCCACGTCGACCACGCCGGGGAGCTCGCGGCGCAGCGCCTCGAGCCGGCCGCGCAGCTCGGTGCGCTGGCGGACGAGCCACCGGTTCACGTTGTTCTCGAGCCAGTTCCGTACCGGCTCGAACAGGATGAGGATCACGAAGGCGGCGACGATCGCGTTTAGCAGGAACAGACCCTGCTGGCCGCCGCCGAACAGGTAGAGCAGGAAGCCGTAGACGGCCGACAGCAGCACGACGAGGGTGCCGAGCACCGCCATCTTGCCGACGAGCTCGTTGAGGTCGAGGAGGCGGAAGCGGAACAGCGTCTGCGAGAGGAAGTAGAGGTAGAGGATCGTCAGCACGTTGCCGATCGCGGGCCACGCCACGCCGAAGCGGGGCAGGGCGTCGGTGAGCGTGAGCGTGGTGGCGACGAAGCCACCGAGGGCGAGGTAGCCGACGCGCGTGCGCTCCGCGCGCTTCGTGGTCGCTCGGTACTGCATCCACATGTCGTAGACGCAGCGGTAGAGGCCACCGAACACGTAGATTCCGAACGGGACGTTGAACCAGATCGAGTCGTGGATCGGCGTCACGATCGCGGAGTAGACGAGCAGGACGTACGCGAGCAGCGTCCACGCGAGCGTCACGCGAGGGCCGCGCTTGGGGCCGCCGATCGATGGCTGCGCGAGGAAGATGCGGAAGAACCGGATCGCGGTGGGTGGGATCGTGGCGGCCGCCCACAGCGAGAGCCAGTGCATGATCGGCGTCGTGGTGGCGGCGTCGATGAAGGTGAAGAGGTGCCACACCCCGACCGTGAACGTGAACGCGGCGAACGACGTGTAGATGCGGTCCTGCCGCGAGCGCAGCACCACCGACATGCCGATCGCGAGGATCAGCAGCGCCGCGAGCAGCGCCGACAGGGCCTGGACGTCCACGCGAAGAGCATAGCTGGTTGAGTCTGGTCCGTGATCCCGTGACGAACCCGGCGCAGCGCACCCTGGCGGCGTTGCCGGCGGTGCACGCGCTCGTAGATGCGGTCGCCGACGCCCGCGAACTCGATCGCTGACCATCGCGATCCTGCGCGCCGCGCATCACGCCGTGATGACCATCGCGGCGCCGCGACTACCGCGTCCCTCGTAGTTGCGATCGCTCACGCGGTCGCGTCGCCCATCATAAGGCCTGCCCCGTAACATCAGGCGAGTGGCTCGGCCTTCACGCAGCCAAGAAGAAAATCGCCGAACGCCGTGACCTTGCGCGAGGTTTGCCCGTGCGTCGGATAGAGGAGGTAGAAGCCTCCGGGCGCCCGTACCCGTCGGCTCGGCATGACCTCTACGAGCCTTCCGGCCTGGACGTGATCCTCGGCGACAAACGGCGGGAGCGCACCGATGCCGCCGCCGGCAAGCAGCAGCTCCCGGATGAAGACAAAGTTGTCGCTGGTGAACCGGATGACGGCCCCCGGTATTGGCTTGAACATTTTCATGGACCGACCGAAGACGACCCATTCGTGCCTCGCGTCGCCGTAGTCGCGTGGCTCACCGCGCCTCGCGATGTAACGAGGCGAGCCGTAGAACCGGAGCTCCGCGATTCCAAGCTTTCTCACGGTGAGCGACACTTTCATGGCGACCTCGGCATTCGAACCCGTCACGCCACCGTCCAACGACGTCGGCGCCCGTCGGCGCCCGTCGGCGCATCGCGCATCGGGTGCGTGGGCGCAGCCACGGCCCGATCACGCGTTTCATCAGCCCGGGTAATATTGGCGAGCTCGTGAAACCGTTCGTGTTCCTCGATTGCTTCGAGACCGAAGGATTCCAAGGCAAAGGCTTCGTACCGCACCCGCACTCGGGGATCGCAACGCACACCACTCTGATCCGCGGCACGAGCACGTCCCACCCCTCTCGAGGATCCGCCACGCCTGGTGGCGTGCGTTCGGAAAGGAACTCACATGTCGAATCGACTGTCGCAGCCCGTCGGTCCTGAGGACCACGTCAGGGGTGCCGCCCGCGCCGCCGTGACGCTCGTGGAGTACGGCGACTATCAGTGCTCCTGCTGTGGCCGTGCGCACGCGGAGGTGGGCAAGCTACTGGCGGTCGCGGGTAGTCGCGTTCGGTACGTCTTCAGGAACTTTCCGCTCGTGGGAATCCATCCCGCCGCGAAGGCCACCGCAGAGGCCGCGGAGGCGGCGGCCACGGTGGGGAAGTTCTGGGGGATGCACGATTGGCTCTTCACCCACCAGCAGTCGCTGCAATCAGCGCGGGCTGCTTCGCGGCAGGCGTGAAGATCGATTCCGCGACGGCGGACGGCGCGGCGTTCTCGATCACCGTGCCGGCCGCCGCTTGCACCGTTTCTGATCACACCGGGTGTCGTCACGCGAGCCAGTAGCCGCGCGCGAACAGCAGCACGCTATCGCGGACGTGACAGCGACGCCCGACGCTCGCGGAGACGAGCTACGGCGAACCGGATCCGGATCCGGATCCGGATCCCGATCCGTCGCCGGCGCACGCCACGAGCGCCTCCTGCGTCTCGGCGGCCATCAGGCAAGCCACGTTCGCGCGGTCCGCGTCGGTCGGGTGATCCGCATGCCAGACCCCAGGGCACGTGCGGAGCCCTTCGGCCCGCCGTGCCTCGCGGTCCTCGGGAGCGGTCAACGCCAGGAGATGGTCGGTCAGCTTCACGCAGTCGATCTTCTCGCCGTCGGTCGGGCTCGTGCTGGTCGGCTTCGAGTTGCCTCCGCACGCAGTGGCGAGCGCGAGGGCGAACATGAGAGCTTTCATCACTGCATCCTCGCACGTCGATCTCACCGGCGGCCCACCGCCCCTTCGGTGCTCAATCACACTCGTTCTCACCGCGGAGCCGTTGCTCCGGGCAATCCCACTCGACGGAGGTGACGAACGGAGCGCTCGCGAGGCGTGCGACGTCGTCGCGCGACGCGTTCACGTGCACGTACGTCACGCGCCGGGGGGCGTACGGGCGGATGTCCACGACGCGCACTCCAGAGCAGCTCGCCAGAAAGTTCCGCGCGAGATCCTCGTCGAGGACCATCTGCAAGCTCGCCACACCCGGCGTGGTCCCCTGCGGTGGGCAGCCACTCGGGTAAGCGATCGATGGGTTCGAGACGGCCGGTGAAGGGCAGGAGGGCAGCGGCTGGGTGCGCCAGCGCTCCGCCGCCCACCGCTCGGCACCGAGCGCGTGCAGCGCCGCGAGCGCGCGCGTGATGGAGCCCGCGACGACCGCGCGGTCGCCGTGGTACTGGCACGACGGAATAGGGCGCGTACGCCGCGGTCAGGAACGTGACGTCCAGACCCGATCGCGGCAGCCGGATCCGACCTCGCTCGTCCGCCACGTCGCGGTCGACCGGTTCCGCTCCGGCGAGCTCCACGCCCTCGATGCGGGCGCACCTCGCAAGCGCGAGGAACAAGCCGCACGCGCTCGCGCAGAACGTGGCCTGCGGGATGTCGGGGGTCCACGCCACCGCCTTCGTGCTGGGGGCCGCCCGGCGGAGGTTTGCGCAGGAGCCCAGCGCGTCGCCGACCGTCACGCCCGTGCACGGCTTGCTCTCGCCGGCCGCCGGGTAGTGCTCCTGGATCGCCTCGAACACGCGATACACGGGCGCCGCTCGCCGACTGCGCTCGCCGCGATCATCGAGACGGCCGGCGGCTATTTCACGTCGGGCTCAGGGCAGCGGTCGAGAAGCTGCTGTAGCTCGGCGCATGGGTCGATGCCGCCGCTCGGCGAAGTCGCTGTCCCGCGGCCTCCTGCAGACACATCTCCGATAGATTGATCTGATGACCAGAATCCAGCTGTTCCTCGGGCTCGCGGCAGCCACCGCACTTGGCGCCGGTATCAGCCACGCGACCTCCGGCCCGTCGTCGTCGGCGGCACCGACGACCTCGACCATCTTCGGCTGCGTGAAGAATGACGGTCAGCTGCGGATCGTCGGCGGATCGGGTGACTGCCGCAACCAGGAGCAATCGATCCGGTGGAACGTCGTCGGGCCGCAAGGTCCGCAGGGGCAGCCCGGGGTGGCGGGCGCGACTGGAGCGCAGGGGCCGGTCGGTCCGCAGGGGCGTCCGGGCGCCGCGGGTAGCGGCAGCGATAGCGAGCTGGCGGCGGCGATCTACGGGCCGTGCGGGCCCGACAACTTCCTCGAGGTCGGCTACGAGCCGAACGGCGAGCAGCGCTGTCAGTCTGGCAGCACGGCGGTGTCGCCGAAGGTCGTGTACCAGCCGCTCCCCGCTGGCACCCATGACTACGACACCACGTCTACGATCTGCCCGGCCGGCTACAAGTTCATCGGCGGTGTCACCGCGGGACCCGCGCACGATGGCGCGGTGTTCTCGTCGGGCGGCGCATTCAACGCGGACAACTCGATCGCAGGCGTGTTCGACAACACGTATGTCGACTGCAATAACTCGACGGGTTGCGTCGCGACGTGTCTCCGCATGACGTTCTACTAGCGCGTGAGCCGAACGGAGCCGAACGGAGCCGAACGAGCCGAGCTACGACTCGAGCGGCGGCGGCCACGGGCAGCCATGCGCATCGGGAATGGAGTCGGACGAACGAGATCGGGAACAGCGCCGCGAGCGAGGATCGCGGACGCCGCAGAACCCGCGCACACGAACCGAGGTGGCCGCTACCACAACCGGCGGATGCGGTACGTATCGAACAGTTTCTCGTTGCTGACGAGCGTCAGATCCTCAGATCCGGCCTGTGCAATCAACATCCGATCAAACGGATCTTTGTGATCGCCGGGCAATAGACCTGCGCGCTGTGCGTGTACGACCGAGATCGCCAACGGTTGAAAGCTTTGCGATGCGATCGCGCCTGCGAGGTCGTTCACGATCGAAGCGACCGAAGGTAGCTTGCCGATCCGGAACTTGATCGCGATCTCCCACGAGGTAGCGGAGCTGACGAACACCTCTTCGTCGCCGATCGCGGTCCGCGCGCGGCGGGATAGCTTGGGCGAGCCCTCGAGCCACCAGACGAAGGCGTGCGTATCGAGGAGCAGCGCCATCAGTCGTTCCCCTCCCACGCCTTCAGCTCGGCCTCGGACAGCGGATCGAAGAACGTCTCGTCGAGGTGGACCTTACCCTTCATGGCTCCGAACTTGCGCAAGGGAACCGGCTGATCGACTCGGACAAGCCTCACCAAGGGTCGCTTTCCGCGGGCGATCACGACGTCCTCGCCCGCGCACGCACGCGCGACGAGCTTTGATAGCTCCGCTTTGGCTCTGCTGATGGGGATCGGTTTCATGGTCGGACCAAGTAGACCAGACCAAGTTTGGATCGTCAATCTTAGCGCGCCCCGTCGCCTCGAACGACCACCGGTAAGCCGTGTGCGGGTAAGCCGCATGCACGGCTCGAACGGGGGCGGCCAACTCACAGCCGTCGCAAGATGGTAGAAGATCCGGTCTACGAATGACGAACCCGGCGCAGCGCGCCTTGGCGGCGTTGCCGGCCGTGCACGCGCTGGTCGACGCGACGGCGGCGTTGGCCGGGCCGACCCCGCGCTGGGCCGTGGTCGAGGCCGCGCGCCGGGCGATCGCGGCGGCCCGCGCCACGATTCTCGTCGCGGCGACGCCGGCCGCGGATGCGGAGTGCGTGATCGATCCGCTCGCGGTGGCGGCGGCTGCCGCCCTGCTGGCCCGGCCGGCGCTGCGCCACGTGATCAACGCCACCGGCGTGGTGCTGCACACGAACCTCGGCCGGGCGCCTCTCGCGGCGACCGCGCTCGCCGCGATCACCGAGACGGCCGGCGGCTATTCGAACCTCGAGTACGACACCGTGCGGGGCGAGCGGGGCTCGCGCCACGATCACCTGCGCGAGGTCCTCGTCGAGCTCACCGGCGCGGAGGACGCCATCGTCGTCAACAACTGTGCCGCAGCCACGGTGCTGGGGCTCGCGGCGCTCGCAACGGACCGCGAGATCGTCGTCTCGCGCGGCGAGCTCGTCGAGATCGGCGGATCGTTCCGGCTGCCGGAGATCCTCGCCCTGTCGCGCGGCGTGATGGTGGAGGTCGGCACCACGAACAAGACGCACCGGCGGGACTACGAGGGCGCGCTGCGTCCCGCGACCGGCCTCCTGCTCAAGGTGCACCGCTCGAACTTCGCGATCGTCGGCTTCACGAGCGAGGTCGAGCCCGCGGAGCTCGTCGCGATCGGCCGCGCGCACGGCGTGCCCACGATGGTCGATCTCGGCTCGGGGGCGCTCTTCGACCGCGTCACGCAGCGCCGGTGGGGGCTCCCCGAGGAGCCGACCGTGGCGGAGACCGTGGCCTCCGGTGCTGCCCTCGTGGCGTTCTCCGGGGACAAGCTACTCGGGGGACCGCAGGCGGGCATCCTCGTCGGCAGCCGGGTCGCCGTGCAGGCGGCGCGGCTGCACCCGCTGATGCGCGCGCTGCGCCCCGACAAGCTCGCGCTCGCGGCGCTGGGGGCCACGCTCGCGCACTATCGCGACGGCACGCTCGACTCGATCCCCACGACCCGCATGCTCGCGACGCCGCTCGCCGTGCTCACGGCGCGCGCGACGGCGCTGGCGGAGGCCATCGGCGCGGTCCGCGGCCTCACCGTCAGCGTCGAGGCCTGCGTGTCCACCGTCGGTGGCGGGGCGATGCCCACGGCCGCGCTGCCGTCGGTGGCGGTCGTGCTGGCGGGCGCGCCGCCGGACCGCCTCGATCGGGGGCTGCGCGCGTCGCGGCCGCCGGTGGTCGCGCGCATCACGGAGGGGCGGCTGGTGCTCGATGTCCGCACGATCGCGCCTGACGAGGTCGCGGACGTCGCGATCGCCGTGCGCGCGCTCGCGCCATCCGCGCTCCCGGGAGGCGTGTAGACTGCTTCGATGACCCCCAAAGTGGTCGCCGTCGGGGGCGGCAAGGGCGGCGTGGGCAAGAGCCTCGTCGCCGCGAACGTCGGAATCTTCCTCGCGACGCTCGGCAAGCGGGTCGTGCTCGTCGATGCCGCGTTCGGCATGCCGAACCTCCACATCATGGCCGGCGTCCCGCGCCCGACGCGGACCCTGTCGGAGGCGCTGGTGCCCGGCGGCCCGACGCTGAGCGAGGTCGCCGTCGCGACCCATGTCCCCGGCGTGCGCCTGATCGCGGCCGTGGGCGACCCCCCGGGCAGTGCCGAGCCCACGCCCGAGCAGATCCGATCGCTGACGGATCAGCTGCGCACGCTCGACGCGGACTGGGTGGTCGTGGACCTCGCGGCCGGCCTCGCGACCGCCACGCTCGAGCTGTTCGTCGATGCGGACGTCGGCCTCCTGGTGGCGGTCCCCGATCCGACCTCGATCGAGCTGATGCTCCGGTTCCTCCGCGCCGCCTTCAACACGGCGCTGTCGCGTCGCGGCCTCGGCCACCTCGCGAACATCCCCACCAAGCACAGCGAGCGCGGCGCCCCATCGCCGCTCGACGTGTACCTCGCGGCCGTCGACGCGGGAGCCCCCGAGCTCGACGAGCTGCACGCCGCGATTCTCGGCTTCGCGCCGCAGCTCATCATCAACTCCGCGCGCAGCAAGAGCGACATGGAGCTCGGCAGCGCCCTCGCGTCCGCCGCGCGCCGCCGGCTCGCCGCCCCGATCCGCTATCTCGGCCACCTCGAGTACGACGAGGCCGTCTGGGCCTCGACGCGCCGTCGTCGCCCCCTCCTCATCGAGCACCCCGAGACGCGCGTCGCCAAGTGCTTCGAGCGGGTCGCCCGCGGCCTGCTCGGCGTGAAGCCGCCCAGCATGGACGGTGAGGTCCTGCCGAGCGACTCGTACTACGACCTCCTCGAGGTCTCGCCGACGGCCTCGTTCGAGGACATCCGGCGCGCGAACCGGCGCATCCGCGACATCTACGGCGCCGAGTCGGTCGCCATCAGCGGCCTCTACGATCCGGTGAACCTCGAGGCTGTCCATCGCCGCCTCGACCTCGCCTACACCACGCTCATGGACGCGGCGAAGCGCAAGGACTACGACCTCGAGCGGTTCCCCGATGGCGTCCCGAACCCGGTCCCGCCGCATGGCTCGGGCGGCGCCTCGACGCAGGTGTTGCCGGTCCGGCACGCCAAGGTCGACGACCTCGCGGCGCTCGCGGCCCGGCCGCCGATGCCGGAGCTCGTCCCCGACACGATCTACACGGGCCCGCTGCTCCGCCAGGTGCGCGAGGCGGTCGGCATCGAGCTGCGCGAGATCGCCGAGCGGAGCAAGATCGGGATGGCGTACCTGAGCGCGCTCGAGGGCGAGGTGTTCCTCAAGCTCCCGGCGGCTGTGTACGTGCGCGGCTTCCTCGTCCAGTACGCCCGCGCGCTCGGGCTCGATGCCGAGCGCGTCAAGACCACGTACCTCGCGCGGTTCCGGGCGGCGCGGCCGTCACCGGACGACGAAGACGAGGCGCGCTGAGACACTCCGCGGGAATCGCGTTACTCTGGTTCCCATGGCGACCCTGATCGACAACCCGAAGCGCGCGCGCCAGCTGGCTCGCGCCATCGCGTCCGACCTCACCCTCTATCACGAGCCCAAGATCCTCGAGGGCATCGCCAACGACAGCCTCTTCGCGGTGATGAGCGACGAGATCAACGAGGGCCGCGAGCTGTTCAAGAGCCGCGTCAACGAGGAGATCTTCGGCCAGCACATTTACGAGCGCGCGATCGTCGACGTGCTCGTGAAGTCGAAGGGTCACGTCAAGTCGAAGATCTGGTAGCGCGGTCGGGTTCAGGCGCCGAGCGCGACGAGCGCGGCCCACGCCGCGGCGAAGTCCGCCGGGATCGGTGACTCGAAGCGCATGCGGGCGCCGGTCACCGGATGGTCGAGCTCGAGCATCGCGGCGTGCAGCGCCTGACGGCCGAGCGCGGTCGCGATCGGGGCGAGCGGCCGCGGGGTCTTGCCGTACAGCGGATCGCCGAGCAGCGGCCAGCCGTGATCGGCGGCGTGGACGCGGATCTGGTGCGTCCGGCCGGTCTCCAGCTGGAGCCGCACCGTGGCCGCGTGGCCGAGCGACTCGGTCGTCTGGTAGTGCGTGACCGCGAGCTTGCCGGTGACCACGCGCGAGGAGAACTGGCGGCGGTGGGTCGGGTGTCGGCCGTAGTACGTGCGCAGCGTGCCGCGCGCGAGCCGCGGTGGCGGGGCGGCGATCGCCACGTACTCGCGGGCGATGCCGGTGCCGGGCGCCGTCTCGCCCCGGCTCTTCGCGGCGAAGGCCGCCGTGAGGGCGGCGTGCGCCCGGTCTGACTTCGCGACGACCATCACGCCGCTCGTGTCCTTGTCGAGGCGATGCACGATGCCCGGGCGGAGCGCGCCGCCGATGCCGGAGAGGTCGGTGCAGTGATGGAGGAGCGCGTTGACCAGGGTTCCGCGCGGGTGCCCGGCGGCGGGATGCACGACCAGCCCGGCCGGTTTGTCGACGACGATGAGGTCTCGGTCCTCGAACAGCACGACCAGCGGGATGGCCTCCGCGATCACCTCGATCGGCTCGGGCGCCGGGATCGCGATGACGACCGATTCGCCGACCTTGAGCCGGCGACCGGCCTTGGTGACGACGGCGCCGTTGATCGTGAGCTCTCCGTGCTCGATCAGGCGCTGGACGAGTGCCCGCGACAGGGCGGGCACGCGGCCGGCGATCCAGCCATCGACGCGCTCCCCGTGATCCGCGGTCCCCACGCTCAGTGCGTGCCGGGCGACCGGGGGCGCTGAAGCCATCCCCGCGCTGGGCGCGTCGGGCGCGTCGGGCTCGCCCGGCTCGTCATCGAGGTCGTCGACGGGCTCCTCGGCGGCCGCGTCGGCCGCCAGGACGGCTGGCTCGTCGGCGGCGTCGTCGAGCCGATCGTCGGTGCGCGCGTCCGTCATGGGAAGGTCACGCCTACTCGCCGGCTTCGATGCCGTACTGGCGCAGCTTCTTCCACAGTGTCGTGCGGTTGATGCCGAGCATCGATGCCGCCTTCGTCTTCTGGCCGTCGCAGAGCTCGAGCACGCGCAGGATGTGCGTGCGCTCCAGCTCGTCGAGCGTCGGCACGTGGTCGCCGTTGAACGTGGTGAGACCCGCGGTGGGCGCCGCCGCCTGGCCGAACGGTGACGCGACATCGGCGACGTCGAGCAGGCTGCCGGAGGCCAGGATCACGGCGCGCTCGATCGTGTTCTCGAGCTCGCGCACGTTGCCCGGCCACTGCCGGCCAGCGAGATGCGCGAGCGCAGCATCCGTGAAGTCGACGCGGCCTCGCTCGGCGCGCAGCGCGGCCTGGTCGGCGAAGTGCCGCGCGAGCTGCGGGATGTCGCTGCCGCGGTGACGCAGCGGCGGGACCTCGATCGTGATGACCGCGAGCCGGTAGAAGAGGTCCTCGCGGAACGTGCCGTGCTTGGCCCCCTCGTCGAGCGCGCGGTTCGTCGCCGCGATCACGCGCGCATCCACGCGCAGCGCCGTGGTGCCACCGACGGGCTTCACCTCGCCGTCCTGCAGCGCGCGCAGGAGCTTCGGCTGCAGCTCGAGCGGCAGCTCACCGATCTCGTCGAGGAACAGCGTGCCGCCGTCCGCCGCGAGGAACAGGCCGCGCTTCGCCGTGTCGGCCCCGGTGAACGCGCCCCGCGTGTGGCCGAACAGCTCGCTGTCGAGCAGCGTGCCAACGAGCGCGCCGCAGTTGACGGGCATGAAGGCCCGGCTCGCGCGCTTGCCCGCGAAGTGGAGCGCGCGCGCCACCAGCTCCTTGCCGGTGCCGCTCTCGCCCGTGATCAGCACGGTCGCATCGGATGGCGCGACCTTGCCGATCGTCGCGCGGAGCTGCTGCATCACCGCCGAGTCGCCCAGCATCGAGCCGTACGCGAGCTTGCGAGTGAGCTGGTCGTGCGCCTGCCGCAGCTCGTCCTCGTCGAGCGCGCGCCGCACCACGAGCCGCAGCTCGTCGGGCGAGAACGGCTTGCCGATGTAATCGCGCGCGCCGAGCTTCATCCCGCGCACCGCCGTGTCGAGCGAGGGATACGCCGTGATCAACAGCACCGCCGGGGGCTGCTCGCCCACCAGCAGCCGCGGGAGCAGCGACACCCCGTCCTGATCGGGCAAGTTGATGTCGCACAGGATCAGATCGAAGCGTCGCCGCTGCGTGGCCGCGAGCGCACCGGCCGCCGAATCCACGGCCTCGACCTCGTAGCCCGCACGGCCGAGCACGTCGCTGCAAAGCGCACGGATGCCGCGTTCGTCGTCGACGACGAGGATGCTGCTCACGACCGGTGGCGTATCACGGATGGTGGCATCGCTCGCGCGCTTGCGTCAGGCGGCGTTGGGGAGCGCGAGCCGAAATTCCGCGCCGCAGCCGTGCGGGCCGTCGGTGACCTCGAGCGAGCCACCCGCCGTGGTCACGAGGTGCTTGCACACGGCGAGGCCGAGGCCGGTGCCGACCCCCGCGGCCTTCGTGGTGAAGAAGGGGTCGAAAATCTTCAGGCGATCTGTCGCCGGGACCCCAGGGCCGTCGTCACTGATCGCGAGGAGCGTGGCGATGCCCCCCGGCGCCTGGGTGCCGCGGATCGCGATGGTGCCGCCGTCCCCGATCGCCTGCATCGCGTTCTGGACGAGGTTGACCAGCACCTGCTGCAGCGCATGCGCGTCGATCGCGACGGGCGTCGCCGCGCCCGCGAGGTCGACCACGAGCCGGCACCGCGCCTTCTTGAGCTGCGGGCCGAGCAGCGCCGTCACGTGGCGCACCACGCCGGCCGGATCGGTGGCCGGACCCTCGGCGAGCGCGAGCCGGCTCTCGGATTGGCGCGGCGTGCGAGCATAGTCGAGCAGCCCACCGACGATCGTCTTCATGCGCGCGGCCTCGTCCGCGATCAGCTGCAAGCCCACGAGGTCGGGATGGCCGGCGGTCTTGTCCTCCTGGAGCAGCTTCGCGTAGCCGAGCACCGTCGTCAGCGGGTTGTTGATCTCGTGTGCCACCTGCGCGGACATCACGCCCACGGACGCGAGCCGATCGCCGCGAGCGAGCGCCGTCTGCAGCTCCGCGCGCTCGGAGATGCGGCGGGCCATCTCGTCGATCCGCACGCCGAGCACGCCGATCTCGCCGGGGCCACGCACCGGCGGTGCGTCCTCGGCGCTGCCAGCGGCGATCGCATCGGCGCGCCTGGCGAGCGCCGCGAGCGGGCGCGTGAGGCGGGTCGCGAACAGCGCGCCGAGGGCGAGCGCGATCGCGAGCGCGAGCCCACCGACCAGCAACGTGTCGCGGGTGGTGCGCCGGGCGAGGGCGTACGCGTCCGCCTCTGGCTGCTGGTGCAGGATGGCCCACCGCACGCCGCGCAGGGACTGGTAGCTCGACAGGTTGCGATAGGCGCTGATCCAGCCGTCGGCCGCGAGCGTGCCCTCGACCGACGACGCGAGCGCGCGGTCCACCGCCGGGTCCTTGCCGGCGAGCGACTGCTCGGAGAGCGGGCGATGGTCGCTCGCTGCGACCGGGACGCCGACGCCGTCGACGACCACGATGCGGGCGCCGTGGCCGAGCCGTGCGGCCGCGATCACGTCGTGGACGAAGCCGAGGTCGAGGGTCGCGAGGAACACGCCGATGAGCTCGCCCGTGCGACCGCGCGCCTGGACGACGAGGTTCACGACCGTCCGGCCCTCGGCGCGGTGCGCATCACCCACGTAGCCCCCGAAGCTGTGGCTTCCGGCGTCGACCACGATGCCGCCGGGCACCGGATCGCCGTACCGCAGCTTGCCGTCGGCGTCGAGGATCGAGAGCGCGGCGACGATCGGCACGTCGCGGCGCAGCCGGCGCATGAGCAGCTGGGTCTCCCGAGGATCGTCGGGCGCGTCGGCCCACGTCGCCGCCGCCAGCTCCACGGTGCGTCGCGCGTCCTGCAGCGTCCCGTCGAGCGCGGCGCCGAGCGCGCGGATGTGAGCGAGTGCCCCGCGCTCGACCTCGCGCTGGACATCATCGCGGGCCCGCACGATCGCGAGCGCGCCCACCACCACGGTCGGCACCATCGCGGCGAGCGCGATCACCACGAGCACGCGCCAGCGCAGCGATGGCGCCCGCGCGCTCGGCCCACGCGGTGCGCTCACGGCTGCCCTGCGTGCGAGTTGGCACCTGCGGCCACGCGCTGCCAGCCGCGACGCACGCCCTCGATCGCCTCGGCCGGCGTCGCGTCCTTCGCCACCACGGCCGCGAGCGCGGGATTCAGGTCATCGAACAGCAGCGGGGTCGTCGCGACGCGTGGCAACGGTTCGCCCGCGGCGAGTGCCACGTACAGCGCCCGCACCAGCGGCGGGGATTGCGCGACGGCGGAGGTGCGGGAGGGCACCGTCGAGAACGCCACCGCGAACCGGGCCTCGACCGCGGGGTCGGTCAGCTCGGCGGCGAGGCGCCAGCCGTCGGCCGCACGAGACGCGCAGGTAGGCACGACGAGGACCTGCCCGCCGCGCGGCGCATGAGCCAGGCGCGTGATCGCGAGCCGGTCGCGATCGGCCAGGGCCCCGAGCTGCCACGGGCCGGTCACCCAGTACGCGAGCTCGTGCGCCTGCCACCGGCGCAGCTCGTCCGGCGCCTCGGTACCCGATGGCGGCGGTGGTGACGCGACGTCGCCGTAGAGTGCCGCGAACGAGGCGAGGGCTGCGATCGCCGCGTCGCCCTGGATCCCCGGCGGTCGCAGCTCGCCGCCCGCCGCGCGCAGCCACGCGACGAACCAGTAGCCATCGACGCGCACGCCGAGCGGATAGGGTGAGGACTCCGTCTTCGTCGCGCGGGCCGCGAGCACGAGATCCTCGATCGAGTCGCTCGCGGGGGCCGGCCGCGACGAGTCGCGCACCACGACCAGCCCGTCGACGGCCTCCGGGACGCCGTACAGCACGCCACTGCCGCCGTTCCACGCGCTCGTGACCAGGCCGCGCGCCTCCGGCGTCCAGTCGCGCGCGGCGAGATCCGCGGGCACGGCCGTCAGCAGGCCCGCGCTCCGCAGCGCCGGCAACCACGTCGCGTCGATGCGGATCAGGTCCGGGCACGCCGAGCCGCCGGCTGCGACGATCTCGCTGATCACCTGCTGTCCGCGCGCGAACGGCACCAGCGACGACTCCACGACGAGCCCGCGCTCTCGCACGATCGTGTTGAACAGCTCGGTCTCGTCGGGTCCGAACGTGTGCAGGAACCGGATGGGCGCTGGAGGCGCGGCGCCCGGGTGCCGGCACCCGCCCGCGCCGGGCAGCCCGAGCCCGAGCCCGAGCCCGAGCCCGAGCCCGAGCCCGACCACGAGCGTGACCGCAGCGCGCCGATCCACGCCGGCAGTCTACCCCCGGTCTAGCCCCCCCAGACCCTGTATCGTGCGCCGCATGCGCAGCATGACCGGGTATGGACGCGGAGCGGCCGAGATCAAGGATGCACGGGCGACCGTGGAGGTCCGCACCGTGAACCATCGGTTCCTCGACCTGAAGCTCCGTGGCGGCGCGCTCCCCGCGGTCCTCGAGGAGGCGGTCACCGCGCGCGTGCGCGGGAGCATCGAGCGCGGCTCGGTGATCGTCTCGATCCATCACGTGCGCGCAGGCGAGCTCACGGGCCCGCGCCTCGACGAGGCGGCGGCGGCCCGCGTCTACCAGCAGCTCGCCGCGCTGGCGCGCAAGCTCGGTACCGATGCCCCGCAGCTCGCGCTCGCGATCCAGCAGCCGGGCGTGATGGTCCTCGACGAGCCCGTCGTCGCCGATGATCGCGACATCCTCGCCGAGTCTCCCGTGTTACCCGCGCTCGACGCCGCGCTCGCCCAGCTCGCGGGCATGCGACTCGCCGAGGGCGCGGCTCTCGCGATCGAGCTGCACCAGCGGCTCGACGAGCTGAGCACGGTGCGCACGCAGGTCGCCACGCTCGCGGCGACCGTGCCGGGCGCGGTCGCGAAGCGCTTGCACGAGCGCGTCGCCAAGCTCCTCGCTCAGACCGCAGAGCTGGCGCCGGCGCCCGCCGACGGCAGCCCGCGGCCCGCGCCCGTGCTCGATCCCGCGCGCCTGGCGCAGGAGATCGCGCTGCTCGCGGACCGCTCCGACATCACCGAGGAGCTCGTTCGCCTCGCCTCGCACCTCGACCAGTGCCGCGCCTTGGTCGATTCGACCACCGCCGGCGTCGGCCGCCGCCTCGACTTCCTCGTGCAGGAGCTCGGGCGCGAGCTGAACACCATCGGAAGCAAGTCTGCGGCGGCGGAGATCACCACCGCGATCGTCTCCGGGAAGGCGGCGCTCGAGAAGCTGCGCGAGCAAGTGCAGAACGTCGAGTGACCCTGTGAGATAGTGCGCTTCGTGACCGCCCGTGGCGTCCTCGTGATCGTCTCGTCGCCCTCCGGGGCAGGCAAGACCACGCTGACCCGTCGCCTCCTCGCCGAGCACCCGGAGCTGACGTTCTCCGTGTCGTACACGACGCGGCCCATGCGCACGGGCGAGGTCGCCGATCACGACTACCACTTCATCGCGCCCGCGCAGTTCGAGGCGATGGTCGAGCACGGCGAGTTCGCCGAGCACGCGTTCGTCCACGGCAATCGCTACGGGACGGCCCAGGCGCCGGTCGAGCGCGCGCTCGCCGAGGGTCGCGACGTGATCTTCGACGTCGACTGGCAGGGCGGCGCCGCGCTGTCCGCACGCTGGCCCACCGATTCGCTCAAGATCTTCATCCTGCCGCCCGACCTGCTCGTGCTCGCCCATCGGCTGCGCGGTCGCGCGACGGACGCGCCGGGCGTCATCGAGAAGCGCCTCGCGAAGGCGATCGAGGAGCTCGAGCACTATCCCGAGTACCAGCACCTGATCGTCAACGATGACCTCGAGCGGGCGTACGGGGTCCTCCGCGCGCTCTACCTGACCCGGCGCCTGGGCGCGGGGACGCTCGGCGCGGGCGGTCATCCGCCGGCGGTGGCAGCCGAGCTCGCCGCGCTCGCGCAGCTGCTGGCCGCGAACGCCGCCACCGATCCGCTGGCGCACGCGAAGCGGCTCGTCGGGCACCCGCTCGACGCGTAGGTCGCGCGGGTTCGCGGAGGCCCGCGGGGGCTCGCGGGGACTCGCGGGGACCCATCGAAGGCCACGATTGACGGCAGGGTCCCCGCCCGTCACCATGAACCTCATGGGGCGAGCACGGCTGTGGGGCGTCGTGGCGATCGCCGTGGCGTGTGCCGGCGCAGCCGGGTGCAGTCGCACGTTCCACGCGGAGGCAGTGCAGCCCAATCCGCTCGTCAACCCGACGGAGACGCTGCGTCAGTCGGCTGCGATCACCATTGTCCGCGGCGACATGGAGCTCGACACGCCGGCTCCGCCCGATGCCACGCACCACGTCGCGGTGGTGAACAACCAGCGCTGGCCGCTCTACAACACGGCGAGCTTCGTCGTCGTCTCGCGCGACCGGCTGCGCTTCCACGTGCAGGTCGACCACAAGTGGCCTGATTGGGCCGATCTGAAGACGTGGAACGTGAAGCTGTACGACGACAGCGGGCGTCAGTGGATTCCCGAGGGCGTGGAGCACGCGCGCACGAAGATCATCACCACGATGTGGGATCGCGAGCAGCGCACGGCCATCCGCAACGGCTACGGCGACATCGTCGCGCTCAACGAGGACGGCTGGAAGAACCGCCAGACGCTCGGCTCGCTCTCGGTCTATCGGGGCAAGGCCGACTTCGTCTTCTATCAGCGCGATCTGTTCTCGCCGCGCGTGCGCTGGCTGAAGCTCGTGATCTCGCGGCCCGGGGAGGCGTTCGAGTTCCGCTGGCGCTTCGCCGACGCCTACGCGTCCCAATAGCGCAGGTGCTACCCTGGGAGTGTCCCCCGGATGCACCAGCTCGAACAAATCCTCTCGGAAGTCGCGGGTTACTACCCGAATGCGGACCTGCCGCTGGTGCGGCGCGCGTACCAGTTCGCGGCCGCCGCGCACGATGGGCAGACGCGCAAGTCAGGCGACCCGTACGTCACGCACCCGCTCGCGGTCGCGCAGATCATCGCGGAGCTGAAGCTCGACGTGGCCTCGGTGTGCGCGGGGATCCTGCACGACTGCGTCGAGGACACGTCGGCGACGATCGAGCAGCTCGGCGACCTGTTCGGCAAGGAGGTCGCGTTCCTCGTCGATGGCGTGACGAAGCTCGGCAAGCTGCCGTACTCGACGCGCGAGGAGCAGCAGGCCGAGAACTTCCGCAAGATGCTGCTGGCGATGGCGCGCGACATCCGCGTGATCCTCGTGAAGCTGTGCGACCGGCTCGACAACATGCGGTCGCTCAACCACCTCCCGCCGGAGAAGCAGGAGCGCATCGCGCGCGAGACGATGGAGATCTACGCGCCGCTCGCGAACCGCCTCGGCATCCAGTGGGTGAAGGTCGAGCTCGAGGATCTCGCGTTCAAGTACATGCACCCCGGCGAGTACGAGCAGCTGGCGACCGATGTCTCGAAGACCCGCGCCGAGCGGCTCGAGTACATCCACACCGTCGAGAAGCTGATCGCGAAGGAAATGAGCGATCACGGCGTCCCGTGCGAGGTGATGGGGCGCGCGAAGCACCTGTGGTCGCTCTACCAGAAGATGAAGCGCACCCAGCGGCCGTTCGAGGAGATCCACGACGCGATCGGGTTCCGGGTGATCACCGACACCCAGATGCACTGCTACCAGGGCCTCGGCGTCGCCCACCAGACGTGGACCCCGATTCCCGGGCGGTTCAAGGACTACATCGCGCTGCCCAAGCCGAACCTCTACCAGTCGCTGCACACCGCCGTGATCGGACCGCGCGGCGAGCGCATCGAGGTTCAGATCCGCACGCGCGAGATGAACCTCGTGGCGGAGCACGGCATCGCCGCGCACTGGAAGTACAAGGAGGGGTCGGCGATCGCGACGGTCGATGACAAGAAGTTCGCGTGGCTGCGCCAGCTGATGGAATCCCAGAAGGAGCTGCGCGATCCGACGGAGTTCCTCGAGTCGGTCAAGATCGATCTCTTCGGCGACGAGGTCTACGTGTTCACGCCGGGCGGCGACGTGAAGGCGCTGCCGAAGGGCAGCTGCCCGATCGACTTCGCGTACGCGGTTCACAGCTCCATCGGCGACCACTGCTCGGGCGCGCGCGTGAACGGGATGATCGTCCCGCTGCGCTACCAGCTCCGCAACGGCGACACGATCGAGATCATCACCAGTCCGAACCAGAAGCCGACGAAGGACTGGCTGAAGATGGTCAAGACCGCGCGCGCGCGGACGAAGATCCGCTGGCTGCTGCGACAGGAGCAGCGCGACAAGGCGGTGGCGCTCGGGACCGACCTCATCGACAAGGCCCTGCGCAAGCACGGCTCCACGCTGGCGCGGGCGGAGAAGCAACTCGCCACCGCCGCGCGCGAGCTCAAGTGCATGAGCGTCGACGAGCTCATCATCCAGCTCGGCTACGGCAAGATCACCACGCAGCAGGTGCTCGAGAAGGCGCTGCCCGAGCTCAAGAAGAACGAGGAGCCCGAGAAGAAGAGCGAGAGCATGCTGCAGACGCTGCTCCGCAAGGTCACGCGGCGCACGTCGACGTCGGGGATCAAGGTCGCCGGCGCGGACGACATCCTCGTGCGCTTCGCGAAGTGCTGCAGCCCGCTCCCGGGCGACCCGATCCACGGCTTCATCACGCGCGGCCGGGGGGTGACGGTGCACCGGCGCGATTGCGACAAGGGCCTCGATCTCGATCCGGACCGCCGCATCGAGGTCGAATGGGATGGCAACACGAAGGCGCAGCACGAGGTCGCGATCCAGGTCCTGTGCTCCGACAAGCCCGGCCTGCTCGCGCACATCTCGCAGGCCTTCACCGATCAGTCCGTGAACATCAACCAGGCCCACTGCCGCTCCACCGAGGACGGCCGCGCCGTGAACACGTTCCACGCGTCGGTGAAGGACCTCGATCAGCTCAAGTCCGTGATCCGCTCGCTGAGCCGCATCAAGGGCGTGTTCTCCGTCGATCGCGTCTCGGCCGACGTGCCCTGACGGCGGGTCGCGGCGTTCGGTTGCGGCGGCATCCGCGTCAGTGCGGGCAGCCGCGCGCTCAGCGGCGCCCCAGTCGCTCCTCGTGCTCGAAGGCGTCCGCGAACGTCTCGAGCTCTGGCATCGTCATCCCGAGCGCCGCGCCCGTTCTCCGCCAGCTCGCGACGGCGTGGTCGACCTCGGCGATGATCGCGTCCGCCGTGGTCAGCGAGAGTCGATAGTAGGTGGCGACCGACCGCAGCGACTCGATGGAAGCGGCGGGTCCGGTCTCCTCCGAGATCCAGGTCTTCAGCTCGCGCACGCGATCGGGCGCGGGGTTGAGGTCGAACGCGGGTGCGAGCCGCCACTGCCCGTGCTCGACGTGGAGGAATCCCAGGTTGTGGAGGTGGTCGTCGGTGTTCGTGATCAGGATCGAGAACGCGATGCGGCGGTAGAGCTCGTGGACGTCCGCGGATACGTTCGCGCCATGGGCGCGGATGGCGTCCACGACCTGGGTGTACGCATGCTCGCCGCTCGAGTCGACACCCAGCAACGTTGCCGCGCTCACGTACGGAGTACGGGTTTCGGCCGTGCGATCGAATCGGCGCACGAGCGCGATCGCCTGGCCTTCTGGATCGAGCAGCCGTGCTTCGGCGGCGTCGATCCCGGCCCGCCTGGCGAGCCGCAGCGCGAGCACCTCGCCCTTCGTGACCGCTCGCTCGTCGGTGGCGCTCGGAAACTTGCCGATCGAGAGCGCCCCGTCGTCGTCGATCACGGTGCACTTGGGGCGCAACCCACCCAGCGAGGTACCGCGTCCGCGCAGGTACGCGAGGTCGGCCAGCGACTCGGTGTTCTGCTCGACCGCGCGGGAGGCGGCAAGCAGCGCTCCAAGCTCGACGAGCGGCGGTGTGGTGCGGTGGTCCGGGTCGTGCGCGCGGCAAAACTGGCCGCTCTCGTCCTGCAGCCGCAGCGCGCCCACGCGGCTCGTGTCGTCGACGGCCAGCAGGAAGTCGAGACTGGTGAGCGCAGGTGCGGTCGTGCGATCACCGGCCTGGCGGCCCTGCTGGCGACGCTTCGCGTGGTCGCGCAGGATCACTCGCTTCGCCCAGCCATCTGGCTCGGTGTCGGCCAGCGGATCGTGGAACGGGGAGCCTTGTGGCGCTCGCTTGTGGAACTGCGCGCCGTCCACGAGCGGCACGGAGGGTGCGATCGCGAACCGCTCCGGTTGCGCGAGCCATGCGGCGTCGTATTCGAAGGACGCTGCTTCGCGGTGGCCCCGCGCGTCGAACCGCAACGTCCCGACGCGTGCCGACGCGACGTTGCAGTACACACCGATGTCCCGACTCATCGCGGTCCCGCGCCCCTGCGGAGGCGGATGCGCTGAGGGAGCTGCTCGGCGGCGAGCAACAACCCGTGCTCGTCGTGGCTCGCGTCGATCACGTTCGCCAGCGGCTCTCCGAGGCCCAGCGCGAAGAAGATCATCGCGTAGACCGCCATCGCTACCGTCGGATCTCCTCGCTCGGCCCGGAGATACGTCGCGGACGCGACTCCCACACGCTCCGCCATCATCGCGACCGTCAGGTGCCGCCGCTTGCGGGCTACGACGATGTCGCCGCCCAGCTTCTCCAGCGAGCGCCGTACGCGCGCGGGCAACAGGTCGACCACGGCGGAGCGCATAGGGATTCATCCATGATACGCCAGAGCGCGCATCAACTCATATATGAATCGCTATTCGCTCAGCGGAACAGCTGGCCGCGGAGGTCGGGCGACGGCTGCGCGATGACCTCGAGTCCGACCAGGCGCAGGTCGGCGACGGCGGCGGCGACGGCCGCGGCGGCCTGGATCGAGTCGAGCGTGCCCGTCAGGGTGAAGTAGGCCTTGCCCGCGAGGTCGACCGCGAAGCGGACGTCCTGCACCGTCACGGCGACGAGCTTGAGCGCGGCATCCGCGGCGGCGATCGCGGCGCACACCGTCGACGTCTCGATGATCGCGACGGCCTCGGCGTCGGGCGCGAGCGACCAGTTCAGCGGCGAGACCGGCGCGCCGAGCATGCCCCACACCTGATCGTCGGCCGCGGGCAGCAGTACGAGGTCGAGCAGCTTGTCGCCGGCGGCGAGGGTCGCGGCAGCCATGGCCTCCTGCACCTCGGCGACGCCGCCCTCGAACATCACGAGATGCTTGCCGCCCGACACGGCGCGAGACGCCAGGAAGAGAGCAGGGGACCGCTTCAGTCCCGCGTCGGCGGCGACGATGCCGCGCGCGATGGTGGAGAGCTCGAGAACGCCGAGTGCGGGACCGCGGACGGGACTGGTCACACGAACCGGAACGCCTCTTTGAGCGTGCAGCGGCGCTCGCGCGTGAAGTGAAGTGCGGTCGTCAGGCCTTCACCGGTCGGGCTCGCGATCGTGAACGACGTGTAGCCCTCGCCGCCGAGCCCCAGGCCCGCGTACGACGCGTCGTTCTTCACGAAGATGCTGCAGTTACAGACGCGCGCCATCGCCGCCATGTTGTCGATGTTCGTCGAGTGCATCGTGGCGGTGTGGTTGAAGCCGTGCTCGACCCGCAGGCCGGCCGCGATCGCGTCCGCGGCATCACGCGCGCGAACCAGCGGGATCACCGGCATCAGCAGCTCGTGCTGCACGAACGGGTGCTCTTCCTCGACCTGACACAGGATCATGCGCAGATCGTGGCCGTGGCCGCCGATGCCGATCGCCTTGGCGATCACGCCCGCGTCCTTGCCGACCCACGCCTTGTTCACGTGATCGCCTTCGAGGATCACCTTCTCGAGCTCGCGGACCTGGCGCGCATCGAGCAGCAGCACCGGCTGCTTCTGCAGCTGGCGCACGAGCTCGTCCGCGATCGAGTCGACCGCGATGATCTCTTTCTCCGCGATGCAAACGATGTTGTTGTCGAGCGTCGCGCCGCGCACGATCGCATCGGCGGCCTTGGCGAGGTTTGCCGTCTCGTCGACGACCGCGGGCGGATTGCCGGGGCCGGCCGCGATGACCTTCTTGCCCGAGTTCATCGCCTGCTTCACCACCACCGGACCGCCCGTGACGACCACGAGCCGCACGTGCGGGTGCTTCATCAGGAGCTGAGCCGTCTCGACCGTCGGCCGCTCGACCGTGGTGATCACGTCCTTCGGGCCACCGGCGGCCTGGATGGCCTCGTTCAGCAGGTGCACGCACCAGTTGCACGTGGCCGCAGCGGACGGATGCACGTTGAACACGACCGCGTTGCCGGCCGCGACCATGCCGATCGCGTTGCAGAGGATCGTCTCGGTCGGGTTCGTCGTCGGCGTCACCGCGAGCAGCACGCCGTACGGCGCGCGCTCCGTGAGCATCAGGCCATGATCGCCGGTGTACGCGATCGGGCGCAGCACCTCGACGCCCGGCGTCTTCTCCGCGACGAGCCGGTTCTTCGCGAGCTTGTCCTCGTAGCGGCCGAGGCCGGTCTCCTCGACGGCGAATCGCGAGAGCTGCTCGTTGTTGTCGAGCACGGCCTTGCGCATCGCCGCGACCATCGCCGCGCGCACGCTCATGTGCAGCCGCTCGTTCGCCTCGAACCCGCGCCGGGCCGCCTGCACCGCGTGCTCGGCATCGGCGTACACGCCGTTCGTCCCGCGCGGGATGTTCGGCTTGACCTTCGGGGCGGCGGCCTCTGCGGCCGGCTGCGAGCCGTGGTTCGGCGCCTTGGTCGCGCCATCGGGCGTGAGCCCCGGACGCGCTGCCGACGATGCAGGCGCCGACGCAGGCGCGGGGCCCGCGATCCGGTCGAGCACCTTCGAGACGATCTCCTCGATCTTGCGATCGTCGAAGCTCGACGTGGTTCGGTCGGGCGATCGGGCAGGCGACCGATCCGGCGACCGGGCAGGCGCGCGCTCGGGCGTCCGGTCCGGCCGACCAGACGTCCGGTCCGGCATGGCCTTGCCGGCCGGGGGCACCGGCGCCGGTCCCTTGTTCCGTAGATGCGGCGGGACGAACGCCACGCCTACTCGTCCTTCTTGTACCGACGCTCGTCACCGACGGCGATCTCGTCGACGATCGCCATGATCGTCGCGTCCACCGGTCGGTTCTGCGTCACCTTGGTCTGCCGCGCCGACGAGCCGGAGCAATACAGCACCACCTCGCCGACGCCTGCGCCCACGGCGTCGACCGCGATCGCGATCCCACCGGTGGGCGCGCCATCCACGTCGCACGCGCGGACCACGAGGAGCGTCAGCCCTTCGAGGGTCGGCTCCTTGCGGCTCGCGACGAGCGTGCCGATGACCTTGCCCAGGACCACGAGCTACTTCTTGCCGTCGCCGCCGGGCTGCCCACCCGCACGACCGAGCGGCAGCACCGCATCGACGTTCGCGTGCGGACGCGGGATCACGTGCACCGACACGACCTCGCCCACGCGCTCCGCTGCGCGCTGACCGGCCTCCGTCGCGGCCTTGACCGCGGCGACGTCGCCGCGCACGACGGCCGTGACATAGCCGCCGCCGGTCTTCTCGAACCCGACGAGCTCGACCTTCGCTGCCTTCACCATCGCGTCGGCGGCCTCGACCATACCGACGAAGCCTTTGACTTCGATCATTCCAAGCGCGTCAGCCATGGGTGCTCTCCTTCGTTACTTATCGACGAACTTTTCGGACTCTTTGCCAGTGACACTCGCGAGCGCGGCCGTGGCCGCGGCTGCCGCCGCATCGATGTCGGCCTCGGAGCCCGCCATGTACAGGCGACCGAACGCGCCGTACGGCGTGACGTTCACGAGGTTCACGTGCGCGGCCTTCTCGGCCTCGTTCGCGGCGAGCACGACATAGCCCGCCGGCTCGCACTCGAAGATGAACAGCGACTGCCCGGGGAGCACCATCATGCCGGCCGAGCTGCGGTTGATGATCTGCGTCTGGTACGCCTCGACGCCACGAATGACCTGGTTCGTGAGCACCTTCGGCTTCAGCCGCTGGTTCTCCTCGACGCCGAGGTACGACAGGATCGTCCGGCCCGCCTGGAGCACTTCACCCTTGTCGTGGTGATGCACCTCGAGGAGCCCGTAGGCGCGCTCGACGACCTGCACGGCGGGCTGCACGCTCGTGGCCTTCAGCGCCGCGTCGGTGACCTGGTTGATCGCGATGCCGGGCGCGATTTCGACCCAGAGCGACGCCTGGAATGGCACCGGGAGAAAGCCGCGGGCCGTCTTGCCGATGAACGTCGCCTGCTGCGGCTGCAGCGCATCGAGGAAGCAATAGGTACGAAGGACCGTTGCCATCGGAGCGGTGACGCTAACACGCACCTCCCGCGAAATGCCACGCGGGCGGGCGCGTAGATCACCTGCATGGCATCATGCGCCCCGGATGTGGGCTGCGCCGCTGCTGCTCGATGTACTCGGACGTGTCCTCGTGGCCCAGCTCGGGACCGGTACGCCCGCGCCCGCGCCGGTGGTCCCGCCGTCGGTCCCGCCGGTCACCGCACCCACGCCCGCAGCCGACGGTCTCGCCGCGTGGGCGGGTGAGCCCCGGGTCACGACCCTCCCCGAGGTGCTGCAGAGCACCGTGCAGCACTCGCCCGCCCTCGCGAGCGCGAAGCTCGATATCGCCATCGCGGAGGCCCGCATCGAGCAGACGTACTCGCGCGATGACTGGCACCTCCAGGCTCAGCTGTCCGCCGGACGGACGACGGGCTTCATCTCCGGCCTGGCGATCGCGCGCCAGACGTCGATTGCCGCGACCGGCGACATCTACCGCGGGTTCTCGACCGGCGGCACGTTGAACTTTCACGTGGCGAGCCGCTACACGAGCTCCGACAGCTCGGGCACGGGGCCGGTCGGGCTCGGCAGCGGCACGAGCTGGTACGACGAGATCTCCGCCACGTACACGCAGCCCCTCCTGCGCAATCGCGGCCGCTTCCTCTACGAGGCCAACGCGCGCCGCGCCACGATCGCGAACGAGGTCTCCACGCTCGCGCGCCGCAACGTCGCGATCCGGCAGATCCAGACGGTCGTCTCCGCGTACTGGGACCTCGTGCTGGCCGAGCGGCAGGTCGCGATCGCCGAGGCGAGCCTCGACCTCGCGCGGGAGCGCCTGCGGGTCACGCAGATCGGCGTCGATGGCGGCAAGACCCCGCGCAGCGAGCTGCCGGCCGTGCAGCAGATCATCGCCACGCGCGAGGAGGAGGTCCTGACCACCGAGCTGGCCGTGATCGAGCGCTCGCTCACGCTGCGGCGTGCCGCCGGCATGCCGATCGGCGTCGGCGAGGTCGGACTGCGCGTCGCGGAGGACCTCGGCATCGATCCGCACGCATGGGAGCTCGGCCCCCTCATCGAGCGCGCGTACACCGCGAGCCCGGAGCTCGCGCAGCTGGACAAGCAGGATGCCGCGGCGACGATCGACGTGGAGGTGGCAGCGAATGGCCTCCTCA
Organism: Deltaproteobacteria bacterium; assembly: GCA_043716635.1. Lineage (GTDB taxonomy): Bacteria > Myxococcota_A > Polyangia > Haliangiales > Haliangiaceae > JABFXX01. The sequence goes on along the minus strand of JAYSYE010000215.1, from coordinate 14,164 downwards.
CCCGGCTCGATGCCGCACTCACGATCGGCCCGACGGGCCAGCAGAACAACGCGCTCGATGCGGCGACCAGCGTCGTGAAGCTCGAGGCCATGACCTACCTCGGGACGCTCACGCTGCAGCACGACTTCGGCAACCAGCAGGCGCACGGCATCTATCGCGAGCAGCAGGTGACGCAGCGCAAGCTCGCGGTCACGGCTCTCGATGTGCGCGCGCAGCTCGCGCAGACGATGGCGCAGGCGGTCGCGCAGCTCGAGCTCGCCCGCCGTCGCGTGACGCTCTCGGAGCGCGCGATCGAGCTCGCGAATCAGAACATCAAGCTGGAGAGCGACCGGTTCTCGCTCGGCAAGTCGACGAACTTCGACGTGCTGAACCGACAGGAAGATCTGCGGCAGGCGAATCTGCGGCAGGCACAGGCGATGATCGACTGGCACAAGGCGGAGAGCACCGTGCAAGCACTGACCGGCGACCTTCTCCCGACGTACGGGATCACGCTCGAATGAAGCGGCCGCCGCCGCCCAGGTCGACGCCGAAGGGGAAGCCGCGGCCCCCGCCGACCGCGGTCGCGCCTCGGACGGCGACCGGCAAGCGAGCGTCCCCCGCGGAGACCGCGCGCGCCGAGCTGTCCGCCGTCGCCGGCGTGAAGGCGCGCCAGGACGAGGGTCACATCAGCGCCGGTCGCAAGGCCGCCGCGCCGACTCCCAAAGAGAAGACGTACCCCGTCGACACGTCGATCCGCGACGCCGCGACCACCGAGGACGAGAAGCTGCTGCAGCAGCCCACCGTCGAGACCGACTTCACGCGCAGCGATCCGTGGCGCGTCATGCGGATCATGGGCGAGTTCATCGAGGGCTTCGACACGCTGGCCTCCGTCGAGCGCGGCGTCTCGATCTTCGGCTCCGCGCGCACCCCGCCCTCCGATCCGCATTACGCGCAGGCCGAGACCGTGGCGCGCCTGCTAGCCGAGCAGGACTTCGCGATCATCACCGGCGGTGGCCCGGGCATCATGGAGGCGGCCAACAAAGGTGCTCACGAGGCGGGCGGGCGCTCGATCGGCTGCAACATCGAGTTGCCGTTCGAGCAGAAGGCGAACCCGTACGTCGATACGCTGGTCGACTTTCGCTACTTCTTCGTCCGCAAGACGATGTTCATCAAGTACTCGGTGGCGTTCGTCATCTTCCCGGGCGGCTTCGGGACGCTCGACGAGCTCTTCGAGGCGATCACGCTGATCCAGACCGGCAAGATCTATCACTTCCCGGTGATCCTCTTCGGCACCGAGTACTGGCGCGGGCTCGTCGAGTGGATGCGCGGCACGGTGCTCGGCGCCGAGAAGATCGGCCCGCGGGACCTCGACCTCATGCTGCTCACGGACGATCCCGCGGAGGCGGTGCAGGCCGTCGTGAGGTCCTGCGCCGAGCAGGAGGCCCTCGCCGCGGCCCGGCGCGGCAAGCCCAGCATGCGACGGACGAAGATCAACCAGCGTTCACCACGAACCTGACCGTTCGGTGACACCGCGCGGGGGATTCCCCGACGCGCGGGTCGCGAAGGGCAGGAGCCACTGTGTTCGCAAGTTCACACGACCGCAGGCTGGCATTCGCTGGCACTACCAGGCGGGACGGGCACTTGCGGGCTCCGATCGCCGGCGCCGGGCGGCATCCAGCGGCACCTTCGCGGCAAAGCTGCGATCGCCGGGTCGTGGCACGGACGGTGGATTGGGCGACGGTATGAAACATCGTTCTAACAGTTCGACTCGCTGGTTGGTCCTCGCGGCACTCGGTTCCACCGGGCTCGCGGCGTGTGGCGGTGGTGACGCCGCTCCGGCTCCGTCCGAGGTGCGCGCGCGCATCGCATCGGATCTCGGCCACGTGATGACGGAGAGCTCGACCGCGCTGAGCGCCGGCACTGCCGCCGTGCCGAGCACCGCCACCCTCGCGATGCTCGATCGCCTCGTCGGCTCGACCGGTACGACGGGAAGCGCGCGTGAGGCGTCGTCGCCGCTGCGCGCCACCACCGCCCGCGCGCTCGCGAAGCTCGCGCCCGCGACCGCGGATGGCGAGCCCGATCCGCTCGATGCGAATGCCGCCGTGGCGTGGCTGAACGAGCAGGTGTTTACCGACGCGAACTCGCTCGGCAACGGCGTCTTCCAGGTGCCCGCGTCGCTCGTATGCCAGGAGACCGTGATCGACGACCAGGGCACCGAGACCGTGTCGATCGACGCGCAGTGCGCGCAGGATCTCGCGACCGCCCAGCTGCGGGTCCACGTCACCGCGAATGGCGACGAGCTCGACTTCGCGATCCAGGTGGGCGCGAACCATGACGAGCCCTTCGCGTTCGCGCTCGCGCACACGAAGCTCGCGCTCACCGTGGATCTCGGCGAGACGGCGGACGCCATCGTCGCGCTCGCGCCGCTGTTCGGCGAGGACGTCCCGAATCTCGCCCTCGCCGGCCGTGTGACGGCGGCGGTCGAGGTGCTGGGCTCGGGGCACGCGAAGGCGTCGCTCTCCATCGACGAGGCCGTCTCGATTCGCGTGGCCGACGCTGGTGTGGCGCTCGACGGCGCGGAGGCGTTCAAGCTGACGAGTGCCGCCGCGCACGTGCTCGGCTTCGAGTTCGATGCCCCGGCGAAGGTGGGGTCGGCCTCGATCGCCCTCGGTGCGACACTGCTGTACTCGCCCGAAGATCACTCCCAGCTCGTGCTCCCCGGCGTGACCGGCACGGCCGCCCTCGCGGAGGGTCAGCCCCTCGCGCTCACGAACCTCAGCCTCGGCACCGCGACGACGACGTTCTCGGTGGCCGGCGTCCAGGCCTTCGCGATCGATCTGAACCCCGACCACGGCAGGAAGCTCGACGCGGTCCTCACCGGTGACCCGGCCACGGGCGAGAGCACGCTGGCGGTGGCCCCGAGGCTCGACCTCCGCATGGTGATCGACCACGCCGCGCTCGGCGACGAGCGGGAGGTGTACGACGTGACCCGCGTGCTCCTCGACGGCAGCCTGCGTGGCAGCGACGCGACCGACCAGGTGCAGGTGGTGTCGGGCACGTTCGCGATCACGACCGATCCGGCGCAGTACGGCGTGTCGGCGGCGGCGGGACAGTGCGTGAGCTCCGCCGACGCGGTCGACGCCACGACGGGGAGCTACTACACGCAGTGGTCCGCGGGCGCCTGCCTGTAGCTCCCGGCCCTGCCGCGAACCACGGACCCGGCCGTCACACGAGGCCGATGTAGCCCATGTGAACACCACCCGCGAGACCGTCGCGGCGATAGCTGAAGAAGCGGTCTCCTTCGCACTTCGTGCAGGGCGGCCGGTCGTCGATGAGCAACCCCGTCACGCCCGCCCGCTCGAGCACGGCGCGTGTCGCGACGCGGAGGTCCAGGTGGTCCTTGTGAGGTCCGGGGACCACCAGGCCAGGCACCTCGCCAAGGGCGGTGCGGAACTCGGCCACCACCTCGGCTCCGACCTCGAAGCAGCACGCGCCGATCGAGGGGCCGAGCGCGACGCGGATGCGATCAGCCCGCGCGCCCGCCTCGACCATCCGCGCGACCACGTTCGCCGCAACTCCGCTCACGGTCCCCCGCCAGCCCGAGTGGGCGGCGCCGCAGATGCGCGCGTCGGCGTCCGCGAACAGGATCGGGATGCAATCCGCCGCGAACGCGCCGAGCACCGGCCCGACGCGGTCGCACACGAGCCCGTCGAACTCCGCGTCGGCCACGAGTGGCTCGCCGACGCGCCACACTGCGACGCCGTGCACGTGTCGCGTGGCGACGAGCGCCGCGGGGTCGTAGCCGACGTGCGCGGCGAGCAGCCGGCGATTCTCGTCGACGGCGGCGGCGTCGTCGCCCCAGCGCTTGCCGAGATTCAGCGAGCTGCGCGCCCCCGTCGACACGCCACCCGTGCGCTCGGGGAACCCGTGCACGAAGCCCTCCGTCGGCAGGATGTACGAGCGATAGACGACGATGCCCATGTGGTGAACGCTACCCGGTAGCGGGGATCACCGCGAGCACCGTGGTAGCCTGCCCACGATGATTCCTTATGACGATCTCGTCATCGCGCTGACCACGTGGCGCGCGCGGCAGGGGCTGCCTGTGGGTCAGCTGTCGGGCGCGCTCACGCCGCCGCCGGGGATGGTCGCGGCGCCGGTCGTCCACGCGGGATCGGGCGCCCTCTCGGGCTCGGGTCGGACCGCACCACCGCAGCGCACCTCGGGATCGCGGCCGAACGTGCCGCCGCCGGGACCGCGGGATCCGCACGACGGGCCGCACGACGGGCCGTACGACGGGGCGCACGACGATGCCCTCGACGTCGACGATGCGGCGCTGATCGAGGAGCATCACGACCTCGGCGCCGAGAGTGATCCGAGCGAGACGCTGCTCGATCGCGATCTGCCCTCCGGTGACGACACCGTCGACGTCGCCATGCCGATGGCGTCGCGCACCAAGCCGCCCGCCTGGTGAGCGCTCCGGCGGATAGCGCCGTGGCCGCCGGCGACGCGATCATCGCGGTCGAGGCCGCGCAGGGCGCTGCCGCAGTCGGTCGAGTGATCGCAGCCGGCGCCCAGGCCACCGCGCTCGTCGGCAAGCGCGTGCTCGTGGGCGCCGTGGATCCGTGCGGCGAGTGCGACGTGTGTCGGCGCGGGGGCGCGCCGGTGTGCCCGACCGCTCGCCAGCGCACGATGGCCGCGCAGATCACGGCTTCGCCGCGCTGGCTCGTGCCGCTCGCCGAGCCGGGTGCGGGCGGCCTCGAGGTGCCGGGTCCGGCCGCGGCCGCCCTCGCCGGCGCGGCTGCGCTCGCGTACACGCTCTACGCGCGCACCGGCATCGGCGCGCGCGAGCCCGCGGTGATCGTCGGAGCCTCGCCGGTCGCGCGCTTCCTCGTCGAGATCTTGATCGCGAAGGGCATCACCCCGGTCGTCGTGTGCGACGAGGCCGAGAGCCCGGGATCCCCGAGTGAGCCGAGCGCGTGGAGCGCGTGGGTCACGGGGCGGGGCGGGGTGGCGGTTCACGCCGCGGCCGGCGATGTCGCCGCCACCCGCGTCGCCGTGGCGAGTGCCGTGGCAGGGCAGGGCATCGGCTCGCGGCCGTGGCGCGTCTTCGTCGCCGACGCGGCCGCCACGGCGGTCGGCGCCGCGCTCGTCGGTCCCCGCGCGACCCTGACGTTGATCACGCCGGCGCCCGCGCTGCCCGGTGCGCTCGTCGCGCACGAGGTCACCGTGATCGGCGTGGCGGGACCCCATCCGGACCTCTTCGTCGAGGTCGCGGCGATGGCCGTGAAGGGCGAGCTCGATCTCGCCGGCGGCACGACCACCGAGTCCGGCGACCGCACGCGCGCACAGCTGGTCCGCTACGACGCGAGCATGTAGAGCACGAACGCGAGGCCAGCGAGCCCGGCCACCACGAGGATGAGCCAGAGCTTGCGACCACCCTTCATCTCGTCGATCAGCGCATCGGCCGAGACGCCCGTCATGCTCGCGCCCGCAGCGCTCGCACCTGGATCGCGCACGGCGGCCATCATCTGCGTACCGCCGGTGCGCAGGCTGTACTTCTCCGCGTCGCCGCGCGAGATCGTGCCGTCGTCCTTGTAGCGATCATCGATCGGCAGCGTGTCGACCTTGTCGTCGGCGGTCGAGGTCCCCGTCGTCTCGCGCTCGTCGGCGGCCGTCTGGGCGGCATCCGCATCGAGCTCGCCCTTCTTGAACCACATCGTCTCGCGGAACTTGCCCTTGGCCTTGCCACCGGCCGGCTCGGCCACGGGCGCCTTCTTCTTGCCCGCGGCCACCGCTGCGCCGAGCTGCGGCGCCGCGAGCACGGGCGCCACGGGAGGTGCGGGCATCACCGGTGCCACGGGAGCCGCGTACTGCGGCGGTGCGACGGGAGCCGCGTACTGCGGCAGCGCGACGGGGACCGCCATTGCGGGTGCGACTGCGGCCGGCATCACGGGCGACGCTGGAGGCGACCACGGCGACGGATCGGCGGCCGCGGCTGTCAGCGGGCTCCGTGCCGGCGCGACCGGCGGCGCGGGCGCCGCTGGGGAAGGGTCGGGAAGCGACGTGCTGCCGGCACCGGGACCAATTGTCACGTTCCCCATTTGAGCGGGCGAGCCTAGCACGGCTGGCTGCGGGGCGAGCGGCGTCGGCATGGCGGCGGGGGCTCGCAGCGCACCCGGACCGATGGTCACGCTGCCTGGCGATGCGCTGGGCGCAGCATGAGCCGCGTGCGCGGCATGAGCCGCGATCGCCGCGGGGCCCGTGAGGACGAGCCCATCGTCCTCGAAGCTGCGCACGCCGAGCAGCGTCTGCACCAGCTCCGCCTTCGGGCGACCGGTCTTGCCGAGTGCCTGCGTGGCCTTCGGATCCGACTCGCCGCGCGCGGTGCGGCCCACCTCGTCGACGAACTGGCGCACGGTCAGGAACCGCTTCGTCGGGCTGCGGTCGAGCGCGCGCATGATCACGGCTTCCACCGTCGGCGGGACCAGTGCGAGCGTGCTCGGCAGCTTGATGACCGCGTTCGCGTGCGAGCGGTGCACCTCGTCCGCGCTCCCCGTGTGCACGGTCTGGCCCGTGAGCACGTAGTAGTAGAGCGCGCCGAGCGAGTACAGGTTCGAGCGCTGATCCACGGGCTTGCCGTCGACCTGTTCCGGCGCCACGAACTCGGGCACCCCGGGAACCTTGTCGCTGCCAGGCTGCGGCACCGGCAGCGAGAAGTTGATGAGCTTGATGTCGCTCGTGCCAGCCACGGTCGAAGCCGCGAACAGCACGTTCTTCGGCGCCAGATCGCGATGCACGACGCCCACCTGGGCGGCCTCGATGATCGCCTCGCCGATGACCTCGATCAGCTGCGCGGCCTGCGCGAGCGGAATCGGGCCGCGGGCGCTGATCGCCTCGGCAAGGGTATGCGCGCCCTCGACGAGCTCGTATGCGACCCACGTCTCCTCGCCAGCGGCGGTGGTCCGCTTGCCGGACGCCATCACCTTGGCGACGCCCGTGCTCTGGACGCGCTCGAGCTGCTTCAGCTCGCGCTCGAGCCGCGGGCCCACGCCCGGCAGCGCGGCCACGCCGGGGGAAACGACCTTGACCGCGACGGCAGCCTGCGTCGCGACATCAGTTGCGCGGTAGACCACGCCCGTGCGCGCACCACCGATGCGGGCACCGACCGTGTACTTTGCGGTGAGCGAATCTCCACCCGAGGCCGGCGCTTCGAGCGGGATCAGCCGCGCGGCATCGACAGGGCAGAAGTTCGCGTCATCGCTGAAATGCTTCTGGCACTTTGGGCAGAGCTTCATCGGCTAATTCCGCGAATCATATGGACATCATCCGGGGAACGCAACCTAGCCCAGGCGCTGGTTATCGTCGAGCGGGGGCCGCGGAGATTGACAGGCCGCACCACGAAACGCTAGAAACCGCGGTTCTACCGGGAGATTCCGCCATGGCCTCGAATACATCTGCCAGCACCACGAAGCGTAAGAACAAGCACGAGAAGCAGGGCCGCCGCCGCAAGAACAAGTACGCGCGCAAGTCGACCCAGTCGATGGTCGAGCTGTTCGCGGGACTCGGCGCGCCCGGCCAGCCCGCGCCCGCCGCCGCGAAGTAGTCTCGGCTCCGACGTCCAGAATAGCGCCCGCTCGAGGCCCGCTCGAGCCGGGTCGCGTGCGAGTCAGGTTCCGCCGTCGAGCTCGACGGTCGTGAGCGCGGTCGCACGTCCACGCGCGACCACCGGCGCGCGCCGCCCCAGTCAGCTAGTCAGTACGTCCCCTTCGAGATCACAACCTTCATCGAGACCTCCGTGGTCGGCCGATCCCCGGCCCCGCCGAGCGCCTCGATCGCCTTCACGATCTCGGTCTCGTGGCAGCGCCCGAACACCGTGTAGTCGCTCGCCGGCAGCGGCGTCGTGGGCTCGGTGATGAAGAACTGCGAGCCGTTCGTGTTCTTGCCCGCGTTCGCCATCGCGAGCGTGCCCGGCTCGAAGCCGACGCTCGGGCTGTACTCGTTGGCGAACTCGTAGCCCGGGCCCCCCGCGCCGCTGCCCGTCGGATCGCCGCCCTGGATCATGAAGCCCGGGATCACGCGGTGGAAGATCAGCCCGTCGTAAAACGGCTTGCCGACCTGGACCTTGCCGCTCGGGTCCTTCCACGCCTTCTTGCCGGTCGCGAGCCCGACGAAGTTCGCGACCGTCATCGGCGCGGACTCCGTCAGCAGCTTGCAGTGGATCACGCCCTGCGGCGTCGTGATCGCGGCGAGGAGGTCGCCCGAGCCCGCGAGGTCCTTCGAGTAGTCGGCGAGATCGGCGGCAACCGGGGCGCGGACATCCTGCGCCGCCGAGGATGGGGCCGCACCGGTGCCAGCGGGGGTGCCGGCACGGTTCGAGACCACCTCGTTGCCCTTGCCGCTCTCGTGCTTGCAACCGGTCGCCATGGCCATCGCGAGCATGGCGCTCGCGGTCACTACTTGCTGGGCTCTCATCGCGCGACCATGCCGCACCCGGCGGGTCAGTGCCAGAAGCCGACGCTGATTCCGAGGTTGCGATAGCGCGCGGCCACGTCAGCGGTCGCCGACAGCCGCAAGCGGCGGGGCCCGAGGAAGTGGAAGCTGAACACACGCAGGTCCGCGCCCGCGGTCACGTGGAGCCGACCCGAGACGTCATCGAAGCGCGCCGGCTCCCAGTAGCTGCCGGCGCGCAGCCGCAGCTTGCCGGGCTCGAGCTCGTAGTCGACGCCCCCGCGTACGGACACCGCGACGTGGCGACCCGAGCGCTGGAGCTCCTGCATGCCGAACGCCTCGAGGCCGTAGCCGTTGGGCGTGCGATCGGTCACCAGCACGTCGGCGGCGACGGTCACCGCGCGCTCGTCGCGAAAGGGGCCGAGCACGAGCTGGTTCCACGCGGTGGGACCGAAGCGGTACGCCGCGCCCGCGATCACGCGCCCGCTCGACTCGACCTCGCCAGGCAAGATGTAGCCGCGGCAATCCATCGGGTCGCAGCCCGCGGTCTTCACGGCCGCGCCGAGGATCGGCGTCTCGTACGACGCGCCGATCCGGAAGCGCTGCAGATTCGGCACCCACGTGGCGCCGATCATCGCGCCGGTGCCGGCGATGCTGAACAGGTTGCGCTCGCTCTCGTTCACGTCGAACGTGACCTGCTGCACGCCGAACCCGAGGGAGATGTCCGTCTCCTCGAACCACCGCGCGACCACGAAGCGTCCGCGCACCGCCTGCGCGTCGAGCAGCGGGCTCGAGCCGACGAGGGGGGCGTCCTCGATCGTGTACGTCCCCGCGATGCCCCACTTGCCGGCCCGGATCGACAGCCCGAACGTCAGGAACGAGGCGCCGCCGTCGCCGGTGGTCTGGACGCCGTTGTTGTCGTAATCGGTCGACAGCTTCGCCGTCAGCGCGTCGAGGTGATAGTCCCACTCCCAGCGGCCGTGGTCCGTGCTCGCGCGGATCGCGGGCGCCGCCGGGTTCAGGAGCGAGCCGGCCGAGCCCGTGACGAGCGCCGCGCCCGCGCCCCCCATGCCCACCTGCGTGGTGTTGCCGATCGCGATGCCGTCGTAGAAGTCGATGCCGAAGTCCCGGCTCGTGATCGGGTCCGCCAGCGTCGGGCGGCCATGCGCGATCACCGCCGCTCCGAGAGCGGTCGCGAGCAGCGCAGTCCACCGAGCCACGCCCGACCATAACCCGCTATGGTCGCGGCCATGGCGGAGCCGAACGGGACCTCGATCACGCCGGACGGCGTGACCGCACCCGAGACGCCGTCCGCGCGGGATCCCGCCACCTCGCCACCGCCGTCCGAGCGCGTGGCCAACGAGACCCGCGACCAGCCCGCGGATCCGGCCGATCCGGTCGATCCGGTCGATCCGGTCGTCCCGGTCCTCCCCGCGGTGCGGGACTCGCAGCGCGCCCTCGCGATCGCGGCGCTGCCGTTTCGACGACGATTCCTCGTCCCCGCGGTCGTCCTCGGGATCGCCGAGATCCTGTTCGTCGGCTATCCGCTGTGGGTCGCGTTCGACCTCGGCAACCTCCCGCGCGGCACGCTCGCGCGGACGGCGCTGCCCGTCGGCATCGGTGCGGCGCTGATCTGGGTCTCGGCCGTCGTGGTCTGGCTGTTGCCGCTCTATGCCGCCGTCGTGGCTCGCCGCCACGGGCAGCGCGTCCCGAAGGAGCTCGCCGCGCGGGCGTACCGCGTGACCCACAAGGGTCCCGTGCGCGTGCTGCTCCTCCGCACGGGCCTGTGGGCCGGCGCGAGCGCGCTCACGGGCGTGTTCCTCCACGTCTACGAGCGGTGGCCATGGACACGCGTCGGCGAGCTCGCCGCGCTCGCGGCGGTGCACGCCTACGTGATCGCGTGCGTGCGTGCGCTGTGGTGGGCGGACATCCTCGGCGGCGTCCGCACGCGCCTGTTCGCGGCAGGCTCGCCGCTGCGCAAGTTCGACGACAGCCACTTCCGCCGCTTCTTGCTCGTCGCGATGATCGTCGCGGGCGGCGTGCTCGGGTCGCTCTCCGCGTTCTCGTACTACTTCGTGCCGATCAGCTTCGCGCAGTACCTCCAGATCACGAACTACCTCGTCGTGGCCGCGTTCGTCGGCGTCGTGGTCTGGGCGGTGTTCGCGCGCGTGCTCACGGGTGACCTGCGTCGCTACCTCGCCGTGTCGCGCGGGGAGCGGCCACCCATCTCCAGCGACACCCCGTCGGCCTCCGCCATCTATCGGTCGGCCCAGTCGCTGCCGTACCGGCTCGCGATGCTCACGGTCGCGGTGTGGCTCGTGATCGCGGTGGTCGGCGCGCTCGTCGCTCGCTATCACCTCGGCTTCGATCTCGACGACGCGATCATCCTCTCCGTGGCGATGCTCGTGCTCGCGGTCGCGGGCTCGATCTACGAGCAGCTCTGGCACCGCGACGTCCTGCGGCCGTTGCTCGCGCACCTGACGCATCGCTATCGGGTCCCCGTCCGCGCGATCGCGCCGTCGCTGTCCCTGCGCAGCAAGCTCCTGCTCTCGTTCGGAGGCGTGGTGCTGCTCGCCTGCGGGATGGCCCTGTTGTGGGGCTTCGTCCAGTACAAGAACCTCGCGAACGACGCCGCGGGCCGGCAGTCGCGGCTCGGGCTGGCGTGGCTGTCGTCGCAGGTGCAGACCGACGTCGGGACCGCGTCCACGCAGCCGACGCCCGAGGCCGTGCGCGCGTCGCTGCGACGGCTCGCGACCGCCGCCCCCGAGGCTCCCGTCATGTACTACGTCGACGACGCGCGCGAGCTGCTCGCCGTCGGTGGTGGGGTCGAGGGGGCGCCGGCGCCGCCCTGGTATCTGGTCCACGAGATGACGGCACCCGACGGCACGCTGCTCGCGCTGAAGGACGCGAAGCTGACCGGACGCTCGTCCCGGCTCCGGATCGGCTGGCGCGGCGAGCTCTACGACCTCGGGAGCGTGGCCGTGTTCTATCCGAGCTACCGCGGGCGCGGCGAGTCGATGGTGCGCCCGCTCAAGGAGCTCGTCGTCTTCTTCATCGTGCTGTTCGTCGCGTGCGCGGGCATCGTCGCCTTCACGGTCGCGCAGTTCATGGCGCCGATCCGTCGCCTCGAGCAGCGCGCCGATCAGATGGCCCGTGGCGAGCTCTCCGACCCGGTCGCGGCGGGCGGGGAAGGCGACGAGATCGGTCGACTGACGTATGCCCTGGAGGAGATGCGCCGCGCGCTGCGCGACAAGCTGCGTTCGACGGAGGAAGTGAACCTGGACCTCGAGCGGGCCGTGCACATGCGCACCGCCGATCTCGCGCGCAAGAACCGCGAGCTCGCGGACGCGCTCGACAAGCTCACCCGCGCGCAGGAGCAGCTCGTGCGCTCCGAAAAGCTCGCGTCGATCGGCCAGCTCGTGGCGGGCATCGCGCACGAGATCAACAACCCCGTGAACGCGATCGTGAACACGGTCGGCCCGCTCGAGGAGGCGGTGGGCGACATCGACTCGCCCGATCCCGAGGTGCGCGCCGAGGCCGCCCGCGACGTGCGCGACATGGTGCGGGTGGTGCAGCGCGGCGCGCAGCGCACGAAGGCGATCGTCACCGCGCTCCACAACTACTCGCGCACGGACGAGGACAGCATCGTCGCGTTCGACCTCGATCGCTCGCTCGACGACTCGCTGGAGCTGCTGCGCCACCTGCTGAAGCAGAACGTGACGGTCGTGAAGCACTACGGCGAGGTCGGGCGCATTCGCGGGCACGCGGGCCAGATCAACCAGGTGTTCATGAACTTGCTCACGAACGCCGCGCAGGCCGTGACCTCCCGTCCCGCGACCGACAAGGGCTCGACCATCACGATCGAGACCGCCGGCGACTCGCAGTCCGCGACCGTCCGGATCAGGGACGACGGTCCGGGCATCCCGCCCGAGGTGCTGCCGCGGATCTGGGATCCGTTCTTCACGACCAAGGACGTGGGCGAGGGGACCGGCCTCGGCCTGTCCATCGTGCACGAGCTGGTCGAGCGCCACGGCGGTACGATCACCGTCGACACGGAGGTGGGGGCTGGCACCACCTTCACCGTGACGCTGCCGCGGGATGCCAAGCTGACAGGGGGCACTCGACCCGCTGACAAACTGGCAGGCCTCCGTGAATCGGGAGGCAAGTCGACCCAGTAGTTACGGCACGTTGCGGGAACTCAGTGTGGCCCGCCGCTTGTTAGTATCGGGAGACGCATGTGGAACCAGCCGGCCCGGAGCCCCTTTCGCAGGTTTGCCGCGGCGCAGATCGACGATCGCGGCGCGCCCGGCGGGCAGCGCGCGGGGCAGCGCGGGGCGGACCCCATGGAGCCGATGGAGCTGCGCGCGAACGCCGATGCCGGCATCGTGCTGGTGGTCGATGACGAGGAGGCGATCGTCGAGTCGCTCACGAAGATCTTCCGTCGCGAGGGCCTGAACGTCCTCGCCGCGACGGACGGCAACACGGGACTCGACCTGCTGCGCAAGCACCGGGTCGGCGTGCTGCTGACCGATCTCATGATGCCGACCACGTCGGGCATGGACCTGCTGCGCGCCGCGAAGACGATCGCGCCCGAGACCGAGGTCGTGCTGATGACGGCCTACGGGACGGTCGAGACCGCCGTCGACGCGATGAAGGAGGGCGCCTACGACTTCGTCACGAAGCCGCTGAAGCGGGCCCACGTGGTCCGAATCATCCGCAATGCGCTCGAGAAGCAGTCCCTGCTCGTCGAGAACCGCAGCCTCAAGGCGCAGCTCGCCGAGAAGCGGAAGAAGACGATCATCGGCACGTCCCTCGCCTGGCGTCGCACGATGGACATCGTGATGCAGGCCGCGCCGAGCGAGGCCACCGTGTTGCTGCTCGGCGAGAGCGGCACCGGCAAGGAGCTCCTCGCGCGTGCCCTCCACGACAACTCGACGCGCGCGAAGGGCCCCATCATCGCGGTGAACTGCGCGGCGATCCCCGAGTCCATTCTCGAGGCCGAGCTGTTCGGTTACGAGAAGGGCGCGTTCACCGGCGCCGTGACCGCCCGCGATGGCCGCTTCGAGGCGGCCAACGGCGGGACGCTGTTTCTCGACGAGATCGGCGAGGTCCCGCGCCACGTGCAGGTGAAGCTCCTGCGCGTGCTGCAGGAGGGCGAGATCGAGCGCCTCGGTGGAGCGGGCAAGACGCGGCGCATCGACGTGCGCGTGGTCGCCGCCACGAACGTGAACCTCGCGGAGGAGGTCAAGGCCGGCCGGTTCCGCGAAGATCTCTACTACCGCCTCAACGTGATCCCCGTGAACGTGCCGCCGCTGCGCGACCGCCGCGACGACATCTCGCTGCTCGCCGCTCACTTCGTGCAGATCTACGCCGAGAAGAACGCAAAGCAGCTCTCGAGCTGTTCGCCCAAGGCAGTCGAGCTGCTCACCGAGTACGGGTGGCCGGGTAACGTGCGCGAGCTCGAGAACGCGATCGAGCGCGCGGTCGTGCTCACGCGGGCCGGGCACGCCGTGATCGACGAGGAGGCCCTCCCGCGGGAGATCCGCGAGGCCACGCCGGGCACCACGTCGGCATCGGGGCTCACGTTCCCGCTCGGCATGCCCCTCGCGGAGATCGAGATGCGCGTGATCCACGAGACGCTGCGTCACACGCGCGGTGACAAGCGCCTGACCGCGAAGCTGCTCGGCATCGCGACGCGCACGATCTATCGCCGGCTCGCGGAGACGGATCCGAATGC